>JAEOSX010000144.1 GCA_016840135.1 Candidatus Hermodarchaeota archaeon
GGGTTCAAATCTCCCTCTTCGAACTTTCGAACAATGCTGTCGAGGGTTGCAATGCTACCGTATAAATCAGCTTTAAGTTCTTGGACCCGCCTTCGTCCCCGCCGCCGTTCTCGTACAGCCATAGAATCACGCCTCAGCCTATACTTTACTTACCTAGCTTCTGAAGAGCCTTCTCGATTTGGTAGAGACGACGCTTATATCGCTTATAGAGTTTGGTGTACTCAGTAGCAGTGATTTCAGCGTTTTCGAACTTCTCCTCTAAGTTTTGCAGCAAATCCTCTATTGCTAGTCTTTCACTTTCCAGTTCGAGTTTTTGACGTTCCAGCGGATCACTTGGTAGGATTAGTGCGTCGAGTTCTTCCTCTCCTGATGTCTCACTCGCTGGAATTCGATGGGTATCTCTCTGAGCAGACATCCGAGCAATCTGCTCATCGCGCTCTTGAATCTTCCTAGTGAGCTGGGTAACTTCTCGTTCCAATCCTTGGTATCGTCGCTGCAGGAGCTCCTCACTCTCTGGCATCTCAACTTTGGGAGGCTCTTGGCTTTCATCTACTTTGGGAGGTTCTCGCGCGAAGAGTCCCTTGATACTATTAACAACTTGGTAAATATGGTAGTGAGGTTGCCATTGAGTTACGATTCGTAGATGAATAGCACCAGACTCACTATCTACCCGAGGATGTTTCGTTGGCGTCAACATGCGAGCAACTGGCGGCTGAGCCGGAAAGTTAGGCGGTACGATTATTTCAACGAGGAACTCCTTTCTACCTCGTGGACCACCCTTGATTTTTCCGCGCCAACGGCGTAAATTATTCCCGACTGGAGTGAATGTTGGGGCCCGACGGAACATCAACTGGGCTTCGCGAGCAATCGCCATTTCAGTTTTCCTTCGCACTGCTTGAGCCATTGGAATCACCATAACGTTTGAGTTTGAATCTTGTTAGGGAGAGCGGGAATTTAATCTTTAGCAAGTGAGGTAATAAGACTAGTTAGGTGCTCCTGGAACGCCTTCTTGAAGTGGGCTTTGGAGAGGAGGATGTAGAGGTGGCTTGCCGAACCGTGAGGAGTATACTGCTTTTCAGTTCACGGAGAAATTCGTCAAGGCGTCGTTCAAAAAGTGTTAATGTTTGTTCCAAACGCTTCGCAGTTTTTGTCAAGGTAGGAGTGATTTCCTGCTTCAGCGCCTTTAAGGATGCAGCTGTTGTGTCGCCGGCAGGTGCTGTCTTTTGTTTTCGAAGGTTCTTTTCTAGCGAGTCCATACGTTCCACAAGGATGCCAAGTCTTTCCACTGACGACTCAGATGCTATTGTGTCATCTGCAACTAGCTTCTGAAGTGTTTTTACCTCTCGTAGAAGCGCGCGGATATTTGCCTCCATTTTCAGATTCATCCGATTAAAATCTGCGTCCAGTACATTGAGCGCTTTGACAATACGCCTCAGAGATTCAACAGTAGGCACTAGCCCCTTGGGTGTTTTAATTGCTTCAATCTCAATTTTAAACTTTGGTGCCTCTGACAAAGCAAGATTCGCTCCTGAAGCGCATGTTCAAGGTAACTCGCCCCATCCTTAAAAGCTTTGATTAATCGCTCCACAGATTTCCACAATTCATCTATTCTATTTGCATAGGTTTTTATGAATGCGCTTAGTAGAGGAGGCAAGCGGAAACGACAAGGAATGCTACAATGACTGAGGATAGATTCGTAATCACGCGTGTCAAAGAAATTGGAACGTGGGATTGGACCACTCCTCAGCAACAATGTAGCGTTTGTGGACTCCCAATCCGCGAAGGCCAGCAGAAGGTCTTCTGCCCGAAATGCGGAAACCCTGCTCATTACGCGCACCTCGCAGAATGGATCAAGGTGAAAGGCGTATGCCCGATTTGTCGTTCTCGCATCCCACTAAGAAAATTGAAACCTGTCAGAAAATAGGCTGGTGAATAAAAAAATGCGTATTGAAATCCGACCTGCAATCGGTGGTGGCGATTCAGTCTTCCTAGAGGTTGAGCCAAACACGACAATTGGCGAAATCCGACGGAAGGTTGCTCAGATGCGACGCATCCCCCCGAACATCGTCGTCCTTAGCTATCGTGGCCATCAGATGAACGATGAGCAAACAATCAAAGGCGAAGGCATTACACACTCAGACGTTTTGTACCTCATCACTCGAACAGAAGGAGGCTGAGAATCTATCGGAATGGTGCGCCCCTGGGCGCGTCTCCCTCCTTTTATTATGGAACAATAGCCGAGAGGTTATGCTAAATAAACCAAAGATGATGGTAATCTAGATATAACCGAAAAAATATTCAAGGCAAATGCCTACTCTTTTATTCTGAACCAGGGAACGTTTTTCCCACCGAGGCGTATCACATATGCTGTCAGAAGAGGATTTTTGGGCAAGACTTGCCCTAGAAGCAAAGAGCATGGAAACTGAGGAGCCCTCATTCCAGCCAATCAATGGTGATCTCAGACGTTGGCAAGGCTTCATCCTTGGTACTGGTATTTATGACGGCGGAGTCTTTGTTATTCAGATTATTGTACCTAGAGCGTTCCCATACGAGCCGCCGAAAGTTCGATTCGTCACGAAAATCTGGCATCCAAACATTCATAGAGAGAGAGTATGTGTTGGGATTATTGGAAAGGATTGGCTGCCTAGTACTTCGCTAACAGGTCTTGTAGAGACCTTACGTAATCTTCTGAACTTCCCCAATCCCGATGACCCACTAAATCAGAGTGCTGCACGCCAAGTCAAACAGAATCCGTCAAAGTTCGAACAAACTGTCCGAGAGTGGATACGCCGCCACGCTGGATGGGATCAAATCCAGAGGTCTTAACTGTGGCAGACCAAGCAAAACCAGAGGAAAAGCGCCCTCCAATCTATCACACCTTCGATCGCTATGCCCGGCAGCTTCTAATGGATGGCTGGGACCAGGAAAAACTTGCACGTTCCTCTGTGCTAGTAGCTGGAGTGGGTGCACTAGGAACCATAACTGCACTTGATCTAGTTCTTACTGGTATCGGTAAGGTAGTTGTTGTAGATTTTGACACTATTGAAATGTCTAATCTAAGCCGACAATTTCTTTATACAGACCAGGATATCGGAGAGCCCAAGGCTGTTGTGGCAGGTCAAAGACTCCGTGCGGCAAATCCTGATGTCCAGGTCTTGTCACTAAACCGCTCCATTCAGCAGGTCCCTAACACTGTTTGGGACGAAATAGATCTCATAGTAGATGGTCTTGACAACTTCGAGGCACGCCGCTGGCTCAACTCCCTCTGTGTACAAAAAAAGAAGCCATTAATACATGGTGGCATGTTCGGTTGGTGGGGCAACGTTCAACGAGTTATTCCATTCCAGACTCCCTGCTTAGAATGCCAGCCTCTTATTCCTCAAGAAAGATTACAAAAGGCCTGCACCCCACCAGGGCAACGTCGTAAGACGGAGGAGGAACCACCACCCAAGTTTCCTGCATTATTAAGCGTCGCCACAGTCATCGCTGGCATCCAGTTCCAAGAGGCGCTAAAGCATTTGTTAGGTATTGGTAAAGCCCTTGATAACTTCCTTTTCTATGATGGACTATACCAGCGCTTTACTACTCTCAAGCTAGCCATGAACCCTAATTGTTTTCTTTGCAGCGACCGGTTCCGGATAAAGGGCGAGATATTCACAATAGGTCGAGGAGAATCTATCACCGAGTTGAAGAACCGGCTCATAATGACCTTCGGACTTCTAGATCCCAAGATAATGTTCCGGGGGCGATTATTATCCGATGATAAAATTCTCGGGCGAATGCGCGTGAAGAAGAAGGAGCCTATATTCGTCAATGACGACAGCCTTGCCCAACCTCTGAAGCTTCTTATTGTCATTAAATGATTGGGATTGTAAGCCTAGCAAACAATCCTAGAATCACTACAATTACTGTTACTGTAAAGGTTGCCATAAACGCTACACTAGTTGACATATGATAGCGCTCACGGATTCCCAATGCTAGAAGAAAAGCCCCCCACAGTGATGCTACAGCTGTGAGAATATAGACAACAAGCCAGACGGACTGGTAAGGAAAGACCAAGAACATTAATTCAGTAACTGCAACTGAAGGTAAGAGCAATACAAGAACTACTAGCGATAGTAGGTTAGCTAGGAGTAGAGGCAAAGAAGAGTATTGGCCAAGAATAAAGGTATCCCAGAAACCTCCTTTTCTTCCTGAAAGGCGGATAATTATGTGGATTATCCCATATAAGAAGAAATTGTAAATGGTGAAGAAAATGAAGAAGATTAGAAAGACCACCAGAAAGCCAAGAAAAAGACTAGCTGTGCCGGTGGTTTTCAAGATTATCAGGATGTAGAATAAGGAAATGGAAAGGATATTTCCAAGGAAGATTAGGAACGGCCCTGCCCTGTCAGGTTCCCGGGCGATGTCCCAAAAAGCAATACTAGGAACTGTTAGCGTTGACCAAAGCCGTTGACGGAGAGAGAGGCGTCCCTCCCAGCGACGCTCCGGTCGCCTCATAAAAGGAAGGACCCTCTCAAAGCGATCATATCTAAATCGGAAGCCGCAGAACCCACAAGTTGAATCCTCTTGGTGGATTCTGTGGTGACATTGGGGACAGCGAAGAGCAGACATTCTGTATTAAGTTAAAGCGGATTAGGCTTTTCTTCTTTCTGTTTCTGGGAGAGTAACAATAACCTGATAGGAAAGTTTTTAGTTAGAGGTGAATATTGCTTCTCTTGGTGTTATGTAATGAGGGATAGCGTTCTCACGAACACCGTGTTTCTTTTGTAGATATTATGCCAAATCCCTCTGCTATTGTAAGAAATTGAAGCAGAACATTATTCAAATTATACATAAGAAAGGTAATGGAGGCCCACACAATTATTGACTTCAAGGATATTGAGCTGAAGTGGCAGATGCGTTGGCGAGAAGCCCAAGCGTTCCAAGCAAATCCCGATACACAGCGACCCAAGTTTTACATAACTGTCCCATATCCCTATGCTAACGCACCTTTGCATGTAGGTCATGGACGCACATATACTGTTGGTGATATTATTGCACGCTACAAACGTATGCGAGGCTTTAACGTTCTATGGCCAATGGCAGCCCATGTTACAGGTACTCCTGTATTCGGCGTCGCAAGACGTATCCAAGACAAAGATACTAAAATTATGAAAGAGTATCGTGCCCACATTAGGCTCTACCGACCCAAGAAAGAAGTTGAAACAATTCTAGGTTCGTTCACTGATCCTATGTCAATCGCACGATTTTTCAGTGGAAACATTGAGAGAGACTTCCGCAAGGTGGGCTATTCGGTTGATTGGCGGAGAAAATTTACAACTAACGATCCGGAATATCATTCCTTCATAACTTGGCAGTTCCACAAGTTGAAGAAGCGAGGATACATCACCAAAGGTGCCTACCCAATACTCTATTGCCCCTCATGTAACAACGCTGTAGGTGAAGATGACCTTTTAGAAGGCGAGCACGCCAAGATATCCGAGTTCGTAGCTATCAAATTTCCCTTTAACGATGGTTACTTGATAGCTGCCACCCTTCGCCCAGAAACGGTTTTTGGTTTAACCAACGTATGGGTGAACCCGAAAAGTACCTACGTAAAGATTAAGGTTGGAGAAGAGTACTGGTATATTGCTAAACCTGCAATAACAAAGCTAAGAAAGCAGGGTCACAAAGCAATACACGTAACTGAACATTCAGGACACAAGTTCATCGGGAAAACTTGCACATCTCCTATCGAAGACCGAGATATTTTGATTCTTCCTGCCGACTTTGTAGACCCTGAGAACGCCACAGGCGTGGTGTACAGTGTCCCTTCACATGCTCCATTCGATTGGGCGGCGCTCCGTGACTTTCAAGGAGATGCTAAGAGGATACGCAGTTACAATCTTGGCACTTACGCAACTAGGTCGATTAAGCCAATCTCTATCATTGCTATTGAAGGTTACGGTGATCATCCTGCAATAGAAATCGTAGAGCAGCTGAAAATTACTAGCCAGAAAGAAGTAGAGAAACTGGAAGAAGCCACAGAGACACTATACAAAGCTGAATTCTACGGAGGCATCATGAAGGACAACTGTGGACCCTTCGCAGGACGCCGAATAAACGAAGTCAAGGAGGAGGTCATCGCACATTTAGAAGAGCGGAATCGAGCCTTTCGATTTTACCAGCCTGACCGTAAACCAGTAATCTGTCGCTGCGGCACCGACGTGCTTGTTGCTGTACTCCCAGATCAATGGTTCATTAATTACGGTAATCCCGAATGGAAGGCGCAGGCGACTTCAGCCTTAAAACAAATTACCATCTTTCCTGAAAGCTATAGGCGTCTTTTCGAGACAACATTCGAGTGGCTTAGAGAACGTCCGTGCGCTCGTCGACGCGGACTAGGTACTCCATTACCCTTCGATAAGAACTGGATAATTGAATCCCTCTCTGACTCGACCATCTACATGAGCTTCTACCTCATCATTAACCATATACGAAAACACAAAATCAAGCCAGACCAGCTAACCCCGAGTTTCTTCGACTTTGTTTTATTGGGAGAAGGAGAAATTGATAAAGTTGCCAAACAAACAAAAATACCACGCTCTCTGCTCGAAGAAATTCGTAATGAAGTCGAATACTGGTATCCAAATGACTTGCGCCATACCGCATATGACCACATAACCAACCATCTCTCCTTCTTCATCTTCCACCATGTTGCTATCTTCCCTGAACGCCACTGGCCAAAGACGATAACTTTGAACGAATTCGTAATTCTCGAAGGCAGAAAGATGAGTAAAAGCAAGGGGAATGTCATACCCATGGCAGAGATTCCCAAACGTTATGGCGCTGACCTTTTTCGATTATATATCAGTCAAATCGGTGACTTAGCAACACTCATTGATTGGCGAGATAAGGAAGTGGTTACTATTCGTCGGAGGCTTAACCGGCTAGTTCGTGTCCTTGTCTCCAGTACCAAAACCGAATTCACTCCGCTAGAGCCTTCAAGCTTGAAACTGATGAGCCGATGGCTTATATCCAAGGTCAATACCATAATCAATACGGCTACAGAAGCTTTAGAACAATTCCGATTTCGAGCTTACATACTAGATGCGTTTTTCAAGCTCCAAAATCATATCGAGTTTTACCAACGCCGTATGAAGAACAACGAATCTGAGAGCAACAAAGTGCTTCGCTATGTAGCAGAAAGATGGGTAAAATTACTTTCACCTGTTACTCCACATCTTAGCGAAGAAATCTGGGAAAGAATGGGTCATATCTCTTTTGTGTCACTAGAGTCATGGCCAAGAATCGAAGAACATTTCCAAGACGAAAAAGTGGAGAAAGCCATCGAGGTAGTATTACAAACAATTGCTGACATCAAGGAAGTCAAAGGCCTACTCAGAAGCAAACAGCCAAAAACTGTACACATCTACGTTAGCCCAAGCTGGAAGTTTGACGCTCTTTCCAAACTTCGCGCCTCTCAAGAAGCCTTAACCATCAAGGATCTGATGCCAGTGTTGATGGCAGATCCAACTCATCGTAAGAGAGGTAAGGATGTGAGTGAACTTGTCAAAGTAGTCGCCAAAGCTGGAGGCTTCTGGACCTTCGCGGACAAAGCCACAGAGCTACAAGCACTTTCCGATAGTATTGACCTCATCCAATCCGGAACGGGACTTACTGTAATCATTCAAGATTCGGATAATCCATCGGAAGATCCAGGGAATCGGGCATCTAGAGCACTACCTGGACGCCCGGCACTTTACCTTATCTAAAGAAGAAAAGTGAAGGCATGTCACGTGACGCGGCGCCCATATGTTGTTCCTTCTAATTGTGAATTTAGTGGGAATTCGTGTTGGCATTTTGGACATTTGGCATGACCGCAGTTGCCCAACGAGGCTGATGGGCAGCCTCCACAGGCAATAGCCCTACCGTAGGTAGTATCAAATCGGAATTGGCATTCCGGACACGTTACGATTGTCATTTCTTTATCACCACGAGTTTTTGCCCTTTATTTTAAAGGTTTTCTGTAATAAAAGGGCGCCCAACTCGACGAAACGGTGATATTCGATGTATCTGTATATCTAAAACGGTGTTTCAGAGGTTCTACCCTTATATTAACGCTAGGAAAGAAATAAGAATTAAGTCGGCTTTTTGAAAGCGGAGGTTCTAATAATATCGGGACAGAATCAGCGGCGAGGACTCGTAATCATCAATGGACAAGCCTATTCTGCTAGAGAGGTGATCAGTGCTCTAGAACAGCAGGCTATGACACAAGTGCGCGATGTTAGTGGCGTACTCTTCATCGGGAATCATCGTATTCGCCCCCTTACAAAAATATCAGCTGCTCAAGCTATGGCAGTCACATGTTTCGGGAGTCTTGCCTTTTGCTGCGACCTCTCTCGAGAGTGCCGCCTTAGGGATGATGCAATCCAGCTATTAGGCATGAGTAAGGAAGAATACAGTTCGATTCAACAGGAGTGTCACCAGCGCTTTTTACATTCTACGGAGCAGAGATGGCCCCACGAAATACTTATTCAACCAGCACCCCCACCAACATCCTATCCGTCAGCGGTCGCAACAGGAGAGAGAGTGTCTGAATCTAGACAAGTATGGCCAGCACAAGTTACCCGCCAAGAAAGGGGTAGCACTCACTCCACCTCTCTTCACTCATCTACAACGCCAGACTCTATAGTTGATATAGGCGGTCTTTTTGAGAGCAGCCCCACCGGCTACAAGAGCCATTCCGAAGATGCTAGCCCCTCCCGGGTCAGAACTACCCCTCAAGCACCATTCACTTTGAAGCGAAGATACGCTAAAGAGGACAGAGGACACGGAAGCCCTACACATTCAGCGCAACCTAGCCTTACTCCTAGTGCTTCTCGCCGTTTTTGTGTATACTGTGGACAGGATCTACGAGAAGGTGTTGATTTCTGCAGTCGTTGCAGAAGAAGCCAGAAATAACGGCTGTTTAAGAAACAATCAGCCAGTCGTTAAAATAAATGGCTTACCTGGTTCGTAGTGCTAGTTTACGTAGTGCTGTAATTTGATTATTCAGTTTCTGAAACCCCTCCTTCCATTTTGCGATTCTCGCCCTATCCGCTTCAGATTTTGGAGCATCTGTTGTTTCGAATTCCGATATGCGCCGCTCTAACTCGTTAGCACGGCTAGATAATCCTACGATTCGTTTGTAAAGCTGCCATTGTTCATCAGTTGGAGAAATAATTTCACGAAGAATCTTCATCGTTCCCTGAAGCTCCTCTAAACGAGCAGCCATCTGAGTTACAGTTTGGCGCATTGATTCTAGACTCTCAGTAACTAATGCGGATTGGTTTGAGGAAGAACCTTGTTGCCTAATCAACATAAGACGGACCTTGGAGAGGAGTTCAAAGAAGATTTGTCCAATGACTTCATCATCACGGAACCACGCGGTCAGAGGGTTCCATTTGGTAATATGGTCATGGAGTTTTTCAAATTTCTCAGCCATCTGTCTTGCTTCAGGTGTATCTTCTGAGTGAATCGCAGCTTTAACCTGGGGAAGAAGAGAAATGATTTCAGCTTTTGCTGCCATTTCCTGTTTTGTAGTTACTTCTGCACTAATTAACCAGCGATAGAGTTCTTCGAGTCGCGAAATTGCTTCTGTCATTTTATCTCGCCCTAAAATTCGGGTTTATTCAGCGGAGCCCTAGCCTTTCCTCACGGAGCGTTCGGAACCCAGGAGGATAAGTTATCTGAGTATAGAACTGTTTGATGCCAACCGCTTCAGCGAGGGCTTTTGCATGACTATAGTCTTCCTCATTTTCGATGACACCATGAATCATCGAGAATTCAACACCATCACTACGAAGGTCTGAAATTAGACATAGATTATCGACGAATTTATTGAACTCAGAGCTATCAGGGTTGGGAAGAATTGGAGTATAGGGGTTTATTTCTAGAGCTATATGATTAGCAGCTCTTGCAATAGTTTGAATATCAATACCAAACCCCTCCTTAAAGTTCCTAAAGAACCCTAATTCAGGATCAACAGGAAAGATAGGAATGACATCTATATCACTATTCACATCCTTTGCTGCCTCGATAAGGCGTTGTACAATATCATTAATCTTCATCAGACGCCAGAAAACCCACTTCTGATATTGTTCGACCTCCAGCGAGTCTGGTCCTTTGAATGAGTACCGAAGACCAAGATAATTCGAAAACTCGGCACGACAATCTTCACATACACAACAGTCTTTTCTAGCATAACCTAGATTCCCTAGGAAAAGCCTTGGAACCTTGAACTTTGCTACTTCTTTCACGACGGTGACCATATGCCTGTGGAATTCGGGCTTATTCGGGCACACAAACACTTCGAGGCCTTTACCATTACCTTGCTGAGTTTCAAACCTTGAATCTGCAGCATAAAAGGAATCAGCGAAAACATTAACATAAGCACTAACTCCAAAACCGATTGACTCGGCTGCTTCTAGAAGATCAGTGAAGAATGAGGGATGCTCCTCATCAGCAGGCGCCATTTGGCTCAGATAATAAGTTCGCCCTGTGATGTCTTTCACGATTGAAGTTATATTCTTCAGGTATCCACCCCCGTAGACCGAAAGAAACTCGTCAAGACTAGAATTCAACCCATGAGGATTAATAATGGGGTTTACGCCGCGTACTAACAAATCCCGGAGCTCCAACGAAACAACAACTCCTACATAATCTACTAGAAAGAAGTATACAAGATTGCCGATAAAGTTTCCTACCAAGAGATTAGCGACGATTGATGTTTGTTGGAATTCCAAGGTCACCCGAAGAAGGTGTCGAGTGTACGAATACCGATAGTTTCATTCCATTCGATACCAAGCGCATCTAGAACTTGCTCAAAGGTACTCTTCACCAAGTCTTTGTATTTTGATATATCAATATCTTGAATGGAGGCATGTTCTACTGGCTTCACGCCATCGGTTGTTTTTATGAAGGCGATAATGTCACCTGCGGAAACATCACGCCCAGCACGAATGAGTTGTCGCGCAGCCTTAACATGCTGAGGAGTGGTTTTAACATAGCTATCTGGAGGTTTTGTGATTTGCATGCGGATTGCCAGCTCCTCGACTGGATAATCCCTACGATCCAGTTTTGCGAGATGCTCACGGGCAAGGCGAAGAATACGTTCTTTCGCTGCTGCGAAATCGCCAGGCGACTGAACTTGGCGGAGAATTTCAACCATCTGCATGAACGCTCTCTGAAGAAAAAGAGGTGTATTCCGCTTCTTCCCTGTCAAACCCTTGATATCCACATGACCAGACTTGGTCACCCCTAGATAGTTCTTCTTGCGACTGGATAGCGCAACATAACGATATTCCTTCTCAACATCCAGTTCAACACGAAGCTCTCGTTCACTGTACTCGATTAGCTTGCGCAGCTGCTCCTTCCCTGGATTAGACAAGAACAAACTGTCCGTGTCCCCATAGAGCACTGTCACCCCTAGTGCCTCTGCTTGCTTAATAGTCTCTGTGATAGCGTAACGACCCAGAGCCGTTATTGATTCTGCCGCAGGAGCACAGTAGAGGGGGAAATGAACAGCCCCAACGACTCCATATGATGCGTTCAGAAAGACCTTGAGAGCTTGTTCTACGACGCTATACCAGCTCCTTTGTGTTTCTGAGAGAGTTTTGTCTTTGGAGCGGGGTTTGAAGTGTTCAACACGTACGTCACGGATGACCCCGATGATGAGGCTTGTGAGGCCTTTTCGCTTGGTGCAAATCCAGTGGGGGGTTTCAGGTACTGTGTTGCCTTTGCACTCGGGATGACTGCAACGTACTGTTTCGTAGCTGATGTTGTACGCTTTCATGATGCTTGGGTAGAGTGAGGCAAAATCAACAACTGTAACGTTAAAGTGTACACCTGCTTGTGGTTCAACGACGATAGCGCCTAGGTACTTTCTGCCTTTAATCACTGCTTCGGTTTTTGCTTTACCTTTGAGAGATTCTATTTCTTCTTTATGTGGAATTAGGTAGTTGCGTTGGCGATGAGCGTAGTAAAGGAGACTGCGGATCCAATTGGATACTGCTGAACGTGTGAGATCGTGCATTCCTTGATGCGATACTCGCATTAGAAGTAGAATAAGGCTGAGAACTAGATTATTATCAAATTGGGTGAGTTTCATGGTTAGGCGCGTGTCTTGCCAGCAGTATTCTGCGAGAATATCAGGAGGAATGCGACTAATCAAATCAGGGAGTTCGCGTTTCCCCTCGCCAAGTAAGGCTTGACTGATATCCTCTAGACGAAATTCGCGATAGCGGTTTCGAAAAGCGTAGATTTGGATTGATCGGTTGTGAAAGAACCTATACAAGTCAATATGCACGCCATATTTCAGGTGAGCTTCAAAATTACTGCCTAATCCTTGGCGTAAACGAATAGGGATGTCAGGTGAGGGGATGCCCAGTTTTTTCGCACGGTTTGCTAGATACCGGAGATCGAAATTATCTCCATTAAACGTTAGTAGAATAGGAGTCCGCCAGAGGATATGAAAAACCGCCTCAAGGAGCTGGCGCTCTTCTGTGAAATATTGGTGGGCGACTCTTTCTGGTAGCTGTGGTTCTTTGGCATCTTGTTCATTGCTTCGGTGGAGGATAAACACTATGCCAGTTTCGGTGTCATCTGATAGGGCCACTGCAGTGACTGGATGTTCTGCTGTCACTGGGTCAGGAATTCTATCGATATGAGGAGATCCAACTTCAATGTCAAGAGATATTCGTGGTAGATAGGCGGCCGGTGATAAGAAGAGGGGTAAGTATTCTTCTATTAGTGTGAATTCCTCAGATTCTGTTTTAAAGAGCCCTCTGATTTTTGCAGCGTCTTGTACAGAGAACTTCTGAGGAACTGGAAGGAGGTTGCCTTCCTTTATCTTATAATAAAGACCAGGTGTCAAGGCCCTGTCATAGGTATAGCATTTCGTGTATCTGATATCTGCCTCCCAACTGTGCTCTCTCCCCAGCGCCTCACGGATTGAATCCCGACGTCCACCAATCGCTAGTGGATCGCTTGCTACAATAGAGACTAGTTGTTGCTCTTTATCGAGGAGCAAATAGAACTTTGACGTTTCCTCTATCTTCAGGAATCCCTTGTGTTCAACTACACCCTTGATCTTTTCGATTTCACTCCTACTGTAATCTGTGAGACAGTAGGGATGATGTTCCGAGTTGTCAAGCCATTCATAGACCTTCATAGAACTTGGATTGTATAGTTTGAGCTTAGCTAGGGCTTTCTGTCCATCATACTCGATGTTAAGTAGAACACCCGGAAGCGCAGATTTCGGGGTTCGTGGATACCATTCAGGGCGGATTGATTCGTTTGAACTGGCCACGATAGTCTGGAGTAAAGAGCGTCTGCTAGCAGGACTTGCTCCTGAACCGGCAGGTTTTGTTTTTACAGGTTTAGTTCCCTGCATCCATGACGTGAGCTTATCTCGCACGGACTATCGCTTCCACACTCGACATAGAACATCAGTGTTTTTAGCCTTTAGGCTCTATTCTAAATCTAATTCTAACCGTGATATAGGTGAGTATTCTGCGAAGTTGTAGTTTCCCTATTACTGAAATGATTGTTGCACGACTGGATGCTGGTGAAGACATATTATTCAGCATCAAAGCAGTAGCAGAAGAATACAAGGTAACTGCAGGCACATTCAATTTGATTGGTGCTCTTGAATCCATGAAAGTTGGGTTCTACGACCCAGCAAAGCGAACCTATCGCATACAAAAATACAAACCTGGTTGGGGGGCCGTTCGCGCCATGGAGATTCTTTCTTGTATGGGTAATATTGCTCATCGTGAGGGAGAGGTAGTAGTTCATGGACACATCATCTTGAAAGGCTATCAGGGATACACACTAGGTGGACACCTTCTAGAGGGATGTAGAGTGTACCCTACAGCCGAGCTAACCCTCCTCAAAGCCAAAGGGACCTTGAAGAGGATTCAGGACAACGCTTTCAACCTCGCGCTCCTTCATTTCTAGTTCATTTCTTAATGATAAACTATTCCAGAAAGACATTAATCTATCAGAAACCTACTAGTAGCGAGTGGGTGATTCGTGATGGGTGCGGCGGATAAATCGACTGGACTAGTTATTCAGATAAAGGAACATGAACACACTGCCTTAAACGCGGATAACACGATTGCTAGATTCGATCCAAGAGGGAGAATAATTATACGCAACAGGTCGCGCCGAGTAGCGATATGGGACGCAGAAATGCAGCCCAATAGCCCAAATAGATCCACTCTCGGAACTGACTCTTTTCAAATCGGTCAGCTTGGTCCACTTGAAGAATGGGAAAAGGAGTTCATTGTAAAAGATTTGGACGTACCGATGCTCTCGGTTTCCGAGGTGGTTGATACATGCTTTGAGCGGTCAGGGATAAACAAAGCATTTGTTTTCGGACATACGATGCCAGTCGAGTTTACCATCACACTCCGTAACCGCTCAGGAGGAACCATCTCAGATATAGTAGTAACAAAAGTTATTCCCCCTTCCTTCAAACGGGTTGAACCACAGAACATACCTATTGGAAAAATGGAGTATAATCCAAGAACTGGTAAAGCCATTTGGACCATCAGGGAATTAGAACCTGAGCGTGTAGCAATTTTACTGGTTCGGGCGACACTAACCGCTGATGACTCAACTCCTATTCACACAGGAAAACTCAATGCCACTTACAGGATACCGAATATGAGTCGTAGCCGGCTAATGCCAATAATGCGAGGAGTTACTGATTGCGAGGTAAATATTGAAAAGACAGAGGACCCTTCAAGAAGAGGGATTTGGCACTGTAATGCTACACTCAGAAATATTAGTGATTTTCCAATTAGAATAGAACGTATACAAGTTATCATGACTGCTCCAAATAGTAGAATACTCTTCGAGGGAAAACCTGATCACAAGCTAGACCCAGGAGAGTTTTGGAGCTACGAGTTTGACACAAAGGAAGAGAATCCTGAATTTGATGTTATAGCACTCTATAGAGTAGAGGCCCTTATTGTTCAGGATTTAGTTGGAACAGTTGAGAAAGAAGAGGATGCGCTCCCAGTTTTAAGAATTGAGTGTAATAAAACCGTAAAACCATTGGAATTGCTTGCTTGGGAGCCGAGTCCAGTAGCCGTTTCGCTAGAGGCGAGAAATATAGGAACCTCCGACTTTGACGAGGTTTCATTCTTTGATACAATTCCTGCTGATTTTGATGCACCAGATAAGGTTCAAGTCCAAGTCTGGGTAGAGGAAAAGCCAATCACTCAGAAAATCAAAGTCACAGTTCGCCCTAAGAAGAAAGATTCTACTACAGAGCGCGTTGTTACTGTCCAAGTTTATGATTTAGAAGAAAGGCAGGTAGCAGTTAAACCAGGAGAGCTGATGACAGTAAAATATACAACAATAGCTCGAACGCCAATACCAGAACAGGAACACATCCTCCCCTTGAAGGTGGAAGCGAATACCTTCCCACCAGGTCCTGCGGCTAGCGCTGCTTTACTAGCATTAACTGCACCTAAAATTAAGGTAGAAAAAGCGTTCCGTAAACTTCGAAAAACACGCACTGTCTCACCCGGTCCCCAAACAGGAGAGTTCACAGTTACTTTAACATTCATCAATGTAAGCGATTCCAGCCTCGCTAGACCCAAACTTTGGGACCTAATTCCACCCAGTTTCGAGTTTGTAGCAGTTCCTAGGGGCATTCCAGAACCAATTATCAGTGAAGCAGAAAATGGAACAATAGTCTCTTGGTCTTTACCAACTATGAAGAGTGGAGACCGGTTTCTTGGAAAGTACATCTACAAACATAAATCTCAAACAGCTCGTTAGTCTAGTAGTACAAAGTGTCGAGTTTAGGCTCCTTTAGCTCGCGGTAACGGACTTCTGAATAAGCAGTACAAGATTCTCTGAGGGGACATTGAAGGTCACAGGAAAAAGGAAGCAAGTCGGTAGCAACAAAACATTGAGTAGTGCACCCCTCATAACAGATTGGTGAATCTGCCTTACAGCAGAGCCTTCCAAAATGCCAAAGGAAATCGTCTAGTTCAAGAACTGGAAGTTTAGCGTACCTGACCACTTCTACAAATGCATCAGATATGACTTCACGTAGAGCAATATCATCAGCGATTGTGATTACCCGTCCATCACGTAATACTGCTTCAAAAGATGGGGATACTTTGACTATGCCTGTGCGAAGCGCAATTCGAATCAGATGATTATCTACTGGAATTCGAAGATTCTCTGGGTCATCTAAAGTCCAAAGCCGCCGCCTTAACAAAAACTTCAGTAATAGAAAACTCTTCTTTCGCGCGGGGTCTTCATAAGCTTTGAATCGAGCAAGGTGGTCTAGAAGCCCTACGTGATTGCAGCTAGAAGAGACTGATAACCTGTTTCCTGCTTGGTCAAGGAGCGTGAGCACAGACCCATTATAGAATTTTGCTAGTTTCTGCCCGCAGTCCCTGAGCAATTCAGCGCGCTGTTTTGGATTACGAATCGTGACCTGAACTGGCTGCTTTACCGTTAGCCACTGTTTAACATCTTTTACAGTAATGCGAGCCATTCGGTGTGCCTTAAAGAATCCTAGATTCTCACGGTACTTTCGAAAAGCAAGATGCCACAGGAGATCAGCGCCTTGGAAGTACTCCTCCTCAATAAACCCTTCAAAGCTTTGACCTGTTGGACTAGTACGGTGATCAATTCCTGTAATGAAAAAGAAGAACCGAGTTACATCTTCAGGGTCTTCCTCTAGGGCTGGGAAGAATCGAGTATCCAGAAAGTCTTCCGCTTTGGGTTGAAGTCTTCTAAAGTGGAGTCCTAGTTTTCGTGTCTTATCAGATGAAATATTCGCCGAGAAACCCATAGAACGCCCTTTTCTTGCGTTGATAACGGAATCATTAAAAGTCTTCGTCTAGACACTATCATTGAGAGTAATGTCCCAGTCACAACCGCAAGATATCGCCGAGGTCTTTCGGCAACTTATGGATGTCCTGAAGAAAACTCTAGCCAAGATGACAGAGCTAGAAGAGAAGCTCACAGCCCAGATCGCTAATCTCACCAAACAGGTCAAGAGTCTTAGCCAGAGTAAATCTCAGTCAAGCCCGCAAGCGTTAAAGGAAATTACCCAACGCCTGTCCCGCGCTATAACTCAAATCGATCAGAGGGTATCAATGTTTACAATAACAGAGATGCTGGCTCAGCTAGAGCGTAGCACCGCTCCTGCACCTGTCGCGGCGATTGGTTCGCCTTCAAGGGTCGTTGTTGCACCAAGACGCTTATCCTCAACTGGATCTTCTGCAGCACGTACAAAAAGAGCGAAAGCAGGGACCTCTACAAGCGAAAAGCCCGAGGAGGCGACTGGCACCGAAGAGGCGCCCAGTGAGCCAGAAGTCGTCTCGGGAGATCAAGTTGGAGGGGACTGGCGAGAAAAAATGAAGAGAAAATATGGTCTGAAGGAAGAGCCAGGAAGCCTTCTATGAGCTTTCTTCCTTTACCGCTTTCTCTTTCGGTCGGGTCATTTCCAGCTTCATTTCCAAGATTCTTCTGATGAAGCCCTCCAAGCGAAGGCAATAAAGGGCCTGTTGAGTGGAATGAAGTGTTTTAGCTAGAAGAGATAGAACTCGCTGATCCACACTTGCAGAGCGAGTTTCATTAAGTGTTTCAAACTCCTGAGTGATTGTTTCAGCTAGCCGAGAGAGATGGGTTACACTACTCCGACGTTGTTTTTGAATATTAAGAAGTATTTCCTCGAATTTTGGCACTACACTTGCAAGGGCTGACTTGTTCATTTCGTCAATCTTCTCAATCGTTACTTTCAATAGGGATAACTCGTCCGTTAAAGCAGAAATACGGTTGAAAAGATTGGTAAAGGCTTGAGTGAGAAAGGGAATTAATGTGGCATCCTCAGGTTGCTGAGAGGGTGAGGGTTTACCAGGTTTTGGTTTCTCCGTCATTATTGACACCCTACCTACTCTGAATCATTGCCCTGTTTTGCTTCTAGCTGCTGAACAGCCTCAAGCACCTTATCTAGGTCGATTTTGTTTACTACTTCATCGACGATATCTGATATAGTGTGGACCGCATCTTCTAAATCACTCAATTGCGTTATCCTTTTCACTCTATCCAACTCAGCCGTAATCTGAGACTCTAGGAGATGGCGTTGTTCTTCGAAGGTGGAAACCTCCTGCTGAAGCAGCTGTATCAACGTTTCCGATTGTTCAAGAACTTTTTTCAAACGGTTGGCAGACTCTTCGGCTAGTTTCTCCATAGCCACACGAAGAGCTTTCATTTCCTCAGATAATGAATCGAGGCGTTGCCCAATTTTTTCAACGATATTTTTTACACTTGTAGCTACTGACACACTATATCCCCCAAGAGTTAATCATTAACAGCACGCGAGCACACAGTATTATAGCCTTTTCTGCTTGAAAACAGTTGCTGAAATATACACCTAGGCAGATTCACATATTTTATTGAGTCCTCATTCGGGCTAGATTCACTGCACTAGTCCAAACACGTTCAAATGGGTTATCAAGGACATGGACATTCATTGGGAGATTTGGAAACTTCCCTCTAAGTTCAGCGTGAAAACGTTCTCCAAGACCAGGGAAAATCGAGCCCCCTCCTGTTAAAATTACGTTCTGAGCTAGTTCGGGTTTCATTGACACATCTACTCGCTGCAGCACTTCAGCTACCAAGTCAGTGAGCCCCTTATCGCTGATGTCGATTAGAGCTGGGTCAAATAAGATTTCAGGTGCTTGCCAAACTGACTCACCCAATGGGAAGTCAATCTCCCCCTGCTGGAATCGAACCTCGCTCATTATTTTCTCCTTTTCTGCGGGTTTGAAAGCGACATGACACAGGTTTCTCTTGATGAATTCGATGGCATCCAAGTTCTTTGAAAGGCTTTCGTAAGACATCGCTTCCGATTTTGGTACGGTTTCAGCCATTAAGAAAAGCAGGTGGGAGAGGGCTGCGGATACGAAGAAGGCGCCGGTTGCGGAGGTCATAACCTTATCATGGAGCAGAAAGCCTTGAAAGATTGGCGCAACGATTGAAACCGAGTAGCCAATGTCAACTACGATTCCTGTAGCCCGGTCGAGATCCATTAAGGTTGTTACTTGCTGTAGCGAAGCTGTCACATTACGAAACTTCAAAATTTCCTCAAGGTCCTCGCAGATACCATCTACCTTCTCAACGTCGCTTGATGCGAACACCTGTAGTTCTAAATCTGTTTTTCCAAAATGAGAAGCTTTCATCCCAATTTCATCGAAGATAATTTCAAGGAGAGGAGCGACTCTTTTACAATCAGTTATTGTACCATTCTCTAGGGGGAAAACCCAACCCCTCCTACCAGAGTCGAAGGCGACTAAAGATGATGGGTCTGATTCTTCATCTGGTGCAGCGTAACAGGCTGGAAGAACTTTCGGCGAAGAATGATTTACATAACCAAACTTCAGATAGCCACTACCCAAATCAATGATTAACGTCGGTGGTATACCCATTTCCTTTCCTCAATTACTAGCTAATTTCGTTGTGTTCATTTGATAGAACGTACGCTACGTTATGAAAGTCGAATAAGGGATTGACGGTTCAATAAAGGTGAAGTTTGTTCTGGGGTGCTTTACACGAAGGATTTGAGTAAGCCGCCTCATCCCTGGTGTCTCGGTTGCAGCTTGTGGAACTGCAACGATTTTCACTTTAAGCTGCCTTGCTTGCGTGGCCAACTTGTGGTTCAGTGTTCCAGTGAGATAGGTGTCATAACCCTTTTCCCATGCGAGATTGAGCCACTCTGGAGTTAACCCGTCTCCTGCAACCAGCGCAAGACGTTCGACTTCATCATTCGGATTCCCAGTGTAGGTGAGAAAGGGTACATCTAATCGTTTGGCAACATATTGACTGAAGGCTTTCAGTGTAGTCTCTTTAGGCACTTGACAGATTCGACCAAGTGGTATGTTCTTTCCATTGATTCTTGTCTCAAAAATCCCTGAAACACTGAAGCCTAAAACTTCGGCGAGTGTATCGTTAAGCCCTCCTTCAACTGCTGCCCAATTGTAGTGAAGTACGCAAACGCTGATTTTTCTTTTCACTAATTGTTGGAACAAAAGATATGGATATCCAGTTAGTTTTGTAGTTGATTGACTGAAAGGAGAACGGTGAGCAATAAGGAGTGACGAGCCTGATTCGCTTGCTTTCACAATTACTGGAATTGTTACGTCAAGGCAAACCGCTGCCGCTGAAATCTTGAATCGTTTCTGCCCAGCTTCATCTCCAATTCCCACTTGGATTCCGTCAGCATCACCAGGCGGTCTGAAGGTGTCAGGGGCTAGTTTTGAGAGGGAAGAAAGTAAAGACCAAAGAGTTGTCATAGAATCACTCCTACAGAAGATTAGTCCATTTTAAAGAGAGGAGATAACCACTTAAGATTTTATGGTCATGAAATAGGAATGAGATATCAAAATCCTTTTGTTTGCGGCGAGATACCTTGCATCTGTTGTGACTCGAAAATTCATTGTATTGCAGAAAGAAAATTTGAATAGATGTGACTTAATTGGTAGCCTCTATCAGTCGAGAAGAAGCTGCAGCTGATGTACTTGTTCTTTGGGAGGAGGAATATCCCTCTCTCAGAAAGGCACTCAATCGATTCTCTGAAAATCAAGGTATCACTGACTGGAAAATTCGCACAGCTATTCATAGCCTTGTTTTCGAAACCATTCGACGGTTGAACACTCTTGACTGGATTCTCGACAATGTACTCAGTCGAAGTAAATTAGCTGATTTAGATGTCTTCACACGAAACTTACTTCGAGTAGCAACTTACTTGATCTATTCCGGAAAGGCGTTAGCTGCACTAGCTACCAATGAATCAGTGGCGATTATAAAGCGCAGAAGAAGCAAGAGGCTGGGTGGCTTCGTAAATGCAGTGCTCAGAAGAGTACAGCATTTCAAAACCGAGGAATTATTCAAGTTATTACCAGAAGCTCAGCATACGGCGTTGAAATTCAGCTCTCCCCTCTGGTTAGTGGAGTACACAGAGCGCCTGCTCGGGAGAGAAGAAGCACATGCCTTCCTTGCTGCTGGACTAGAGAACCCCTTTGTTTATGTTCGTGTTAATACCTTAATCAGCTCTATACCAGATGTAATAGATGAACTAGTGGGTGAAGGCTTCGAGTGTCTACCCTCACCAGAAATTCCTGAAATATTTAGACTAAAGAAAGGGTCCAGACCTGTCACAAATACTCCAGCATATCGACGAAATGCCATATACTTACAGAATCTGGCTAGTGGAATCGTGGGGCGCGTTCTTAGCCCATTTCCACAGGCACTTATTGTTGATCTTTGTGCTGCTCCTGGAAGTAAAACATCACATCTGGCACAACTGATGAAAAACAGAGGAAATATAATTGCATTAGATTGGTCTATACAACGGCTACGTGAACTAAACAAAATCTTGACTAGGCTAGGTGTACTGAATACACACATTGTCCTTGCCGATAGCCAGAAACTCCCCTTCCGGAAGAAATTCCGTTCAGACTATGTTTTAGTTGATCCTCCTTGTAGTAATACAGGAGTAATTCAAACTCGACCTGAGGTCAAATGGAGTATAACCCCAGAAACTATATCACAAATGCGCAAGATTCAACTCGCATTACTTGAGCAAAGCAGTAAACTCATCGCATCTAATGGGCAAATTGTATACTCTACATGTTCTATCTCCTTAGAAGAGAACGAATATGTAATCAGGGACTTCCTCGCGAACCACTCTGAATTTGAGACTGTTTCAACTGAACCTTGGATTGGTATCCCAGCTTTTGAGGGATTCACTAATTGTCAACGCCTATTTCCTCACAGAAATGACACGGAAGGATTCTTCATAGCAAAGCTAGTTCGAAAGCAAACATCTGTGGGAGAGGAGGATTGAACACTGAAAATTTCTCAGTTATATGAAAATCGGCCACTTGGAGATTCGTTCAGGCATTGAAAGTTGTTGAAATGGTTTACCCTCACAGGCTGACTTGATCGATTTCACCAATGAGGACATCTTCATAGCCTCAGTTTTAGACTGTTTTAGGGTTGATTTTTCCCTAATTGTTACTGCCAAGGTCTTTGCCTTCACCTCTTTGTCGCCTATCACTGCAACAAAAGGTACCCATTGCTTTCCAGCGTTACGGATTTTCCAACCGACCGTCTTACCCCTATCATCGAGTACTGCACGTACTTGTTTGGCTCGTAATTGTGATACAATTTTTTCGGCATGTTTCTGGTGTTTTTCTGTTACTGGAATCACGACAACTTGTACTGGAGCGAGCCAAGTTGGAAGTGAGGGCAGTTGCCCTTCTTGCTGACGCTTAACAGCGCTCTCCAAGAGACCATAAATAAGACGTTCAATACTGCCGATACTCGTGTGCACTATTATGCAACCGACTTCTTCCCCCTCGTCGTTGGTGTAGGTAATTCCGTATCGTTCAGCGTCAGTGACATCGAGTTGAACTGTACTAAGCTGACCAGTTCCCTCAGTGGCATCTACAAACTGGAACTCGTTTTTAACATTCCAATAATGAGTCATCTCGGGGAGGAATTCGATTAATATTGGGCGCTCAAGATTCTTAGCCAGTTGGATAAGCAAATCCTTCGTTTGCTCGTAATACTCTTCTACAATACGAAACACGAGTACGTAGTCGATGCCTAAGGCCCGAACTAGCTTATCATAGTGCTTCGTTATCATAGCAACCTCTTCCTTTCCCTGTTCGTAATCCCGACAGAAACAGTGTATATCTGGCATTGTAAATGCTCTAAGTCTGCGAAGTCCAACACACTCTCCACGTTTCTCTAGGCGGAAAGATGGAGACAATTCAAACACACGAATAGGAAGCTGCCGTTGGGACATCTGTACATTCTTCATGATTGAGAATAAGCCGAAATCACCTGCGAATCTGAGGAGGAGTTCTTTGGTTTCGCTCACCTTGATTCTGTAATCTTTCTCAAGAAATTTCGCAGCTTGTTCTGCAATATCCTTTTGGCTTAGACGATACATCAGCGGCGTTTCAATCCGCATTGCACCTATCAGATCTACCGCTATTTTATGACAATACTCCTCTAACAGTTCCTTGACTAATGCACCTTTCGGGTAGAAGCGAAAGTGCCCAACATCCGACGCTGGCTCGTAGTCAAGCAGCTCTAATTGGCGCATCACCTTTATGTGAGGGGGCTGACCACGCGCGCCTCGACCTAGCTCCTCAACTTCAACGAACGTACGTAAATCGCCTACTAAAGGCTCACAACTGTCTATATCATCTAAATCAAGGGAGTGCTCGATGCCCTGTGGGTCAATAATCAGAAATTTTGACATTGTATGCGCCAACTTGTATTATGAATTCGCTTCCAATTCCATGCGCCCTAAAGGATAAAAGTTTCCATCGACACTTAGACGGAATTGTTGATAATGACACGAAATCTAGAACGACGAAAAGGGAAACAAGCCTGTGAAATTCTCCAAGAATTAGACCTTGATGCGTGGCTAATCTGGGTTCGTGAGACTGCTCAGATGGCGGATCCTGTTCTAAAGGTAATTCTGGGTAGCGACCTTGTGTGGCAGTCAGCGCTCATCTTCACAAAACAAGGTGAAAAACTTGCTATCGTAGGTAATTTTGACGCCGACGGTATTGAAGAGCTTAATCTCTTCGACCGGATAATCCCCTACACACAAAGCATTCGAAAAACACTTCTCGGTGAGCTTGAACGCATAAACCCACGCCATATCGCCCTTAATTATAGCCAAAATGATGTCGCATCAGATGGTCTCACTGTAGGTATGCGGACACTCCTCAAGGAGTACCTTAAGGATACTCCTTATTTCGAGAGATTCGTTAGTGCTGAGTCCCTAATCAGCCGACTTCGGGGGCGGAAAATACCTGCTGAGACCTCTCGCGTTCAGAAAGCTGTTAAGATTACTGAACAAATCTTCTCCGATGCTGTAGATTTTCTGCGAGTCGGGCTGACCGAACACCAAATACACGGATTCTTCCACCAGAGAATGAAGGAATACGGTGTCACATCTGCATGGGAAGCAGAGAGAAATCCAGCAGTCGATGCAGGTCCAAATAAGCAGTTCGGACATGCTGGACCCACTGATAATAGAACTAAAACAGGTCACCTTCTGCACTTCGATTTTGGTGTTCGCTATCAAGGGTTTTGTTCCGATATTCAACGGATGTTCTTTTTTGGTGAAAAAAAGGAAATTCCTGAGGAGGTTCAGGCCGCCTTTGAAACTGTCCGTGATGCTATCACAGCTGCCGCCCGATTCGTCAAAGCCGGCAGAATAGGTCACGAAGTTGACAATGTTGCCCGCAGCTTCATCCAAGAGCGTGGATTCGAGGAATACCAACACGCATTAGGACACCAAGTCGGAAGGAACGTTCATGATGGCGGCACACTCCTAGCACCCCTATGGGATCGCTACAGAGAAAGCCCCAGAGGAGAGGTTGAAGCGGGTAATGTCTTTACTCTCGAACTGTACGTTACAACAAAGAACTATGGACAAGTCAGCCTTGAAGAAAACATCGTAATAACGAAGACAGGTTGCCGATTCCTTTCAAACCCTCAACAAGAACTCATTTGCATTACACCAAAGAGATAGCAGTAAATCTGCTAGGGGTTCAGGAAAAGGATGGCGGGCCCACTGGGGATTGAACCCAGGATCTCCAGGTTCGGAGCCTGGCGCCGTATCCACTTGGCCATGGGCCCAAAGGCATGTGAGCGAAAATTTTACTAGTCACTAATTTAAGGTCTTTGGGTGCATTTGAGCATGAGGTAGTATTGTAGAAGGAATTTTAATGTCTATAGGAATTGGTGATGTAGAGGTCTTGTGATGCGGTTGAGCCGAATTAGGCGAATCATGACACGTGAAGAAGTTGAAGGTGTTCTCCTCTTTAATCCCTTTAATATCAAGTATTTAACAGGGAACAAGCCTACAGAAGGACTTGGCGCCTCTGTATTGGTTCTAACACAGGATGAGGCTCCTTGGCTTATCGTTCCGCAGCTCGAATTGGAACTAGCCAAATCGTCTAGGATTCAAAATATCCGAACTTACTATTCGAATCCTCAATCATCTAAGGATGAGCTGCCTAAATTTGAGGATTGCATCCGGGAAGCCGTTGAAAGTCTCAACCTTTCTTCACAAGTTATGGGTGTCGAACTGGACTTCATTACAGCTCGGAGGTTTGAGGAGCTAAAGCATCTTTTTCCTGACGCAGGTTTCAAGGATATCTCTCCAATGCTCAACGAGCTACGTATGGTTAAGGATGAAGCAGAGATTGAGCGTTTGATGACAGCCCTCAAAATTGCCGAGTGTGGTGTTCGTACAGCTATTGAAGTTATTCAACCAGGAATCACGGAGATCGAAGTTGTTGCTGAAGTTGAACATACCTTACGAAAGGCTGGAGCCACGGGAACCGGGTATCCTACGGTCATTGCTTCAGGTCCGAATGCTAGATGTCCCTATGCTAGGGCAAGCAATCGTGAAATCCGAGGTAGTGAGTTCGTAGTTATCGCAATATCTGCTATTTACCAAGAATACTGTTCTGATGTGGCGCGTACGGTAATCACTGGGCAACCAAACAAAAGTCAACGACAACTCTTTGAATGCGCCCGCAGCAGCATAGAAGTAGCTATTGAACAACTGACACCAGGGATTAATTGTCGCGACGTTGCACTCTCAGTGTTCGGCAATGTCGAAGAGCAAGGATATTCTGAAGACCTCTTCGGAGCCATGGGTCACAGCATTGGACTTCAGCCAAGGGAACAGCCTATATTTACATTCGATAATGACACATTAATTATCCCAGGTCAAGTTTTTTGCATTGAAACAGGTCTTCATCGCCCTAAACTGGGCGGCGTTTATCTATGCGAAACAGTAGTACACCAAAGAGGCGATAGCTTCACAGTGCTCAACGAAATTCCATTAACCACGGTATAAGCATTAGAAACCGTATCTAGACAGACGAGCCCACCTCTTCTAGTGGTTGTGAAAACATTTTTACTCCTACCTGAGTATAATTGTCTAAACCTTGGTCTCTCTTTTCAGGAAGGTTTAGCTATAGATGTCATTTGAGAAACAGGTTCGCGCACATAAACAGGTCTTGGAGACCCTCCTAACAGAGTGCAAGTCCACCTTGGAGCAGCCCCCTAATGTTGTTGCACAGAACAAGATTGTTGTTCTTTCAGCTATAATCGAAAAAGCCACAAGGATGTGCGACGAAGCTCTTCGAGCTGCTCAGCTACCCACACCGCAAGTTGAAGCGATACTAGAACAGCAGGCAGTTCGTTCAGCTCAATACGGAACAAACCCTGTTCTAGACGAAGTGGACGCAATGCGTAGCGAAATCGAACGACTAGCTAGAGCGGTAGACGTGTTACAAGCGATGCGCAAGAGAAGGGAATTATCTCACAGACTAGTCGGATTTGACCCACGGCTTATGGGACCCTGGGCGCGTTGGATTCGCACTCTCGAACAGTACAAAATTAACCAAAACCTTTCCGAAAAACATCGGGAAGGATTACTCTCCGAGATTGATAATTGGCGCAGTATCTTGGCACAAGAAGCATAACTGCAAGACAATAGCTGGAGCACACCTGCATTGGCTTGCATAACGTCAGATGTTCTGCCACATCAGCTAACAGGGGAACAGAAATCCTAGGAATTTCTTAATTTTTCACGACAAGAAGGAAAGTCTTTAAATGCGTTCCACTCAACCTCCTCGCACACCAACAATTATGGGCCCGTGGCCTAGTGGTTAAGGCGCTAGTTTGCGGAATTAGAGATCCCGCGTTCAAGTCGCGGCGGGCCCGCCACTACATCTATTTTTGGTCTGAATCTTGGGTAGTTTGAGTAAAAGGCTTATAGGCGGATTGACCGGTAATTTTCTTTCTCACTACGGAGGTGTTGGACTGTGCAAATGAATAGTCAGTGTGTGAGTTGTCTTCTGCAACGTGGTTTTGAAGAAGCACAACTAGCGACCTCTGATCTTGATTTGCAGCTTCGCGTAATGACCAAGTTGGTGAAGATTATGAACAACGCACTAACTAGGGGGAAGGGCGTTGGAAGGATTCCAGCTTATGTTGGAACCATCAGAGATCAGACAGTACAGAAAATGACTGGCTGCTCTGATCCCTACTTAATTCTTAAGCGAGAGTCTAACGAGGCAGCGCTTCGGTTGCTTCCGAGAATCGAAGGATTTATTGAGACTGCAGAGACTCAAGAAGAACAGTTCCAACGTGCATGTCTTGCAGCCTCGCTTGGGAATGTGATAGAGTACGGTGTGTCGGGTCACGAAATACCATGGAACAATCTCGACAAATTAGTAACTCGAGCGCAAGAGGAAATGGCTATTGATGAACACCTCCAACTCTGGCAACTTCTTCAGAATGTCAAATCGGTCCTTTTCTTAACAGATAATGCTGGTGAAATCATTTTTGACCGCCCTCTATTGAAGATATTAACCAAGCTAGGAATTGAAGTCACTGTAGCTGTGAAGGGCTCTCCCGTTCTGAATGACGCAATGTTGGAAGATGCTTCTGCAGCTCGATTAGAGGAATTTTCAAAGGTAATTACCACTGGTGGTGGTGCTGTTGGTGTTATTCCCCGTTGGTGTTCCAAGAGCTTCCTTCGCCTATTCGATGAAGTAGATCTTGTTGTAGCAAAGGGAATGGGGCATTGGGAGACTCTACCCGAGTTTTCAGTTCCTAAGCCAACTGCACACTTGCTTCGTACAAAATGTGAACCAGTTGCTCGATCTCTTGGCGTCCCTAAAGGGCGTAACATAGTGAAAATCCTGAAACCTCATAAAGGACGCTTCGGACCACTTACAGCGGAATAAGTGACATTCGATTATTCGAGGGGAATAGCCGCCCGTTTTAGCAATTATTAGCGCTTTTCGATTCACGCGACGTAGTAGAATTCTCCACGTTGCTTCTGTTCTCTATCCAATCTGCTATCTTGTTTGTTCACTCTTGGTCTCCCAGTAGCATGGTCGCGGCGAAAGGTTACATTCATTTCTTTTAGAAAGGAATTCATACCAGTTCTTATGTCGACTGGTGAATGGCTTGTTCCCTCAATCCCAGGCTGTCCGCTGAAGACAGCTATAGTATCTGCGAAAGCAGAAATTGAAACCATATCATGTTCTACTATTAGCGCTGCTTTGCCCTGATCATGAACGAGATGGCGTATGACTTTAGCTGTAGCGAGGCGCTGTTCTATATCTAGAAACGCAGAGGGCTCGTCGACGAGATAGAGATCAGCTTTTCTAGCAAGGCAAGCGGCGATTGCTACACGTTGGAGTTCACCGCCGCTTAATTCGGTGAGCTGACGATCTTCCATCTCTGTAAGTTCAAGAGGACGGAGTACGTCCGATTTGAAGACACTTGTGAGTACGACAGCGCCGCCTGCTGCTTGGAGCGCTTCAGTCACTGTAATGTCTTCTTCCGCCTTGATGTATTGAGGTTTATAACTGACCTTGATCTCGGTCTCGGGTAATACACCTTCATCAGGCTCAAGTTCTTTTGCAAGTAAGCGAACGAAGGTTGTCTTTCCAATGCCATTTGCGCCTAGGATTCCAACCACTTCACCTCGGTGTATTTGACCTGGTTCAACGGTAAGTTTGAAGTCCTCAAAGCGTTTGGTCATCCCTTCATATTCAAGAAGTAGTTCCACTGAATCCCAATATTCTGCTGTGGGCGGCCTTGTAGAGAAGCGGATTTCCTCTTCGCGGAATCGTACATTGCTGTCTGGTAAATATCCGTTTAAGTATATGTTGATGCCTTCTCGCACGCCATGCGGGTGTGATACGATACCGTAAACTCCAGCCTTACCATAGAAAATACAAACATAATCTGAGATGTAGTCAGCTACCGCTAGGTCGTGGACTACGCTAATCACGGTTTTGCCTTCAGTTGCCAAGGAGCGTATAGCTCTTGCAGTCCTGACGCGCTGATAAACATCAAGGTATGATGTTGGTTCATCGATTAGGTACACATCAGCTTCGCGAGCCATAACAGCAGCAATAGCTACTCGTTGAAGCTCACCTCCACTGAGGACCTTGATATCTCGCTGCAGAACGCCTTGTAGTTCCAGCTGCTCCACAATCTCTGGGAGCATTCCTCTTTCATCTGTAGCGGCGAGCAGTTTTTCCACTGAGCCATCGTAGGTTTCTGGGATGGCAGAGATACTCTGGGGCTTGTAGGCAATCTTCAGTTCACCCCGAGCTGCCCTTTCGAAATAAGGCTGAAGACCAGATCCACGGTAATAGCGAATGATTTCTGCCCACTCTGGTGGCTGCTCAAACTCGCCTAAATTCGGCTTTAACTGTAAGGCAAGTATTTTGAGCGCAGTAGACTTACCAGTGCCATTAGCGCCAACAAGCCCTGTTACAGCACCAGGCGCAGGAATTGGTAACCTGAATAGTTGAAAACTATTAGGCCCGTAGCGATGCGAGGTATCCTTCTCTAGTTCATCAGCGATATTAACGATGCTAATCGCCTTAAAGGGACATTTGCGCGTACATATACCACATCCCGTGCAGAGCAGCTCTACTATACGTGGTTGGCTGTCTTCTTTCTCGAAGACCACTGCTTCTTCACCCATTCGGACTGGTGGGCAGAAGCGGCGGCATTCCTTTGAGCATTTGGGGGGATTACAGGATTTCGGGTCCAGTACAGCAACACGCAAGGCAGTATCACTCCAACTTTTCGACTGTTGCACACTTCTTTAGTCTTGTGGGCTTAATTGCCACTCGATTGACTGTGGTCAAATTTTTATTGGTTATTGAGCCATTTTGCTCGCTGAACCAAGAAGGAAAGAGCTGTAGCCGCACGCTGTGGTGTTGGGAAGTTGGGGATTGATGCCTTCTCAAGCAGTGGCAAGCTCTCTGCCACAATATCTCCTGCCATCCAGCAAGTGACGAGAGGCTTTGAGGTGCAAGTTCTTTTTGCCGCAATAACTGCTTTTGTGATTGCCCTGATATCACTGAAGGCCGGAGGGACGCAGACCACTAGCACGATGTCAACATCCCTGTTGGCTAGTAGGAGTTGTACGATCTGCTGATATGTTCCTTCATTACCTTCAGGCCCCACATCAACTGGATTATCTACAGAGCAAGATGGTGGTATGGTGGTTCTCAGGTGCTGCATGAAGGCTGAATCAAATTTAGGAACTGCCAGTCCGGCACGAGCGCAGGCATCAACAGCTAGCACACCTGGCCCTCCACTATTCGTCATAATAGCTACTCTGTCACCTGCCGGTAATGGTAACGTAGTCAGTGTCTTGCATGCATCAATGAATTCATACAATGTTTTTGCCTGAAGGATACCGGCTTGACGAAACGCGCCAGAATAGATTGCTTGCTCACCTGCTAAAGCGCCAGTATGGCTAGCTATAGCACGTGCTCCCGCGCTAGTATTTCCAGGCTTTAAAACCAGTATTGGTTTATGAGGGGAAATCGAGCGAGCTGCGGAGAGAAACTGTCGAGCTTGTCGAGCAACAAGCCCCTCAAGATAACCAGCGATCAGAAGACTGGGCTCATGTGTATTGAGATATTTGAGTAATTCATCTGGACCAACATCAGCAGCGTTACCATAGCTGACGAACATGCTCAACCCTAAGCCTTCAGCACGTGCCAGCGCGAGAAACACAGCACACATAGCTCCACTTTGCGAGATGAAACCAAGATTTCCTTGTTGAACACGGTTTTCGAAGCTAGCATAAACGCTTTCCCAAGGCGCCGCATATCCAGCGCAATTAGGTCCTAGGAATCGAATTCCGTAATGACGAGCTTTAGCGGTTAGCTCCTCTTCTGCCTTTTCATCACCGAGTTCACTGAATCCTGAACTCATCACAATCACTGCCTTGACACCCTTTCGCCCACAATCCTCCATCGCTTGCAACACAAGTTCCTTTCGCAGAACAATAATTGCCAAGTCCACTTCATTTGGAACGTCCTTTATGGATGGATAGACTGGCATATCTAACAAGCGGGTCAGCCGGGGATTTACAGGAAAAATAGGACCAGAAAACCCTCCTTGGACCAAACTGTTTACCACTACAAAGCCGATTCTACCTGTCTTGTCTGACGCACCAATTACGGCTACAGATGTAGGATTGAGAAGTGGGTCTAACGGAGACAAAGGCGACCGTGAACGCCCCAATTCATCACCAGCCATAGAGCCGAGCTCATGGTGTCCTCGGAGTCTTCAAGACGCCTATAAGGCTTACTCCACAACTGTAGGGTGACTTGTTTTACACGCCTTCTACTAGTTTGGCGATTTCTCGGAAGCGGGAACGTAGGGTCACTTCAGTGATGCCGAGAGCTGAGGCAACAGTCTGCTGCGATCTGGGTTCTCCGAGAAGTTTAGCTGCGAGATATATGGCGGCAGCGACATAACCCTTCGGATCCTTTCCGGATAACCGAAGTTTCTCTGTTGCCAAAGCTAGGATTTTCTTTGCCTTTTGTTCGACTTGAATGGAAAGCCCTAAGATACTAGCGAAACGGGGAACAATCTCTGCGAGATTCTGTCTTTTAGGCTTCAAATCGAGCGTCTTGACAAGAAGGACATAGCATCGTTTGATGACTCGATCCTCTTCTTCTGACGAATTTAGAACACTATCCATAGTGATTGGGAAGCCACAGGTCTTGCAAGCTGCAAATATACAGGCGGCAACCATTGCTTTGATGCTATGACCACGGAGAAGATCGTTTTTGTAGGCCTTCCTATAGTAGATAGCCGATGTCTCTCGTATATGCCCAGGCAAACTTAGCTTCTCAGCTAATCGCCTAACTTCTGTGAATGCAATGGTAAAGTTTCTTCGCCGCCACGACGAGCGGGAATTCCATCGCATAATACGTTCTAACCGACTTTGACGTTCGGCAGATATGCCGGAACCATTAACTCTGTGAGAAACGGTAGTAGAGAGACCGAAATCGGGTAGCATCTGCGTCAGAGGAAGTCCGTTTGAAGTCCTCCGCGCCTTTTCCTCTGGGGTAAATGCACGCATTCCTGGACGATGATCAATTAAGCTTTCGGAGAGAACCACTCCACAACCTGCGCAGATAAGTTCTCCTCGTTGCGGATCATGTACAATATCTAGTGAACTGCAGTCAGGACACTTTTGGACATTTGCGTGCTTTGCGATTGCTCTGTCTGGAGCATCTTCGACTTCATATGTCAAAGGAATTTTAACCTCACTAGAAATATGTGTTCAATGTGGCTTTTTATAGCACCGCCACAATAGCAATAGAAACATCAGTTTTTTCTTAAAAAGTCCAACAGTTTATGTATTTTAAGGGCTATCCTGCGGTAAGCTGGCTTGTTTTTTGGAGTATTTTTCCCTGCTTAATATTGACACAGGATAGATTATTGCAACTGTATCTTCCCGATTTTCCATAGAGCGTCTGGGAGGAGATTTGTTGTATCGATAAGACGATTCTGCACGGCTTTTAACTTAGCTAAGGATTCCCGATAGATTTTGTGTGCAGCGATAAGAACCACGCATTCAGCACCTAATATTTCAGTGAGTGTCGCGGGGGTGAAGCCTAGTTGGCGAATTTCATCTTTAGAAAAGTGGGGATCATGAGCTAGGATTGCTGCAGGTTGATATTCGCGTAGGATATTTCTTATTTCTAGGCTGGAGGCAAAACGTGTTTCCTTTACATCGGAGCGGAAAGAGAGGCCGAGAAGACCAATACGGGAGCCCTTCACAGGCTTTCCTTGGGCATTCAAGCACCGAATGACAAGTTCTACTGTGTGTTGTGGCATAGTATCGTTGATATGTCTAGCTTGACGGAGGAGAGTCGCGTCAATTCCAAGTTCCTTCGCCTTGTTAATGAGAAACCAAGGATAGACGGGTATACAGTGTCCCCCCACTCCGCTACTTGGACGATGAATCATACAATGCTCTCTAGTATCTTTGTTTGCAGCGTGTATTACTTCCCAAGCATCCACTCCCAAGGGCTCGCATATCTTGGCTAGGAGATTAGCGTAGGCAATGTTGAAGTCGCGGAAGGTTCCTTCAATTACTTTCGCTAATTCAGCAGCTAGTAGTGAAGATGTCCGAAGGACCTCACCGAAGACACTGTACATACCTGCTGCGGCTTCGCAGCTTGCCTTATCTAGGCCGCCAACAATCTTTGGGAATTTGTGAAGGTTACGTATCACTCGACCAACCATCAATCTTTCAGGACTATGAGCTAATCCGAAATCTTTCCCCGCCACAAGACCGCTCTCTTCCTCTAGGATTGGCCGGACAATCTTTTCAGTCGCACCAGGCGGCATGGTCGTAGAAGTGATAACTAAATGACCCTTTTCTAGCCCTTTACCTATTTGTCGTATGGCACTACGAATTATACTATAGTCTTCTCTGCCCAGATTATCGACAAGAAGGGGTACGAGTATAATAATGACATCAGAATCACGAGCAGCCGCTTCTCCGTCAGTCGTCGCTCGGAGTTTTCCTGCTTTGACCATTTTTTGAAGAAGTTCAGGGATTTCAGGTTCATTGATGAGAGGGCATTCGCCTTTGTTAATCAAGTCGACAATATCCTGTTTTGTACGGACACCGATTACCTTTGCGCCCTCTTTTGCAAAGGCTACTGCTACCGGGAGCCCCATGTTGCCGATACCTACAACATCTACTGTTATCTTGGATTCGCGTAGGAGCTGCGTTACATCCTTTGCTGAGCGCCCATAAATTTTGACCACAGTCTGAACCTCACCTTGATACTTTGACCATAGCCCGAACCCCCTATTCTTAAGGATTATTATTCAACTCTTACAACGAGTGACACCGATTCGGGGAGAATAGTTTGCCATCGATTTAGGGTTCAAATATTGTCTGTTAGAAACGCGAAAATTCTGTGAACTACTTCATCCAAGTATTTATGGTAGAAATGATCAGCCCCTTTGATTATTCGGATGAATTTTCTACGTGTTCGCAGTTGAGCGTGGATGGCTTCTGCTTCTGCTAAAGGAACTGTGACATCATCGCTTCCATGAATGATGTAAGTAGGGCAACTGATGTAGCGGAGAGCTTCAGTAACAATGGTTGGATCGGCTTGATCAAGACGAATAGGGGCACTCAGAGTGACAAGGGCTGCTGGACTCGTATGGAATGCTGCAGCAATGGCGATGCTTCCTCCGAAGCTGTAACCTATTAGAATGATGCGAGAACCATCTACGTGAGGATGCTGACCAAGGAACTCGATTGCGGCAACAACATCCTGAACCTCCCCGACACCATTGCTATAGGTGCCTTGGCTGCGGCCGACCCCCCTGAAGTTAAAACGAAGAACATTAAAACCAAGAGCCCCGGCAGCTTGAGTGATTGCGCGTCCACGCTCATCATCCATTGAACCTCCAAAGAGGGGATGAGGGTGGCAGAAAACTATACTGGGTTGTCCGGCCGTACCAACTA
>JAEOSX010000145.1 GCA_016840135.1 Candidatus Hermodarchaeota archaeon
ACTATTCTATTTTGTGCCCGAGGAAACGCGGTCCGTGAGGGGCAGAACACATAGGACATTCAGGAGCATAACCCGCGGCACTATAACCAGTCATTCCTCCAGCGACGTTGATGACGTCAAATCCACGTTGTTTCAGGAGGCTGGCGCCAATACTTGACCGATGACCAGTTCTGCATATGATGGTAATTTGTTGTGTTTCATCCAACTCTTTATAGCGCGTTCGAAGCTCGGGTGTAGGAATATTGATTGCTCCCTCGATGTGTGTAGTTTTGAATTCGTCACGAGCTCGGGCATCAATTAAAACCATTTTTTCACCTGTTGTAATCCTTGTATAGAATTGTTCTGGCGAAAGCTGGTATACGTGATCTGTGGGTAATCCTTCATTAACCCAATTCGCCATTTTTCCATCAAGAGCACCTATTGTGTTGTCAAGTCCAACCCTTCTCAACCAGGTGACTGCATCCCGTGACTGTTCAAGAGAATCGGAAACAAGCAGGATATCTTTTTCGGGTGGTAGAATCCACCCGGCGAAGGTGCCAAAATTTCCGTCAAAATCAATGTTGTAAGCACCGGGGATATACTGCCCCCCGAATGCTTCGTAACTGCGACTATCTAACACCACAGTAGACTCCTCATCTGCCAGCTTCTTGAAACTACGAGAATCCAACGGTGTCAATGTTGTGAGATTTTTGATTAATGTTGGACCCTTCCTATTGATCTCGCTACAACGACTGAAATGATCGGGGGCGGAAGGCATATTTGTCGTGAGGGAGTCAATGAACGTTGCTTCATCTGGAATCTTTAAAGCGTCGTTATACAGTTTCTCGTATCCGATTGTACTACTTCGTTTAGCTCCCATAGCTCGTCCACACAGAGACCCCGCTCCGTGTGCGGGATACACTTCACAGAAATCAGGCAGTGTAAGAAGTTTGAAGTGCAGACTCTCATACAGGAAGGAGGCTAACTCTTCGGCTCTACCTGGAAAAAGATCTGGCCGTCCAACGTCTCCCACAAAAAGGGTGTCACCGCAGAAAGTGCAGGAAGGTTCACTCCCACGATCATAATCCCTCACCACATAAGAGATATGCTCAGGGGTATGCCCTGGAGTTTCTAACACACTCAACTCGACATCCTCTATCTTGAACGTATCGCCTTCAGAAAGAGCAATGTGATTAAAAGCACATCGCCCTGATTTAGGTGCGTATATATTCGCCCCCGTCTTTTCAGAAAGCTCCATATGGCCGGAAACAAAATCTGCATGCAAGTGCGTTTCCAGAATATGAGTGATTTTCATGTTGAGGGTTTTCGCAGCCTCTAAATAGATATCTACATCCCGCCGGGGATCAACAATCGCACAGGTGGTTGAATCCCCGAGTAAGTAAGAGTTATGAGCGATTCCTTTAATGAAAAAATGTTCGATAATCATTTGGGTGAAGTTATAGTTGTGAAACGTTAAATATGTTTGTCTGAGATTAGAATAAATAGTGGGAAAATTGATGGTTTAATTCAGCATTACGATGAGTTAGAACCATCACGTTCCAGGAGTGAAATGCTGCCCCATGAATAAAAAGAGTGAACCGCTACGGGTATGCCTACCATGTAGGCGTTTGTTGAGGTTCTTCGGTCGCTTCGGCGTTGTGTTGGCGCTGACCGTTGGAGTACTTGTTTTACCCACTCCAGAGGGATTGACACTCGAAGGGCATCGAGCTGTAGCCGCAGCTGTCTTCACGGGAGCCCTCTTAGCTCTTCAGCCGGTGTCCCTACCAATTGCTGGACTGATGGTGCCCGTGGTACTCATTGGCCTCGGGTTGGCAGACGTAACACAGACCTTTGAGCCCTTCTCTAGACCAATTATTTTTCTCGTGTTAGGCAGCCTATTTCTAGCTGAGGCGCTGCGCAAACATGGACTGACACGGCGTCTCGCCCTAGCATCAATCGTGGCATCAGGAGGAAACATCAAAAAGCTGCTATTAGGCATCATGGGGATTGCATCCATGCTTTCGATGTGGGTGGAGAACACTGCCACAGCCGCTGTGTTGATTCCAGTGGCGTTAACCATCTCAAGAGGGGTGCAAGACGTGAAAAAAGCGAGAGAGGTACTAACGTTACTTGTCTTAGGGATTGCGTATAGTGCTAGTTTAGGAGGCATGGTAACGATCATGGGTTCTGCATCTAATGCGGTCGCGTCAGGCTTCTTAGCAGAGATTCGTGTGTGGTCATTTCTTGACTGGGTGCGCTACGGGTTACCCGCGTTCCTACTGCTCTTTCCCCTAACGTGGTGGATATTGCAACGGCTTGTCCCGGTGACTGTTAAACAGCTGGATAGTGACGTGGCAAACCGAGAATTAAATAAAAAAGAATTTCGGAGTCCCTTTGAGCGGGAGATCATGTATACCATGATTGTAACGATTTTCTTGTGGATCACCGGCTCATTCCTCGAGCCGATCCTGGGGCTTCCGTCAACTCTTCTATCACCAACCGTGATCGCGGTGGCGACTGTAGCCTACCTATCTATGCGGGGAATCATCAACTGGGAGGACGTTAAAGGAGTTAGTTGGGGATTTTTATTCATAATTGGCGCAGGTTTGTCCTTAGGGGAAACCTTAAGCCGCACTGGCGCGACAGAATGGTTCGCTGACGTGATCAGTCCCTTGATTATTGGACCTCCACTTATACTGAGCATGGTAGTCCTGGTTTTCTTATCAGCGTTACTAACCAATGTGATGAATAACGCCACAGTAGCCGCAGTATTTGTGCCCATGCTCATCAGTTTGGCACAGGCTAGTCCTTCGTTTAACCCAGTACAACTAGCTCTTCCTGTCACGTTTGCGACGACGTTTGGGTATTCCTTACCATCAGCGTCTGGACGGATGGCCCTCATTTCGGCCACAGGCATCATTAGCCGTAAGGAAATGATCCGTTGCGGTTTGATACTTACCGTCATTAGTTCAATAGGCCTCGCGTTGTTCTTCTACGTCTTAGTGCTGCTTAAATGGATTTAAGTGAAGGAGGTGAGTAGCGATGCGGATAGTAGTAATTGGTGCAGGACGTATCGGCGCACGAGTCATATGGCAATTGCAGAAGAATCCAAAGATTGAGGTGGTGACCGTAGACCCACGGGAACAACCCTATGCTGTCCAGCAGAAGATTATCACTGCGGTAGATTTCCACGAAGCTCTAACCCCTCAGGCTATAGAATATGTATTGAACCAGACCAAACCAGATTTGGTACTAGTAACAACATCTACAGAAGATATGGAGTTAGGTAAAGTCCCCGCTGTCGACATCCTAGTTGAGGCTCTAAGGCAGGAAATAGCGGCTATTGCCGAAGTGCCAGTAATCGGAGTGGCTCGAGTACAATGTGGATAGTTAGTGGGAAGATATAGACTTATGTAATTAATTCATTTTCATGACTTTAAAAAAGTCAAATCTGATATTAATTAGATTCAACGCGGCAACACATTTTTTTTTGGATCTGTTCAAGTACACCATTCCAGTCTATAGGATCTGAGACGGGGAGATATTCTCAATTATTATGTATATATCAGACATACTTGCCTAATTCAACTGTTTACGAAGTTGAGAAACGTTTTACCAACTTTGCAATATTAATTAATGGACAACTCAGTTATATTCTGAATATAACACTTATTGGCGGGAAATAAATGAAATTTGATATAGATAGACCAACATTTCCTTCGCGCAGATCCACGGTGATGGCTCCGAATGGGGCTGTTGCCACAAAGATTACACTTAATGCGCGCGCGCATCCAGCTGGCCAAGTACTTTGGGGCAGAAGTGACCGGCGTAGACAACACGAGGAAATTGGACATGCTGCGCTCCATCGGTGCAGACCAGGTTATTGATTACACGCAAGAGGATTTCACCCAACGCGATGAGACTTATAATTTTATTCTTGACGTGGTAAGCAAGAGTTCGTTTTCAGGTAGTATAAGATCGCTAGAATAAAACGGTCGCTATCTTATAGCTAACCCTGGACCGTCACAGATGGTTCGAGGGCGATGGACGTCAATGATAAGCAATAAGAAAGTGATATTCGGAGCAGCACACCCAAAAACTGAAGATTTGATGTTCCTCAAAGAGCTTATTGAGGCGGGACAAATATAATCGGTCATAGATAGACGCTATCCGTTGGAACAAACCCCCGAGGCTCACCGGTATGTCGAAACAGGACATAAAAAGGGAAATGTCGTCATAACAGTGGAACATAATAACAAAACCTAACAAAGCGCTCTAGATAATTATAACCCCAAAACCCAAACGAATATTATTCAATTTACATTCTATTCACTTAAATAGACTTGAATTATGCTTTGTTCCACAAAATAAGCTCGTGGTGGGGCCGCGGGGATTTGAACCCCGGACCTCGCACACCCCAGGCGCGAATCTTAGACCAAACTGGACCACGGCCCCC
>JAEOSX010000146.1 GCA_016840135.1 Candidatus Hermodarchaeota archaeon
GCCGCCCTCACGGTGTCGGAGAAATCCTAGACCCGAGGAAACGGCGGAGGTCGCGTGTTCAATCCACGCCCGGCCCACCAACTCCCTAAATCATATTTTCTATTGAATAACTTTCAACATTAACACAAGCCTTTTAAGTTGCGATTTTTCCTCTAATCGAGCCACATCGGTGATAAAGATGCCACGTGAGGTTCAAACAGAAGAAGAGTTTCTCGCTATAGTGGATCGAGCGGTAGAGTGTCGAGTAAAGAGGCTGCAAGATACAGTGAAGCTGAAATTACGAACCCAACGATGCCTCTACACCTACAAGTGTGACACAGCAACAGCTGAGCGTCTAATAGGTAGGCTGAAAATCCCAATTGTGGATGTGTAAGCCGACTCGGTAATTTAGCCTTCCTCTTACGGGATAAATGGGAAGAAGAGACGTAGGAGGAAGCCGATTAGCAATCCCAGCAGCCCTAGACTAACAGGAATGGGAAGACCAGGCATTAACCCACGTTTTTCTAATAGACGCAGTGTGATGCGGAAACCAGCAATAACCCCTATGACAGTGAATAGTGTGGGTAAGAATCCGAAGTTCACGACAGCTAGTACTGTCATCATACAATAAAACGCCACATCTCCCAGACCAATGTCCCATTCTCCAGTAGATACGGCAAGAGCGCCAAGCTTCTCAGGGCTATCATCAGTGAGTTCCACAATCTTCCTGATTGGACCCTTCTTCACACTGAAGTAATCGTAGATTGAAAGAGCGATTAGGAGGAGAATGCTAGTCCAAATGGGCAAGACCACACCTAAGAATGCGCCAATGCCTGATCCGAAAATTAGCAGACCAGCGTTTTTCATCCTATTTTCAGGTTCGACCATAATAAAAGCAAGGCTAGCAGTTGAAATGAATGCGATTAGAATAACAACTGCGAGAAGGGCATCGATTTCGACGACGAGAAGTAACATGTAACCAAAATATGCAATGACTACGATTCCTATGAATAAAAACGCGCCAATGAGAATATATCGGAGGAGGTTCTCTCTCCCATATTTGAGTAGTATTATAACAAATACTGCCCCGACTGTTGCAAGTATTACAAACAATATTGCATTGGCGATTGCGGCTCCAAAGCCGCCGATTGCCTCTGAGAATGGCTCTGCATAGAGCCTGCTTCCTGATAGGAAGACGATAATACCTAGAAGGCACGCGCCAATCATCGAGACTAGGAGGTTTCCTAATAGTGTACCAATGGATTCTCCAGAAATTACGGGCATATCCTCAGTCAAAGTAATTCACTCCATTTTCAAAGTTCTATCCGTTGACCTGTCTCTGCTACGGATGCATTTACACCATGTTCTTCTCTGAGAGTAGTTGCTAGGAACTCGCAGGATTCAGTTTCTCCGTGAACGGTAAATATGTTCTGGGCGTTCGAGAAAGAACTGCCTAATGCTAGTAGTTCTTCCTGACCTGCGTGTGAAGAGAAATCGAATAGATGGACTCGTGCTTTGACCTTATGAAGCCCCGACCCATCATCGAAAACGTGATTCTCTAAGAGATTTCGTCCAGGAGTTCCTGGGATTTGGAACCCGACAAGCATTACAGCATTTTTAGTATCATCTAATATCTGACGTAGATACATTGCAGCTGTACCACCGCGAAGCATTCCTGCTGGAGCTACCATTACACAAGCTTCATTCATCACGTTTGCTCGTTGGCGTTTGCTACGAATCCAGTTCGCCTTTTTTAGGGCGCCCCTTAGAAGGGGATAATCTCGGAAAAAAGCTGGATGGCGGAGGAATATACGGGCAGCCTCCCGTGCCATCCCGTCTAAATATACTGGGCATTCAACCTTATGTTTAGCGAGTATGCACAGTATCTCTTGTGACCGTGCTACAGCAAAAGCTGGAACTAACACCGATCCCCCACTTTCGATGGTTTCTGAAACAGCTTCTACGAAGTTTTTTTCAATCTGAGTTCGCGGGTCGTGACGGGTTAAGGCATATGTACTTTCGAGGAGAACTACATCAGGGCTCTTCTCTGGAAGTTGTGCACCATTGAGCATCTGTGTTTGAACAGTATTGATGTCACCTGTATAATAGAATCGATGTGTATCAGTTTCTACTTGGATTGCTGCACTACCAGGTATGTGACCCGCATCAACAAAGGTGATTGTAGTTCCGTTCCCTAATTCCACGGGTTCATCATAGCGGACGACCTTGACTCGGCGGAAAAGGCGTTGCATTTCATACTCCTCAAAGGGCAGATAATATTCACTTATACGAATGAAATCCTTTAGGAGCATACGAACAAGTTCGCGAGTAATTGCCGTCATATAAACTGGCGCAGCACCACTAGCAAAGAGCAACGGCAGTCCACCACTGTGGTCAAGGTGGGCATGAGATAATGCAACTGCAAGGTTTCGTGGACGAGTGAGTTTGGGGAACGAGGGGGCAGACGCACCAAATGACACGCCAAAATCCAGTAAAACTGAGGCTTCATCATCTTCGATAAGGTATGCAGAACTGCCTATTGTTTTGCAGCCACCCAGAAAGTGAATGTGGGTCAAACCATTAATTTCCCCTGATTATATTATTTCAACACCGTACTAATCTTATCGCCTGCACACATAGCAGCCATAAATGCTTTTCGACAAGCAGTGTTGTTACAATAAGCACTAGATTGTTGGAGTCAAGGTCCTAATTAGTCAATAAGACTTAAAACACATCACAATCTTGCGCTATTCGCATAGTGAGCGGCTGTGAAATAGATGGATTATGTTGATGAAATAGAAATTATTATCAAAGACAAGGACTTTGACCCTAAGGGTAAGGTTTTGATTGGCGGCTTTCACTCCGCTTTGGGTGAATGTGGGTACATCCTTATCCGACATTTAGTTGCCCAAGAAGGTGTGAAGCCTATTGGCTATATCATGAGCCCTCTTGTACCACCACACGTCTTCTTAGGGAGCGGGAGGCTTCTTCTTCCCATCGAGTTGTACAGTTATGATCGTTTCATTCTTCTCTTTACGCGTCTACAGCCCCATCGAGCCGAATGGACCCCTTTCACTGTTGCTATTGCTGAATGGGCGGTGAAAAACAAGCTTCAAGAAGCACTGCTGCTAGGCGGGTTGGATATACAATTTGCTACCGATGATAGCAAGTTTCGTTGTGCACCAACGACTGCCTATCGTAATAGGGCAGAAGCACAAAAGTTACCAATCTTGGAGGAGGGACGTGGTATATACGGCCCACTCGCTTTACTTTTAGCGAGTTTCGAAATCCGTGATTTCCCAGCTGTAGCTGTTTTACCTTATGCTCAACGTGGGCGTCCTGACCCTCGAGCAGCAAGCGTTGCCATCGAGGTCTTGAATCAGCTCTACAATCTTGAAGTGAGTGTTGAGGAGCTGATGCGAGACGCAGATACAATTGAAAACGAAATCAAACAATTGCTTGAGCGCCAGCGTGAACGAGAACCTGACCGAGATCTAGGTGGAATGTTCGCCTAACTACAATCTAGTGGACTGGCGTTCCTGCAGGAAGTTCTTGTTCAGGAACTACTAGTACGACACGATATTGTGGGTCACCAGGTTTCCCAGTTTCCGCCGCAAGCAACATTCCCTCTGATTTCACACCTCGAAACATTGCAGGCTTAAGATTTGCCAGTACTATAATTTGCATACCCACTAGTGTTTCTGCTGAATAGTGTTGAGCTAAACCAGTCACGATTTGCCGTTTACCAAGTTCGCCCATATCAACTTGTAATCTTAACAGATTTCGCGTACCAGTTACTTTTTCTGCTTCTAATATTATGGCAACTCGAAAATCAAGTTTTTTGAAGGCGTCGAAGCTAATCATTATCTTAACCTCAATATTACACAATATTTTTCTGGCTATTTAGGTCTGGCAGTTTGTTGAAGAAGCCTTTTTGAATGATATAATAAAAGGATAGCGTGGAGTTGTTTTAGAAAGTGGTTCCACAAAGGGCAACAGCGGCTAAAATTTCCATCCAAGAAATAATGAAAGGAACACTAATCACCAAGGGAGATAGGGTTGTAGGAGTTGAGACACACCTAGGTCAAGTGAATCGTGTTAATGTAATAGCCACTGTTGTCGATAGATTTGAAGGAAGAAGAGATGAGGGAGAGGAAGAAAAAAGATTTGCTACCCTAACTCTCGATGACGGAACAGATGTGATTCGGGTTAAGATGTGGGGGAGTTCTTGTGAGAGAATTGAAAGGATTGAGGTTGGTGACCTTGTTCTTGTCATTGGCAAAATTCGGAGATACCAAGAGGAAACCTACATCAATGGAGAAATTGTCCGTAAACTCGATGACCCTAACTGGGAAACCGTGCGGCTCCTCGAGTTAGTAAGATTAAAAACCGAGCCGCAGACAATCCAGAAACCAGAAGTGGATGGTCAAGAAAGGAGTGGATCACCCACCCACCAATCAGAACTTGCCCCGCGTGGATGGCAGACCGCAGCCGCAACATTAGAGCAGCAGACCGAGGCGACAGAAACGCTCCAAATACCTGCGGATCTTCGCCGGAAAATAATGCAAACTATTGAAGCACATGATGAAGAAGGAGGAGCGCATTTTGAGCAAATCCTAAAGATTGCAGGAAATGCGTCAGAAGAGGAGATAGAACAAGTGCTGATAGATCTGCTGAGTGAGGGGCTGATATACGAGCCAGAAATCCATCGGTATAAGAAATCATAATCGCAACCGCTCACCATATAGTCAATACATAATCTTATCTGCTGCAAAGTAATGAGTTGAAATAGGTAAAAACAAAGTAACACTCAATAGTTAGTATAGCACCAGCTAACGGATACTTTATCAGTGAGCGGTTCTTTGATTTTAGTCCGAATTAACGGAGGACTATAGATTGCCAGCCAAACCAAAAACATCGACTCCAAAGCCTAAATCCACTTCCAAACCAAAAGTAAAATCAAAGGCAAAAACGACTTCCAAACCAAAAACTGCGAAAGCAAAAGCTACGTCCAGTGAGACAGCAAAGCCCTTTGACTATCAAGCGCTTTTGCAACGAGCGAGAGAACAGGTTCCTCCTGAGGTCTACGAGCGCCCAAGATTTACGATTCCTAAAGTGAGTGCATTCATTCAAGGCCCTCGTACGGTAATAAGAAACTTTAAGGAAATTACTGATACTCTACGAAGAGATTCACGGCATTTGATACGATTCCTAGCCCGCGAGTTAGCGACGGCAGGGGAGCTACGTGGACGCCAAGCGATTTTCAATGGTCGATTTAACCCAAGAGCACTTGAAGAGCTTGTACAAAGATACACGAAAGAATATGTTTTATGTCCCATTTGTAATGGTCCAGATACTGATATGAAGAGGGAAGAGCGGTTACTAGTATTGGTTTGTTCTGGCTGTGGCGGGCGTACGCCTCTCAGAAGCATTTAGAGGAGTAAAGGTTCCGATGAAAGTTTACCTAAACCGAATTCGCCATGAAGACGAATACATCATCGCTATCTGTGATGAAGAGATTTTAGGACAGCGTTTCGAAGAAGGGGAGCGACAGATTCACATCACGGAGAGCTTTTACAAGGGTGAACTTGTTTCTCTTGAAGAGGGACTCCGGGCGCTAGAGCGAGCAACTATCGCCAATATAGTTGGTGAAAGAATTGTAACAGGCGCCTTGAAAGCGCAAATCATTCATAAAAACGGAGTCTTGAGGATTCAGAACATACCACATGCTCAGCTAGTCGTAACGAAATGAGTCACAATGCCGCAAAATTGCCCAAAATGTGGACGACCGGCTTCCAGCCAGCTCCCTTTTATTGAAGGTTTCTGCCAAGACTGTTTTTTCGACAAACACCCCCTTATCAAATTACGCCACGCACCCCAAGCAACAATGTGTCCTCGATGCGATGCATATCGGGTTAGTGGCCGCTGGGTTCAACGCGGCGATACATCCATTGATGAGTATCTCTTCAACATGGTTTGTGATCTTCTAGACCCCCTCTTTGCCCCTAAAATGCCTGCCACCTATGAGGTTCATATTCTTCATGAACAGGAGCAACCAGCGACACGACTGAAACAGTTACGTGTCAAAGTTATCGCAGATGCAGAGCAGTTTACATTCCAGCAAGAGGACATAATAACCGTACCCGTAACCTCCATACTCTGCGAACAGTGTAAACGCACGTCTGGAGGCTACTTTGAAGCCATCTTGCAGATACGTGCTTCTACTGGAAAACTTTCATCATATCAAGAAGAAGCCGTGCTATCCTTTATTGATGAAAGACTCACTGCTTCAGCACAATCACAACCCCCCCTTAAGATCACTCCCACACGAGGAGGAATAGATATCAAATTCCTCTCTAGCCGGTTGTGTCGAAGCCTCGCAAAGGCATTAGCCGCCAAGTTTGGCCTCCTAGTTGGTGTATCTAGCAAAGTAACAGGACGAACACGAACAGGCAAAACACAAAGTCGTGAAAACTTTGTAGTTCGTTTCCCGCCCTTTCAGGTAGGAGATGTGATAGCCCATGAGGACCAGCTATATCAAATCACTGGTATTCACAATGGACGCTACGCGCTTATCGACATTGAATCGAATCAGCGGCGTGTTTTCTCACCAAAGGAGCTTGTTGGTATCGATTGGGAATTGCTGAACGACCGCATTCACGAATTCATGATAATCTCCGTAGCCCGAGACTCCTTCCAGTTGATGAGCCAGCACGATTATACAATTTATGACCTACCCCATCCTCCATTCCCAATTGCAGTAGGTAACACACTCAGCGCGGTTAAATGGAATGACCGTCTTTGCATATTACCACCTGATGAAACCTAAACAATTACTCTAAAATTATTTGCAGGAATGTGAGCAAGCTTATATACTGGCTTTCTTTTCGTAATACCGCTAGTAATCTAGGAGTATTATTCATGCCCAAACCTCGACGTGGAAAAGGCGGACGCGGACGGAGGCGATACAAGGGTCAGTCAAGACCAGAAGGAGAAGTGGTTCGTGTACGGATTCCACAAGAGGGAGAAGTATTAGGTATCGCAGTACAGCTTCTCGGTTATGACCGTGTCCGTGTCAAATGCGCTGACGGAAAATCAAGACTCTGTCGCATTCGTGGAACCATGAAAAAACGCGTCTGGATCCGAGAAGACGATGTTGTTCTAGTTGCGCCATGGGACTTCCAAACGGATCAACGAGGCGATATCGTCTGGCGTTATTCGCAAGGTGAAGCAGGGTGGCTGGAAAAACGCGGCTACCTAAAAATAGATTATTAGAATGCAGACTACGCTGAGCAGACTTCGAAAGGAGAAAGAATGTTTGCTGGTTTTAGGGATTGTAGAATCATCGTTAGAACTAGTACCATCAACAATCGCCCAGCATCCAGCAATCAAAGCCGCCGCAGCTGCTAGAAGAAAGATGCCAGAACACACATTATTAGATGAGGCAGTCCACTCAACGGCGATAAAGACCCTCACCGATTCTGAGAAGCGTGGACGACCTGATGTCTTGCACCGGAGTCTGCTAACAGCTCTAGACTCTGTACTGGCGCGAGAGAATCTTCTGAGGCTTTTTGTACATACAGGTGCTGACGCCATAATTGAAGTTAAATCTCACACAAGGCTGCCGCGTCGCTTCGCACGATTCACAGGCTTGATGGAGCAACTGCTATTAACAAAACGTGTCCCACCTCAGGGCTCAATTCTGATGCAGCTACGGCGCCGTAAACTTGCGGTTCAAATCCAGCAACTGAAGCCTAGCTGTACCTTCCTACTTACTGAAGGGGGGAAGCAAACACCCCCAACAGAGTTTGCTCAGTTGATATGCTCTGAAGAAAAGCCACTAGTTATGATTGGAGGGTTTGCCCACGGGTCTTTTACATCAACAACAATGAATCTTGCTGAACGAAAGGTGTGTATCTATCCCGCCCCTCTATCAGCCTCCACGGTAGTTGGGATAGTACTTCACAGTGTAGCAAATCAATTAAGACTCTCAAAGCAGCGGTTTAATTCATCATAACATTCCCATTCATAATAAGACTTATCAACCGATTCGAAGCTGTCGCCTAATAACAGAATTATGGAGAATTATTATTGTCACCAAAAATCGATCGACTGGACCAACGGTTAGACAAGGCTCGAATGCGAATAAAGCGGTCAGAAGACCGACAAGTAATCGAGTCCGTCTTTGATACAAAAACCCTTCTTGTACTCTACAATCTGATAAACCATAAGGTCCTCGATATAGTCCATGGCTGTATTTCAACAGGAAAAGAAGCGAATGTCTACTGGGCAGTCCAACCAGACGGAACCGATGTCGCAATCAAAATCTATAGGATTACCACCTTTAACTTCAAACGCATCATTGCGTATCTTGAAGGAGACCCACGTTTTTCCAGGATTCCTCGATCACGAAGTGCGCTCATCATAGCATGGGCGTCGAAGGAGTATAAGAATCTGCAGCGCGCGGTCACCGTGGGGGTCCGCGTACCCAAACCCATCATTGTAAAACGTAATGTTCTTGTCATGGAATTCATTGGAGAAGATGGGCTGCCAGCACCATTAATGCAAAAAGCGGAGCCCGAAAATCCTGAGGAAACTCGTGACATAATTCTCAAAGCAATTTCTACTCTATACCATAAAGCAAACTTGGTCCACGCAGACTTGAGTGAGTACAATATTATGCTCTGGGACGAGCCTGTTCTTATCGACGTTTCCCAAGCAGTACTTCTTGAACACCCCCACAGTAACCAATTTTTTGAACGAGATGTACGGAATGTCCTCTCTTACTTCCGACACTTCAACATCCCCAAACTCGATACTCAAGAGACAATCGAGATGATTCGTCGAGGTGAACTAGAATAGAAGCCACATCACGGGTCCGAATACCAAAGAACCGTATTGCTGTCCTCATCGGACCAAACGGAACAGTCAAAACCCGCCTTGAAAAAGTCACCAACACACACATCGAAATTGACAGCGCTGACGGACTAGTAACAATTGATTCCACTGAAACAACAGATGACCCCTTAGCGGTGTGGAAGGCACGAGATATTGTCCAAGCGATAGGGCGCGGTTTTAGTCCACAGCGAGCCTTTACACTCCTTGACGATGAAATCTACCTTAGAATCATTAGCCTAGAAGAATATGGAAACACACCCAACCAGATTCGTAGACTAAAAGGCAGGGTAATCGGTCAAGGAGGTAAAACGCGCCGAAACATAGAGGAGCTCACCAGCACGTTCCTCACAATCTTCGGAAACACAATTGCGATCATCGGTGAACTAGAAAACCAACAAATCGCACTAACAGCAATCATCCGGCTACTACGAGGTGCAGAACACTCATCTGTATACCGCTATCTAAATGATCAACGCCGAAAACTTAAACGGCAGCGCCAGCAGGAAATGTGGCGCCCAGTTGGCTCTGAAGGAGCCGACAAACCATAAGTTTAAAATCAGCGATTGGGAAAACCCAGAACCCAACATCAAACGCCGGGGTGGCTCAGCCAGGTTAGAGCGGGAGACCGCCATCGCAAACAGATGCGGCTCGATGCTGTTAACCTCTAGGTCGTGAGTTCAAATCTCACCCCCGGCGCCACTTCTTCTCGCTTTTTATTATCAGGTATAACATAGAAGGAGTTGTGGTGCGGGGGATGGGAATTTCGGCTGCCACCAGACTGATGACCGCATTCGAACCCATGAACGCCTACACGACAGGGACCTAAACCCTGCACCTTTGACCAGGCTCGGCAACCCCCGCAAAATGGTGAGTGGTGCCCCGACCGGGATTCGAACCCGGGTCTACGGGTCGAAAACCCATAATGATTGACCTGGTTTTGCGGCTCGACATGACTTGTCAAGAGCCACTACACTATCGGGGCTCGTGTGGTGGTAAATAATCATCCGTTCAAAAAGGTTTCCACAATGATTGAGAGGAAGGTGGTGGACTGGCCGGGATTTGAACCCGGGGCCTCGAGTGTGCAAGACTCGCGATCTACCGCTGATCTACCAGCCCACAACATTATGTTGCTGATGTAAGCGTGATGTGAACCGCCAACCGTCAGCTAAAAAGGTTTTCACGAGAACAGGGTCTATTGGCGCCAGACGCCGAAGGAAACTTAAGTGTTAGAGACATATGTAGCGGAGAATCGCTTGGTGAATAGATTTGACGCTGCCAGATCTCGAGTCCCCCCGAATTCGTAACGCGGTTCATCGGATTCTCGCCCCACGGGGAGCTATCGCTCACTATCTTTGGGAGAGTATTCCTTTTTACGGGCATTACCTAGATGAACTGAAACTCCGCTCTGACATGCGAGTCCTTGACGTGGGCTGCGGCGTGGGGCGCACAACACTGGAACTAGCACATCGTTGCCCTGAGGGACAGGTAATAGGTATTGATATCAACCCCGCTCTAGTGGCATCTGCAGGACAACTAGCAGAACTGTTTCAATTAAGTGAAAATACACAGTTCTTTGCAAGTGACATAGTTGAGAAGGGTACTTTACCTAAAGACTCCATCTTTGACCTAATCTATATCCGTCATGTCATCAATGAGGTCAAGGAACC
>JAEOSX010000147.1 GCA_016840135.1 Candidatus Hermodarchaeota archaeon
ATGATTGGTGAAACCTTCAAACTGCATTTTAACTGGGATCTCTACCAGCATGTTTTACGTGATGGGCTGCTAAAGGCTCAGCGTCTTGTTTTAGTGGCGACAGCTAACCTGAAGAATCCCTTTCTTGAGTACCGTGGTATGAAGTTGCGGCTCGCGGATATAGTGAAAGAAAAGGTGAAACAAGGTGTAGAGTTCTACTTCCTTGCTCATAATGGTGCCCAAGATTCTTTTGTCTTCAATGAGCTCCGTAATAGAGATTGTGTAAACTTTGCGTTTTGTGGTCGCCAACATATGAAACTAGTTATCATTGATGACAAATTCGCATACGCAGGCTCGGCTAACCTCACAGGAGCTGGATTGGGAATGCGAAGCAAGACCCGCCGCAACTTCGAAGTCGGTTTTACAACCCATGACTCTGCCGCCATCACAAGGCTTCGGGAAGCAATTGTACGAGTATGGTCTGGTGACCAGTGCTCTGGCTGCTATTATCGTCGAGGAAATAAATGTCCAGGAATCCACTCGGGAACTTGAAGCGAAACGTTTTATCATACGTGAACTCCCTGAGGACCTTGTAGAGTAGTGATTGTTATGCCTAGAGCGACTTGGCCGATTGGAGTTTCTGTGACCGCAGTTACAACAGGTCTCCTTCTACTGGTCACAGTAGGAATCCTGACCCAATCAATCCACGTCTTCGGGGGGCTGGTTGTGACCGAGTTCTCCTTATTGATGGCTGCTCTACTTCCAGTGATTTGGTGGACATCAAAGAATAAACCCGAAGGTGAATTTTTTTTACAACCTCGGAAGAGTACTCGATGGGTATCAAGGATAGCAGAGGAACTGGGTCTTCGTCCACATCGAGGGTTACAGAGCATTGTCACCGATATCTTGGTGGGCGTTGCAGTCGGACTCTTTACCTTGGTTGCAACGATTCCTGTAACCTTTCTCTGGAGATGGCTGTTACCACCGCCGCAAATCTATTTCGATATTATGAGTGAATCACTAACACCTACATCCCCAGTTGAACTTGTGCTTTGGATAATACTGATGATTGGAGTTGTTGGTTTTTGTGAAGAAGTGTTTGCTCGAGGAGTCATTCAGCAAGGCGCGGAGAATCACTATAACCGTTGGGGTGGTTTGTTCTTCGGCGCAGGTCTTTTTGCCTTAATCCACCTTGATCCCTTCAGGTTTGCACCTCTTCTCTTCATGTCTTTAATCTGGGGGTATATGTTCCAAGTGAGGGGGTGGAGCCTTTATGTGCCGTGGGCTGCTCACGCCACGAATAATATAGTTGCCATAGTGGTTCTCTATTGGGCACCACTTATTGGGTTATGAACAGGTCAGGAGGAATGAACGTTTTGGTTAATCTTAAAGTCTTGATTCAGCGGTGCCCTCCACTGCGTATACTGAGAAACCTCTTCCTGTGGATGCGGGGCGGTTCTGAGCGTCCAGATATTTGGCATGGGGATAGGAGTTGGTTACGCCAAATCACCTACAGCCGGTCTTCTAGGGACGAGAAGGCTTGGGCTCAAACCGGGCAGCGCTGGGTGGATTCTTGGATTCTGCCAGCTATTTCTAATTTCCAGAAGCCCTCTTGGCATGTGCTTGAAATTGGCTGTGGGCCCGGGCGGATTTTAGCGCCTATGGCATCTCGTTTTCACCGTGTAGTTGGTATTGACTTCAGTTCGGATATGGTACAGTATGCCCGTCACCGTCTTCGAAGCTATCCAAATGTAGAGGTGATTCAAAACGATGGGTCTACTATCCCTCTCCCCAGTGGATCAATTGATTTGGTGTATTCAGTTATTGCTTTCCAGCATATGAATCTGGACACAATTACCGCATACTTTAGCGAAGCCCATCGTGTTCTCAAACTTGGAGGCTTCTTCCGTTTTCAGACACGAAGAGACGTTGAGCGAAGAAATGTTAGCCTCCTTGACCGCTACTTCCTCTCAAAAGAAGAAGTGGATAAACTAGCTGAAACCCACGGCTTCCAAATCATCAGCTACGAACAAGGATTAGGTCATCCGACCTGGCATTGGTTCACACTACGCAAACCTAGCTAATCTTACTCACTTGGAAGGCAGCAACTTGTCCTTACCATTCAAGGTTGAGTGGTTTAGCGAAGCCTTGCATATCTAGGAATCCATGTCCAGAGACGTTGAAGCCGATTACTGCCTCTTCACCCTTCTGCTTGAACTCGAGAGCTTTATCTATCGCTGCACAAACACCGTAAGAACTCTCCGGAGCTGGAATGAAACCTTCCGTCTGAACGAAGCGCCGGGTTTGTGTGAATACATGAACCTCATCAACTGGGTAAGCGACAGCGTCTAGGAGTCCGTGATGGCGAAGAGCGCTCATCAGTGGTGCAGCACTAGAATACCGAATGCCCTCTGCCCATATCTCAGGAAGCTCCGCGTCATGACCCATAGAATACATCTTGAGAAGGGGAGTGAGTCCTGCGTGGTCACCGTGATCATACATGTACTTCCCTCTTACAAGGTTGGGGGCTGCTTCGCTCTGTGAGGCAAGGAAGGAACACTCTCGTTTCTTTCTGAGCACTTCACCGGCGAAGGGTATAACAAAACCGCCGAGGTTGCTGCCTCCACCAAAACAACCAGTCAGGAGAGTGGGTTCGTCGTCTGCTAGCTTGAACTGCTCAATAGTCTCCAATCCGATAATGGTCTGGTGTGTTAGCACATGGTTGAGGACGCTTCCCAGACAGTATATGCTGCCATCCCGATTCAAGGCATCTTCTATACCTTCACTAATCGCAATGCCGAGGCTGCCAACGTGTTGTGGATTCTGCTTTAAGAGTTCACGACCGAACTTGGTTTCCTTACTAGGTGACGCAAAGACGTCAGAGCCGAAGAGCTGCATTAGTGTTCGACGACCAGGCTTCCACCGATACGCTGCTCGTGTCCAGAATACGCGGCACTTCAAATCATTCAGTGCTGCCGCATAGGATAGGGCTGACCCCCACTGACCTGCGCCGGTCTCGGTGACTACTTCAGAGTAGCCTTCCTTCACAGCGTAGTAGGTTTGTGCTAGTGCAGTGTTAACCTTGTGGGAACCTGTTGGGCTGAGGTCCTCTCGTTTATAGTAGAGTCGAATCGTCTTTGGTAACTTCAGGGCCTTTTCCAATCGAAGGGCTCGCATGAGCGGGCGGGGGCGCCCTGCTTGGATGAAAAGCTCTCGAATACCAGTCGGGATATCTATCCAACGATCCGTAGACATCTCTTGCCCAAGGCAATTCTTCAGAATGAACTTTGGTAACATATCAACCCTTGAAGGACCCTCTGGTGGGTCCTTTGGAGGTGGAAGTGGTTCAGGTAAATCTGGGGCAATGTTGTACCATTTCCTTGGTAACTCGTCAACAGGTAAATTAAATTGATTATTAGTATCTGGCATAATCGTCGTCCCACAACTGAAGCCCGATTAGTTCTACCTTGCAACTCATCTTCTCATATATATTTTCGTATCCATTGAAATAATAGACCGCTAAGCAGACTAGACCCTCTAATACGGAAGTGTGAGACAGCAAATTTAAAGGTCAAGTAAACAAGGAAATAATGATGGAATCACTCAAGGAAAGTGAAATCAGTATGGCGGATGTCACAGACATAGTTTACAAGATAATAGTAGTTGGGGATGCTGAGGTAGGGAAAACCGCTCTCGCAAGGCGGTTCACAATGGACCAGTTCGATGATTCGTATATTTTCACTTTGGGTGTGGATTTCTTTGCAAAGGAAATCAAAGTGAAACGCACTCTAATAAAACTCGTCATCTACGACACCGCTGGCCAGGAAAAATTTGATTTCATAAGGGGTCTCTACTTCGAAGGTGCTGCTGGAGCTATTATTGCTTACGACATCACTAATAGACAGAGTTTCGAACGGGTGGGACATTGGATAATGCAAGTTCACCAGCATTGTGAAGGAATTCCTATAGAGCTTGTTGCCACCAAACTGGATTTAGAGGATCAGCGCACAGTTACTCTAAAAGAGGGTCAAAAAAGGGCAAAGCAGGACAAGATGACCTTTATTGAGAGCAGCTCAAAAGAAAGCATTCACGTCACTGATGTCTTCCAGAAGCTAGCTGAGCGCATCTGGGAAAAATATGAGAAACTGTCCTCTGCACTAAGTGATGAATGAAGCTTTAGGATGAAAACTTCTCTTCAATACGTTGAACCAACGCTTTGGCTGAACCTCTTTCTAGGATGATACGGAAGAGTTGGCGATATTCAGCCTCGGCGGGTTGGAACTGTTTTTCGCACTCGGTGCATTCAAATGTGATGGTTGGTTGCTGAGTGATGTTCCTGCAGCTGGAACAAGAATAATGCGGGGAATTTACGTCGCTTTCAGAATTCGGGTTATCCGTTTTTAGGATAGGGGGAACCTCGATACGGATGACTTCAAGGGTTGCCGCTCGGCAATGTGGGCAAGAGAAGTGAGTGGATATTTTGAAACCTTTGCAGCTGGGACAAATGAGGGCGCCGCCTGCGGGTTCGCTGACAAAGATGCCTGCTAGTGCCAGCTTTTCCAAGAAAAGACGAGTGTCATAAGAGTTCAAACCAGTTATCCGGTCCGCTTCAGGATAAATAGCACCTATCTCGAAGCAAAATTTGGGTTCAAAAGAGTCAACTCCCCCATTCAAGAGACTCTTCAGAAAATCAGCAGTATACTTAGAGGTTAGTAGATCTGCGGCTGGTGATTTTCGTATCTCTCGAAGGAGTTTCTGGTAAATGGCATTCCATTGTCTCTTTGTAGGCGATTTTTCTAGTTCGGTTTCTTCTAGAATGGTATGAATGGCGGTCTCTAAAGGACCAATTGGCTCATCAGGGGAGAGAAGGAGCGCGAAAACCCAGGGTCGTTTGATATAAGATGCCCATGTTCTCTTCCCAATATGAACACCGCGAAAACCCCCTGAAAAAACGCTATGTGTAGCGAAGATAGCCACAGCCTCTTCAATGGTTATCTCCTCCACATTGCGGGTCCTGTATACTTCTTTTGGACCAACTTTTGGGTCAAATTCAAACACAGCAAGCCCAAGGACCGCCATCTCGTATTCCCTTAGATAAAATGCGTTATACTACTAGAATGTTCTAGAAGAATCCAAAAGAGTCTTTCGCCGAAGCCTCCTGTTCATCATTTTTCTTAGTAGATTCCTTTAGAAATTGACGAATACACTTAAGTTATCATCTAGGTTGCTACAAAGCAACTCTGAAACAGCGGATAGCAAATAGGGGTAGTTTATTGACTGTTACAAGAAAACTGCTGATGAACACCGACGACTTGTACGAGCCCGATTATCACAGGAACATATACAAGATACTCCCTACCGCGCTTCGGTGTATGGGAAGACGTGTTCCCCGGGAAGACCTGTTCGGTTTCCCAGAAATACACTCTCATCTTAAGAGAAATGATGCTTTAGATGCCAAGCGTGTTATTGTATGCATAGTGGATAGTCTAGGAGTAGATAATTTCCAAAATAGTAGGATTGGTCGATTTTTCAGCGATATCGATGGCGTCACGCTAAGTAGCACCTTCCCCTCTATCACGTCCAGTGCAGTGACTAGTATCCACCTAGGAGTTCCCCCTACAAAACATGGTATCCTGGGGCATCGTATCTACTTCCAAGAATATGGGGCCATTGTAGACACCTTACGAATGGCAGGACAAGGTGTTAGATTCAGAGATGCAATAGTAACAGCAGGTATTGATGTACGCCGCTTACTCTGGAGCAAACCAGTCGTTGACCTCCTGAGCCAGCAGCCTGAATCTCCGGTTATCCATGCGGATGGACTTCCCAACCACATCGCAGGAACAGGGCTGGGCCATTTCTTCGTGGATAAACCAAACATTATAGCTTATGCTGATTACGTCGATGCGTTTGGTATGACCCGGCGCCTCTTTGACCACTATCCACGTCAACCTATATTTGCAACGTTATATTTTGGTATAATTGATTACCTAGCCCACAAGTATGGTCCATACTCTCTAGAGTACCGTGAAGGCTGTGATGTCTTCTTCCGCCAGTTACGTGTATTCACTGAGCGACTTACACCATCTGAGGC
>JAEOSX010000148.1 GCA_016840135.1 Candidatus Hermodarchaeota archaeon
AGAAACCCTTATATATTTCTTTTAATAAAAGATAATTCAGATTAAACATGATGACACAAAGCCAAGCCCTACAGCACGACACCCGGAGAAGGATCGTGCGCAAGCTTATGAAGGACAAAGCCTTCCTTAGAGAAATCGCGAAGGAGCTCGACATACCCACTTCAACCGCTGCCTATCATTTGAAGCGGCTTACCCAGACTGGTGTTCTCCAGGAAAATCGTGGAGTCTACCATGTTTGGTACCGGCTCACTGATAAGGGTCGGCGGCTGGCAGAGGGTGTCGCCGAGGCAAGCTAGTCAATCAAGCTTTCCAGCGGGGATATCCTTCTCCACTTTTCTTTCTTTCAATCGGACTTCAAGCTAGAATGACTCTTGATGCTTCTTACCTCACCAAATTTCTCTTGGTAAGAGTCCCCTTTACACTTTATATTAATTTTCTTAAAACATCATCTAGAATAATTTGCTCAATCTAGCTAAGAAAAACAGGAGGCACACAAGCTAGAAATCCACAATCAACCAGAACCCATGGATTTGCGCGCTTTCCCCGAATCAAATCTAGGGGAGAAGGTTTAGGGCGTCCCTTGCCTCACTACAGACCAGCTTGTCCTCGTCTTCTGTGGCTTGCAGGAGTAGGGGGCGTGCGCGTGAGTCCTTAAGGAAACCAAAACCTATTACCGCGGCTCTACGTATTTTGGGGTCAACATCTACTATGGCACGTTCAAGCACAGTATAAGCGCAGGAGTCACCCAGCTGCCCGAGGGCACGCAGGATCTGGTCCTTAACCAGGGGCGTCTCAACTTCGAACCGTTCTAGAAGGCGTTGAGTGACCTTGGGATCGCAGAGAAAAGCCAGAGCACTGATGGCTTGGAACCTGACCTTCTGTTCCTCATCTTCGAGGAGAGGGAGTAGAGCCGGCACTGATTCTGTGTTGCCGATAAAGCCCACAGCAACCGCGGCAGCTGCACGAATGTCGGGGCTGGAGTCCTTCAAGGAGGCGTGAAGCTGGGGGAGAGCAGAGGAGGCGGGCGGCCCGATTTTTCCCAGTTCTCGTATTGCTGTTAATCGCTTATGATGGTCTGGTCCCTCCAAGGCTTGTTGGAGAGGACCTACCTGTGGGGTTTCATCGCTGGGGGAAGGAGTATCGTCTGGCGACATTGGCAAACCTCAAAGAACCGGTATTCTAGCCCCTTATGTTTTTTACGTTTGCGGAAATCCCTTTGGCTTAAGTGCCTTGGCTAGGAGCTTCGTTTCTTCTTTCGTTTTCGGCGTTTCACCTTTCGTCGGCGGGGCACCTCGGCGGGAGGTTCAGGGACTCGGACTCGCATGGGTTTGATCTTGTATTCAGGCGATGGAGAGAAGTAATCGCTGATGATGACTCCGAGTTCTCCTCCAATCCCACAGATTACTCCACCCAGGAGAGACAGGAGGATTTGTGGTGCGGGGAATATCTGGGTTAAGATTATCCAGGCAGCGATTGATGCTTGGGGATAGAGGGCGAATAGGATGCCGAAGAAGAGACCCCAGACGGAGGCTCCAGCCGCGAAGGTGATGAGTATAGCCTTAATATCTCGTTTGAGGAGAAAACCTGCAATGCCACCTGCGATGGCTATGAGTATGCCGAAGCCGATGAGCTGTATTAGGAGCGCAAGGGTGAAACAGACAAGGAAGCCTGTGACAGGGTGATGTTCCTTATAGATAAAGTCTCGGAGACTATCTCGGGGCGTAGACATTTCACGACACATCCATTGAATCTTTTAGGGCGGGTTGAGGACTAGGGTGGACTCGGGGTTACTTACCGTCTCGGGTGTTGCGGGGATACCGAGGGAGTGGTATTCACCTGCAATCCAAAGACCTAGCTGGTCCAAGTAGTGAAGGCTGTAGGGATTGCTGCTCTGTCCGCCAGGGAGGACACCCAGCGACTGGTCGGGATTACCAAGGTCGATGATTTGCCGCCAAGTAGCACCCGTATTAACGAAAAAGCCTGGACAGAAGTTCACAGTGTATTCACCGCCATCAATAGGAACTACTTGTGCGTTCAGGTAGGGGAAGGTTGTGCCCATGGAGTGTTCGATGACAAGGAGATGGACATTCCCATATTCCCAAAAGTCCAAGTTGGCTCCCAGGAGGGGTTCAAGGGATTCTATGGAGTCAATGAAGCTTTCTAGTATGATGTCATCTCGGGTTTGGGTACCGCTACGGCTTATGTTGTTGAACCAGGTTGGGTTGTTGGTGAGGGTGAAATTCTCCAACACCGCAGTATCGGGGAAGGGACCCTCTGGGAGTCCTGCGTCCTTGTATTCGTCGCCAAAGGTGGCTTCCCGGAACATTGGGAAGAAGTTAGCCCAGATTGTGGCACCTGTACTGTTTGAGACCATTTGGCAATCCCAGCCCTGCAGCTCTGTAGCTGCCTCATGGACTAGGGGGTGACTAGTTGGGGTAACACCGCTGAGGACAACACTTGCTATGAGGCCTTTGAGAGCGGCAGCCTGGAGAGAGTAGGTATCCAGTTGGATCGCCTTCATATCAGCTACTGTTTGACCCGTTGAGTCATTGACTAGCTGTGTTATTCGCTGGGCCCGATGGGAGGGAGCGAAGGTGTATCCCAGGTAGTAGGGGTAGGTTGAGTTGACCGGACGGTTATTGGCTGTAACAAGATAACCAGTGGAGGGATTATAGCTCTGAGGTAACTCGGCAAAGGGGATGAAACCCTGCCATTCGTGGGTACCAGCAGACCCATTCATGGGTGTTGGTCCTCCCCCTGCTGGTCTGATGGGGTGGAGACCAGTAGCATGGTAGGCTATGTTGTCTGAATTATCCGCATATAGAAAGTTTAGGCTAGGACTATCCAGATATCCTAGGGCGTTTTCGAATGCACCATAAGTTGATGCTTGGGCAATCCTAAGATAGCCTTCTGCGGCTCGGGACCCGTTGTTTCCGTTCCATTTCAATGCGAAGCGTCCGTCCTGCTCGTCAAAGAGGGGACCATGAACTGTTGTGTTGAAGTAGTAGTTGTAGGGGTTGATTATTCCTCCCTGGTTGACGTTGATTGTGCCTTGAACCTGGGTTATGAATTGCCAGCTTCCTTGCCACCAGTAGCGGTCTCGGTGGCTTGGGTCCCAGAGATAGTAGTAAAAGTCGGCATCATCAGAATTCATTGCCGTGAAGCTCCAGGCTTGGTGGCTGTTATAGCCTTGGAGGATAAAGGGAAAGCCTGGCATGGTGATGCCCCGTATATTGTGGCCTGCACCTACTAGATGGACCTCATACCAGAAGGTTGGAATAAGGAGGTTAAGATGGGGGTCTCCGCTGAGAAGGGGAGAACCTGATTCGGTGTGGCTGCCGTTTAGAACCCAGGCGTTGCTGCCGCCTATTGGAGAGGAGGGCAGGGGTCCATCGGCTGTGATGCTTCGGTAACGGGCAGCAAGGGATTTAGCGGCTTCAAGGAGGTTTGAGATGAAATTGTTAGTTTCCGCTGTCTTTTCCGTGGGTGGGGGTACGGTGGGGAGGTCGTTGTAGCGGAGAACTGGGAAGAGCTCGTTCCAGACTGTATCATTTCCTAAGGCGTCAACCAGGACTGCCATGTCCAGGTCCTGGAAAGATTGAGAGCCGGAAACCATCCAAGCGAACAGGCGTTCGATTGTCAGCACATCTGTGGGTGTGAAGGGTTCAGGCATGTACCCTAGTACTCGGATTTCCAGTGGTACACGACTTCCTATTCTCTCAAGGTAGAGGTTGAATCCCTCTGCGTAGGCCTGGATTAGGGCTTGGACATCGGAGGAGAGTAGTTGATAGGAAGCTTGAGCTGTCCCATTGAGGTCGAGGCTGCGATAGAAGAGGTCATCGCCGAAATAGTTCTCGCCAAATATCTCGGAAAGGCGACCCTGAGCCAGCCGCCGATAGGTATCGATTTGGAACAGGCGATCCTGGGCGTGGACATATCCACAGGCGAGATAAAGGTCGTGTTCAGTTGAGGCGAAGATATGGGGGACACCCATGTTGTCGCGAATTATCTGGATTTGGCCGTCAAGACCCGGAAGTTCCTCAGTTGCATAAGGTGGGTAGTTTGCCCAGTGAATGTCCATCCAGAGACCACCATTGGGCTGAACCCAAGGCAAGACGTTTAACATCATACTGAGAATCAGAATGCCTATCATTAGTACCGCGAAGGATTTACAGGAACATGGGGATTTTCTCTTTTCGGACAACCAAAGACCTCCAATCAAAGACAAGTAATACATGTTAGAGGGTTGTGTGAGGGAGATGGCACACCTCTTACCGCTCTGGTATTTATAGGTTCATCTCACTGCAAAGGCGTTCATCCGTAAGAGTGTGAGGGAAGGAAAGGTTCTTCTCTAGCCGTCAGATTTCTCATCAGCAGGCTCCTTGGATTTCCTGCGACGAACCGCTTCACCAGCTTCTTCGATGGTTCGTCGAACTGATGTACGCTCCCGTTCCTCCACTGGAACCTGGATGTGCTGGACTCCTTCCTCGCCATCCACTGTCCCAATAACATATCCTGTAACGTACTTGCGTAGTGGTTTGAATTTGTATGAGTAGTGTAAGACACCAGTTCGCCCAGCGTCTCCTATGCGGCGAAAGACCACGTGGACGCTCAATCCTATTTTTAGTTCTTCAAAGTCCGTATCAACGATCTGGGAAAGAACTAGTGGTCCCTCGTCGAGGCGGACCATTGCTATAGCATAGGGGGCAAGGGCCTTGAATCCCTTTGGCGGGTCTCGGACTATTGTGTAGGAGTAGATTTTCCCGAGCCCGGAGAACTGGAAGTCTACGAGGTCGCTTTTTCGGCGGCACTTCCTGCAGAGGGGAATTGGGGGGAAGTATTTGGAATCGCATGTTCTGCAATGGCGTCCGACTAGGTTGTATCTGTGTCTTATCCGGCGCCAGAGCATTGGAACGCTTTGATCACTCATCTTGATTTTCTCCTTTATGTTTCATTCCTTGTTGAGTATGTGAATCACTGCGGTGGAGCCTGTTCCACCAAGGTTTAAGGCAAGCCCGATCTGTGCTCCTTCAATCTGGCGTTCGCCGGCTGTGTGACGGAGTTGTTCGACTATCTCGCCAACCTGGGCGATGCCTGTGGCTCCGACTGGGTGACCCTTTGCCTTGAGACCTCCGCTGGGATTAACTGGTTTCTCACCATCCATGGCAGTGTAGCCCTCTTCAATGGCAGGGCCACCTTGCCCTTTTTCTACCAGGCCGATATCTTCTGTGGCAATAATTTCGCCGATGCTAAAGGAGTCGTGGATTTCTATTACATCTAAATCCTTGGGTTCGACCTTTGCCTTTGCATAGGCTTGTTTTGCTGCGCTTTTTACAGCCCGGAAGGTTGTGAGGTGGGGACGGCTATGGAGGGCGAGGGTATCTGAGGCTTGGGTGGAAGCGTTAATCCATATTGGTTCACCGGAGAATTTCTCAACAAGATCCCCGCGACACAGAATCAGAGCGGCTGCACCATCCGATATCGGGGCGCAGTGGAAGACTCTCAGAGGGTCTGCAACCAGAGCGCTGCGGAGCACTTGGTCGATACCTATTTTGAAACGAAATTGGGCGTAGGGATTATTTACAGCATTGGCGTGGGCCTTGACAGGAACAGCAGCTAACTGCTCATCGGTTGTCCCATAATGAACCATGTGGCGGCGAGCGAGGAGGGCGAAGAGGGCTGGGAATGTGGCACCAATCTGGCCTTCCCATTCACGGTCTGCGGCGCTCATTAAGGTTTCAGCGATTTCTCGCTCTGAGATGTCGCTCATTTTCTCGCAGCCAACCACCATGACTACCTTGTGTTCACCTGACTTAATTGCCATGTAGGCGTGGCGAACTGCAACACCTCCGCTAGCACAGGCAGCCTCCACTTCGGTTGATGCGATGGGCAGTAGTCCACCAGAGTCAGCCGCCAAGGCAGCTTGGTGTTCTTGTTTACTAAACGAGCTTGTAGAGGTATTACTGACGTAAAGCCCATCGATATCAACACCTGAAACTCCAGCGTCGACCAGACATGCACCAGCCGCGGTTAAGGTGATGCGGCGAATGCTCTTGTCCCATTGTTCTCCGAATTTTGTTTGTCCAATACCTATTACGGCGACTCTATCTTTTGGGTCGGTCATTTGCTTTTTCACTCCACTTTAATTGTGCGGCGGTGCTTCGCATAAGTCGCATAGTCAATACTAATCTTGTCTTGGATGTAGTCTTCAATTTTAGGCATGCGCTCCCGTGTCTCTAATAGTGGCGGGAGAACCTCGATGCTGAAGGCGTCACTTCCTGCGCCTGAACCATATGAGACCATGAGTATCCGGTCGCCAGGTTTGGCAATGTCAAAGGTTGCCGCCAGCCCTAGGGGTGAGCTGCCTGCGTAGGTATTCCCTATCCTGTCAACAATGAGGGAGGGTTTGATTTTTTCTTCGGGGATGCCTAATGCCTTCGCGGCGCGACGGGGAAACTTCCCGTTGGGTGAGTGGAAGACTGCCCAATCATATTCATCAGCCTTAGTTTTGAGTTTCTCCAAAAGCCCAAGAGCAGCTTGGTGAACGTGACGGAAGTAAGCGGGTTTGCCTGTGAAACGGGAACCGTGCTCTGGGAAATCGGTTCCTTCTCGGCGCCAGAAGTCCGGTGTGTCGCTTGTATAGGAGTAAGTGCCTTCGATTTTGGCTATACAGTCCTTGCCGGTTCCGAGGAGAAAGGCTGCACCGCCGGCAGCAGCTGCGTACTCTAAAGCGTCTCCCGGCTTGGATTGTGCTGTGTCTGCGCCGATGGCTAGACCTACATCGATTTCCTTTGACTTTACCAAGCCAATACATACTTGGATGGCAGCAGTTCCTGCCTTGCAGGCAAAGGAGAAATCCGCGCACTGAATACTGTTGGGAGCATTGATGGCTTCTGCAACTACGGTTCCAGTCGGCTTCGTCGCGTAGACATGCGACTCGGATCCCACAAAGATTGCACCAATGCGCTCGGGGTCAATCTGGGCACACTTTAGGGCGTTGCGTGCTGCCTCAACGGATATCGTTGTCGTGTCCTCATCGAGGCCGGGGACACTTTTTTCCTCCAGATTCAGACCTCTACTGATCGCCTTGCCATCTTTTCCCCAGACTCTGGCAATTTCTTCGACAGATATACGGTACTTGGGAACATATCCGCCGAAGCCTAAAATACCAACGTGTTTCATCAAAGGCTGGTCTCCATTTCTACCGTAAACATTGTGACTTCTCCGCAAGACCATTGGTCGCTTTTTATCTCTTTTGTTTCACGGTAATATGATAATTCGGCAATTCACTATTCTGATGGGAAAATATCAGTATTCTCCTTAAAAAAGGGGTACGTTGCCCGATATATACGCTTATTAACTCCGTGTTGAATTACCTGAATGAGGAGGCTGAGAGGAGAAATCCCTTATCTTGATGACTGCACTTGTCCTTTCTGCGTTCATTCATTTTTTATTCTATTAGATAGTAGGTTTGGGAGGTGAAAAACATGCGCGTGGTAGTAGGTTCGCAGAACCCAGTAAAGATAGAGTCAACTCGACAAGCTTTCACTCCTTACTTTGATGCATTGGAGGTTGTGGGTGTCAAGGTTCTCTCAGGCGTTAAACCCATCCCCACATCAGAGACGGAAACCTTGCAGGGAGCCCTCACACGAGCAAGAGGGGCTGCTTTGGCTGAGCCTGATGCTGTGTTTGCAGTAGGTATCGAGGCTGGCATCATCACGGTAGACGAATACAAAATCGCACTAGCATTCGCTTCGGTGATGAAGGCTGACAAGCTAGGGCTGGGCAGCTCAGCAGGGTTCCAACTGCCTCCAGGACTTATTACACAACTTGACCCCACTAGCGATGATTTCAAACAGTTAATCGACGAAACGCTTGGCGGGGAGAACCTCTTTCAAGGAGAAGGTGTGATAGGCGTATTGACCAAGGG
>JAEOSX010000017.1 GCA_016840135.1 Candidatus Hermodarchaeota archaeon
GGCTGCAATTTTCGGTGCCGATTTTGCTTCAATACACCAATTCTGAAATTCGATGAAAAATATCTCTGTAGTTTAGAGGAAATCACTACTGAACTCACTAAGCAGAGTTATCTCATTGAAGGTGTAGTCGTAACAGGTGGTGAGCCGACACTACAACCTGAACCATTAATTGCTTTAGCTGAATGGGTCCGAAAGAACGATCTTCGGTTTGGCCTTATGACAAATGGTACCAACTCCAAGGTTCTTCGTAAACTCCTAAGACACCAACTCTTAGACTACGTAGCTGTGGATATCAAGACCATTCCACAATTCGAGGCATACACAAAAATCACTCAAAATAAAGGAATAGGATTAGAAGAAATCAAGGAAACTGTTACCTTACTAAAAAAGAGTAGTATTCAATACGAATTCCGTACCACCCTCGTACCCCAAATTGTATGTAAACCTGAGGAAATCCAACAAATCTCTGACTGGGTTGGAGTAGACCACTTAATTCTGCAAATATTCCGTCCTACCGAAACGGTATTGGATCCTGCTCTACGTCAAGTGTCATTCAATGAAGAGGAACTATCTTCAATTCGTGAGGTTGGAAAACAACTGGGTATCCGTATCCGTTAAATTACCGTAATATTCCTAAGCAGCTTGACCTACTCGAGAAATAACTCTAAAGGTGTATAACATGACTACCTGGCATGTCAAGTTAGCTGAAGGACCATCACGGAAGTTTCTCGACATCCATACACTTAGTGGTCAATATTACCAACTAAACCCCCGCTTCGTTGGGAAACTACAAAGGCTTATCAGAGAACAAGTAGCCTACAAAGCGAGATACGGCTTCATTCTTTCAGTAAAGGAACCGTCGGAGACTAAGCTCATAGCCCCCTTTATTTTGCTTCTAGTAACTCGCATGAATTTTACTGCTAGTCTTCTCGGTAGTCTTGACGAAGTTGGTGGTGGGTCTATCGTTGGTGTTTGGCCCTACCAAATAAAGGAATTGCTCAATTCTGATCCTCAAGCAATACTGTCTCTATTGTTTATTATCACTGAACGACCAGAAGCTGTGCAGTCTCTTCATCTCTTATTTTAGCTGAAATAAGGGTCAGATTTAACATAGATATTTATAAAGGCAAGAAGCTGGACTACTCGTTGGAGATTGACGGCTCGTGCTGAGAACTAGCTCGTTACACCTAAACGGTGAAGACGAATCTGGTGCTATCCAGATAATTGCTGTGCGTCAGCAGCATAACCGATCAGGCTACGTGATAACACTTCTTGATGCAGAAAGTATGGGCGAAACGAGGGTAAAATTCAGGAAGCGTCAGTTCTCTTACCTTTTAGAGGGAACAACATCGGTGGATGTGAAACGGGGAAACTGGCTTCTTGGACCCCGAGATGAACTTGGGTTTATTCTAGATGTCAAATCAGTAAAGTCCCGCGCGAAAGAACAGAACACGTTGACGCGCGTAGAGCTCCGTGTTCGCTTCAATGAATCTGGTGAAATCCGTATAAAGGAGAATTGGCAAATCTTTCTAGAGCAGCCTCTTACTCTTCGCCTTCTGAAGATGTGGCAAAAGCGCATGACCGATAATGCTCAGCAATACTTCTTACAAGTTCTCCCTTTCGCAATCGACGATGTATTACACAAGCCCACTTCTGGAATAGATGGCGAACAAATCCAAACGATTAGAAGTATTCAGACACAAATTCTCAAACGGGCGATACGACTTGCTGAAGCCCAACAAGTAATCAGGTTGACAAGCACACAGCTGATACGAGCAACACGAGACATTCTAGAATCTGTTCCATGAACACGAGTAGGCGTTCGAAAAGTTTAATAGTCTGTACACTTCGGCAAACGCAATTAAACATATTTGTAGGGTTGAGAAAATTGAAGTTCTGTCCAAAATGCTCTAACCTTCTACTCCCAACGAAAGACAAAGCAGGTAAAGTTGCCCTAAGGTGTTCGTGCGGCTTTATGACTAAAGCAAGAACTGCTAAAGAATACATTATTCGTTTTCCGATAAAACACTCTCAACGGGATTTCGTTGAAGTAATCGAAGAGGGCTCTCGGATTAAACGTCAACCGAGGAGGATTGATGAAGATGAAAGACAAGAACAGCTTGAACTCCTTCTCGATCACTATCCTGAAGATTGAACCAGATTTGATTCATAAATCCTAGTTCTCCTACAAGTTCCCCAAAATCGAAGAATCTTCGACAGAATTATTCAAGGAAGCTTTCAAATTCTTTTGGATATTAATTACTGATAACCTGAATCAATGGAAGGCTATAATCAGCACAATACAATCGTTAAACATAGAAGGGTATGGGTCTAAATCCGTGTTCTTGCGTCTGCCGCTCTTCTCTTTGGGATTGCTCTGCTAGAGGGTTTAGTTGTGCCTTGATGACTGATTCATTCTGTATGAGCGACTGGATACTTACATCTATGTTCAAGAACCGATTAAGCGTTGACACCATACTTGCAGCTGCTCCTGGGTCAGGTGAATTGGCTAACGCTTGTACCAACAGGCAGTACCCCTCTAACTTCCGAATGAGACACTCATTCAAAAGAGCCCCAGCAATCCCTGCTACTAGCCCTTTCTGTACCTTTGGTATTCCGTGTTTTTCCAATCGTTTTAGAAGATGTGGCTCAGCTGCACCAAAGACCATTGGTCTTTTATCCCGCCTTTTTACAGCGACACCTTCAAGGCATACAACCTTTTTCACTCCCTTTTCTGCTGCCCAATCGAGTATCTTATTTGCTACGAAAAAGATGGTTTCGAGGGGCAAAGCGACCTCCGAAATTGCCGTTATGAACTTTCCATCTTTGCTAGCACATATGCGGAGAGGTAACCGCATTTCTCCACCTAGAAATGGAGTAACTGGTGGAATAAGGGGGGAACGGATTGACGCGATGAGCTTCATATCCATTCCTTCAATTAATCGTCCTGTTGCAATGACTCCTACAAGTCCTGGGCCAGGAAATCCAACTAAAAGAACCGGATTTTCAGCTAATTTGATTTTATCTCCAGTGGGTACAATTTGAATGAAAGGCTCCTCAAAAGCTCGTGCTCTACTTTTTGGCTTCGGCAATTACTATCACCTTATATTGTAATTACAGCGTTTCCTTTCCGATAAATAAGGCTTCTTAAGCATCAATTAACAATCCCAATCAAGTGCTTCGAGCCAAAATATTATCCTCTCATCTCATCAAACCACGCTTTAATCCGTGCATCTTCAAAGTCACAATTTGGGCATTTCGCTCGCATCACTCGAATATTTGTAATGTTTACTCTAGTAAGGAAACCACGGCATTCAGGACATACGAAGTGTTTTTCGCCGCATCCCTTGCATTGGCGAACTGTTCCTTCAGCAGTCCAAGGAATAGATCTTCGCATCCAAGCGTCTGTTACTAACTTGAAGTCTGTTCCAGAGCACTTCATGCACTGAATTTCTTTACTTGACAAGTGTCTTCCATCCTTGAAATTGTTAACAAGTGTTGTTTACCTAATTGTCTTGTGGTGGTGTGAATCATTACAAAATTCTATGGTGCCTGGACGCTATCAGTTTCACTGATATGTTTTGACTCAACCACTGAGGTCTTGTAAGGAGTAACCATTGAAGAAAGGGAGGAGCCAACGTGACGATGTCTCAGCTGTAATTCCTTTCTTTTCCCCTCGTTCCAACCTTCAACATTCTGATAATATCCAGTGATTCTTGAAAACCAGTTGAGACTTCCACTCCCGCAAAGCGGACACACTTCTAATAAACCGCCTGTCGTGGTATGACAGTTCTTACAAACACTAAGATCTCGTGTATAACTGTAATAACCAAGCTGTGAATTCAAAGCAATCCTTGCGTTTAGTTTTGCTAACGCCTCAGCATCGGGTGCGGCTTCACCTAAAAACACATGAAATATGTTACCTCCACTAAGAAGTGGGAAGGCTTTTTCTTCTATGCGTATTTTTTCTGCCAGAGATACTTGCGCGTCATAATGGAGCATGAATCCGTTTGTGTAATAAACAGGCACTTGTGTTCGCCCACCGGTTTCTAGCCTCTGGCGCCAATCAGTGATATCTCCTTTTACTGTAGTAACTGCTTGATCATTGTGGTGCAGTAAGTCTAGAATGGCTAGACGGGTTGAGCAAGACTCGGCAGGTGTCCGAGCAACAGCAAAGGGTAAGCCTGTTTGCGCTGAAAAATCACCTCTAATTCTTTCCATTTCAGCTAGGACTCGCAATCCAAAACGTACCGCATCTCGGCTCTCGTGGAGCTGCAAACCAAGATGATGTTGAACCATTTCGTTAGCACCAACGAAACCAATAACTGGTGACATCTTTGTGATATCAAACAGCATCGGAGCCTTTCCACCATTAGAGCGTGGCTGCTGCATCAAGAAGGGCAGCATCCCATTCTGCATCTGACGACCCACAAACTGTTGCTTGAGTTCTAAAACCTGTTTAGCCCGTTCCATCGCATTTCGCAGATGCTCTAGAAGGGCAGCGTCATCGCCCTTCGAAATATACGCAAGGCGAGGTAAGTTAATCGAAACCACTTGGAGTCCACCCATCGAGAAGTGAGCGCCTTCCTCAAACATCACCTTCCGCATAAGCTCGTCATCATCGAGATCTTCTGTTAGTCGAAAGGCGCAACAGTTCCTTGAGAAGAGCCCATCTCCATGCAGGAAGTTGTGTGTCCCTTCAACTTCCCAGTCGTAAACGTAGTCGTCGTAAGGGATGACTTCAATTGACTTGACTCGTAGCCAGGAAACATCATTGAATGCACGAATCATATCGATTGATGTTCTTGCTGTCTTCTGCATCTTGTCTCCGACTTCGACAAGCGTTGTAAGGTTATTTGCGTGTGTTACTGAGGATATCCTGAGTTCTATTGATTCCGGGCGTCTATGAATAGTACTGAAAACACCAAACATGAGAAGTAGTGACCTTATGCCAGTTATCAGGCGCTCATTCTTCGTCAAGTGGATTTTGAAATATGGTGCTCTACTGAAATCCCAAGAGCCATCGCCCTTTATCATCCCCTTTAGGAGACCGATTTGGAACTCTTTTGGAGCATTAAAAGCAATTGGTGGAACCTGCTTCTTTCTGGCAGTTCTTCCTATACCAAGTTTCTCGAATAACTTTGAGAGGATGATACAAGGTACGTTGATTGTAGTATGATTGTATCTGCCGTAGCTCTGAGTATGAGTTGAGATAGTGATGTACTCGCCAAAGACGTCTCTAAGCAGCCCGATTAATTCATCAATATGATTTCTTTCATGCACGCCAAAACTGAACCTTAAGCCGCGTCCTGTGAAGTCATCTCCTTCAGCAAGATAGTACCCAATTATTTGACCAAATTTCTCGTCTAGCTTTATCTTTGTGGGAATTAATCCTGTTTTTGCATGGGTAACGCCAACGAGAAACTCGTCTCCTGGTACTTTTATTTTCAAGAATTCTTCAACTGGAATTGATCCGTATCTCGTCCAGTTTTTACACCTGCTGACTGGAGCTCCAGTTATTTTCGATAATTTGGTTGGGGTTAGTCCTATATCTAAGAAATCGATACCTCTGACTCTAAGATTGCATCCCTTTAGAACGTTAATGACATCAATCTTTTTGACGGAAACCTGATGTGGGATTTTCCTCGGGACAGGAATATAATCATCCAACTTCAGCGTGTGAGCTGGTTTTACGCCTGAACTAGTTATCACAGGATGGTCTGGGGTCACTCTTGCCTGTAGACCGCCTTTCAACTTTATCTTAATCAATGCGCCTGTGGACTTCTTCCTCATAACTCGGAGTACTCTTGAGTACCTAACCTTCCCTTCTTCATCAAAGCTCGGGACCTCAATCTCCCGGTTTACACTCCACCACTCAGCGTCATCTATGTTCAACCTTTCTCCTTTAATTCCCTCAATTAATGGACCAATCTCTCCAAGTCTAACCGTCCCGTCATCTTTAACGAAAACCTTTTCGTCAGCAGGCAAACACTGGTAACAGTCGACGCCTTCTTCTCCGCGCCATGGTGGAATGACATTGTCGAAGTAGCTGCTGCCGAACTTTGCTGATAGTTTCGCAGCTAGGAACATCGCTTTCTCGTATTCACTTTTTGTCAGGTAATCCCGACGTAAGCGTACTTCGGGTTTAGGGAAGCTGAACATTTTACCCATAGCGTCGCCCTGGCAGTACTGCTCTAGAATAGACTCCATGAAAATTCGTGCTTCGTCTGCGTAGTCTCCATATGTGTCAGGACCAACCTTTCCCCGGTAGACAACAGGTGCGTCTTGCCATATCTTCGGGATACCAGCCTCCAATTGAATAGAAGAGAAAACAAGTTGTCCACCTCTACTTACGTAGGTCTCATTCGCTTCAAATAGGATAGTTTGTGCAACTTGTTTGATTTCACGTTCAGAGAGTCCGCGGAGATACGGTGCCATGAACACGTTGAAGTTGAAGAGTCCTTGTCCTCCCGCGCAGTTAGTTTGCCCCGCTGCAAGGACCTTGATTAAATGCAAGACAGCTACCGTCGCGTGGCTAGCAGGCTTCGCCACCGCAGTTCTCTCACCGGTTCCATCACACATCAAGCCATATTTGAAGAAGTATCTCGCATCATAATCTGCGCAGAAAGGACGTGTGCCAAAGTATTCAAGATCATGAATATGAATATCGCCCACTAAGTGTGCATCTGCAATTTCTGGGGGAAGCATCAAGAGGTAAGCCTCTTTACATAACTTGTCTGCAATTTTCTTGTGGAGAGTCTCTGGATTGGCCTGCATATTCGCATTTTCTCGCGCCTCGTATCCGCCGCCTCCAATGATACGGCTGAAATCCCACAATGGCATACCTACTCGGGTGAGGGCATTACGGTAAACTGCGTATTTTGGACTGGTTTTTGCTTTTTCTAGAAGGACTTGGTTTTGCACCTCTCGAATTAAAGGAGCGCTAATGAAAGGGAGCTGCATCTGCTGTATTTGTTGCTCTACTTCTGCAGCGATTTGTTCCGCTTCTTCTATTGGCATTGATGGAATACCAAAGAGTTCTTGACAAAGCATCGTTTCACGGACCAGTGCTTCAGCGATGCGTTGGCGGTTCCAGCTGAGAATCATGGCATCACTGGTTCGTACTAGTGGAACACCGGACGATTCTTTCCTAACAGCTTGAATCCATGTGTCAAGCGGCACCGAATGACTAGCACGACGCTTGGAAGTACGTTTCCTACGCTTCGCCAAAACCTTATCTCCCTATGAACGATAAAAGAGCGGCTTCATCCAAAATACCTCTAGGGAACATATCTCGTTGATGAAGCACTTTCTCCCCAGTGACTAAAGCTGGGGTTTGATAGATGTCAAGCATCAGGGCATCGACTCGAGCTTCAGACTCCTCGACCATCCGCACTGAATGTTCAATCCCATTTTCGAGGAGATACTTCTTCAGGACCTCACATTTAGGGCAACTATTAGAAGAGTAAACAATACAGTGCAAGTTGACCGAACCCCGCTTGTAATGACTCGTATTAATTACTTAAAAACTGAACTTTTACTCAAGGCTGATTTTTTCACCTGCCTCTCTTGTAAGATAATCTGCTGTTTGTGTATTTCCTCTCATCGAAGGCTACAAAAAGCGGTCTCCATTAATCCTCTGACGCTTTCATTTTCTGCCTAAAAGCGAAAAAAATCATCAATAGCTATTCTGTAACCGTGTCTATTGATATTGTGTTCCTTAAGCTACCTTCAAAAATAAGTCTGTCAGCCAAAGAAGGTCGATAGTTATAGCGGTCACTTTCGCGCTCCAAGTAACTATGATAATTCATCCCGCTTGCGCGGTCATACAAATGCCTTCCCATCATCACGCGAAGGCGACCAAGTATCTCTAAGCAAGTCAAACCAATTAAAATTGTCGCAACTATGATATATCATCCCGCTAACGCGGTCATACAAATGCCTTTACCTTGGTCGTGATTGCGCGACCAGAAATCGTGAACCAGTCGATCTAAATAAACTACAGTTTAAGGATTCATTTATTGCTAACGGGTTAACCGATTATGACTGCCAATGCTTTCGCTACTAACACTAGGAAGTTAAAGACACTACTAAGTAACGTTGTCACTCAACAACTTGTTTCTGTTGAAAACAAAGCATTACTATTCTCAGGCGGCCTCGACAGCAGCATCTTATTAGCACTTCTTTCATCACTCAATTCCACCCCTATTCCCCTCATTGTTGTTGGCACGACTTCGGCTAAGGACATCCAAGCTGCTAGTAGAGCTGCAACAGCGCTGCGGCTCCAAGTCGAGATAAAAACCTTCACTCTCGATAATGTTAGGCGTGCCTTACCAACAATCATTAATGCAGCGAACAGCACTGATGTATTACAAGTGAGTCTAGCAATTCCTCTACATTTTGCTGTGAAACGCGCTCAGAAACTCGGAGTTACTACGCTGGTAGTAGGTCAAGGCGCTGATGAATTATTCGGAGGATATGCCCGCTATGAACGTCTCGTGCTTAAAGAAGAGATGCAATTAGTCATAGCCGAAATGGAAGAGGATCTTAAAACATTGGAACGAGTAACCCTCCCCTGTCAGCAATCCCTAGCTAAATTTCACGGCACTCAGCTAGTAGCCCCATTCCTAGCTCCTGACATTGTTGCTTATTCTCAATCACTACCGATTCACCAAAAAATAGTATCCACAGATTCAGGGGTTATAAGAAAACTCATTCTCCGCAACCTAGCTAAAGACCTGAAACTACCCGAATTCATCGTCAAGTCGCCTAAACGGGCTCTGCAATACGGGTCGGGGGCCAGGCGTATCCTTGACAAACTTTCTACACAATTCTGGCAGCAACGAGAGCCTTCCCTCTCCAACCGCGAGGCACGAAGCCATACTAACATTCATCGATTTCTCTGCCAAGTACAAGAAAGTGCAGTATGATAGCCATTCTGCTATCCAATTTAAACAGGCCCCTATTATTAAAAACGGAACAAACAGCAGACCGTCTTATAAAAACGCTATAACATATTTCCAAATCTCTTTTCAAGAAAATCAAGAATCATGTAACAGGCCCCTAGATGAGCATTATGTTCGGTAATTACTGCTAACATACCAACTAATCCAATTCTACGAACCAAAAGGTGCCCATTCCCACAACGAAGCACTAGATCCTGATATTCTCCGATTTTCAATCGTTCAGCCACCTGCTCAGACAAGGAGCCCAAAGACGCGATTGCTGCTGCTAATTCAATCTTCGCGTTCTCTTCCTTCGCCATCTGCACAACAAGTGGAAATCCCTCGGGTGACATCAAGGCAGCACTAGATATCGACAGCTCCTTATGTACTACATCTGCAAGGATTTCCTCAATTCTCTTCAGGATGTCTGGCGCTAAGGATGATTGCATGCATGTCTTGTGCTTATCCAGACCTTTTTATTTTTCTCCTGATAGAAAAAACCCTGATTTAGGTGGAGGAATATCATATTTCTAATCGTGCGCAGCTTTTATTAGCATCGTGAGTTGTCTCTGACTTATTCTGAAGCTTGGTGACTACTTTGACTGAAGAAACAACTCCGAAACGTAGGACAAGAAAGACAGCGACTAGCAGCGCGAAACCAAAGAGTGAATCCAAGCCTAAAGCCAAGCCTAAAGCCAAGCCTAAAGCCAAGCCTAAAGCCAAGCCTAAAGCCAAGCCTAAAGCCAAGCCTAAAGCCAAGCCTAAAGCCAAGCCTAAAGCCAAGCCTAAAGCCAA
>JAEOSX010000149.1 GCA_016840135.1 Candidatus Hermodarchaeota archaeon
GAAAAGAGTTCCCGGGAAAAAGCATACTTGGCTTTACGAGGTAAGCCGCAATGAAAGCCTATGTGTTTTATCATACCTCGATATCCCCGCTGGAAAATCTGTAGCCACACCTTTCTATCTCCCAGGCGAAGTGTGCTTCCTTTAGGGCAGGCGTCGTGGCGCCTTGGTCCGGATACAAGGGATTTTAGATTCGTTAAGTTGTCTTTTTATCTCTCCTTAAAAGGAGGAAAGCATTAAAACCCGATTCTACTGGTAAGTTATAGGTCAGAACAATGGGCAATAGAAAGGAGATGATAACCCATGTCCGAGTTCACTAAATATCATGTCCAGAAAGGGCGACTTGTAAAGGTACCTCATGCCCTCAGGTCAGAGTTTGGAAAAGGGGACTGTTACCTCATCGACACCGAATCAATCATCTATCTTTGGTGCGGCCCGAAGGCAACACCCGATGAACGATTTGTAGGCGCCGTAACATCAGTATGGCGGGATCAAGCGCGCAGGGGAGCAGCCCGCCTTGTAACCGTGGAGCCAGGAGAAGAGCCTGCTGAATTCCTAGAACTCTTCGATGGGGAGATTGACGTAACAGACTTGGACACAGAAGGCTTTCTCAAAGAAGTAGTACTAGAAAAGAGGGAATACAAGCTGTGGAGAATACATATCACAGGTGGAATCAATCTTTTCATCGAGGTGCCTAGGGAGAAGGAGAGCTTGACTTCGGATGATGTTTATTTACTTGATACCTTTGATAAAATCTTCATCTGGCGTGGAACCACCTCCACTGGACGAGAAAAATTCCACGGAATGCTCATAGCTAGGCGTTATGATTTTGATAGGGCAGGAGTTCAGAAGATAATTCTGGTTGATGAAGGCGAAGAGACGAAAGAGTTCCTTGAAGCCCTAGAAGGCTGAACCTAGCAAGAGCCCCTAGTTTCCCTGTGATTTATTCCTGCAGACTATTCAAGAAGAATCATTGGTTCCCTTTTCGGGTGTGTATGAATTCTTTTTCTGGTTTCCAGAAGGTTGTGGGGTTTCGTTGTTTCCCGTATCCCATCCAGTTGTCGAGTTTGACCCAGAGCCGATTTAGCCAAGGAAGATGTTTGATGAAGAAGCGAGTCATACCGTGGGACCAGTGTCGGTTCTTGGTGAAGGGACAGGAAACGATGCAACGGCTACAGTCGTTGCCATTCAAGGTCCAGTATTTGTAACATGACTCAACGTTTACGTACCATTTGAGTATTCCAGGATTATTGGACCTCGTTGGCCCAGCCCAAGAGGGGTTGTCATCATAACTGATTGATGAGGAGGGACATGCCTCGGCACAAGTCTTGCAGGTTCGGCAAAAATCGAGTACACCGAATTCGATTGGAGAATCAGAGATGAGTGGAAGGTCCGTGAACACTTTGCAGAGCCTTACGTTAGAACCGAATTCTGGGGTTATTAGCAACCCATGTCTACCGTATTGTCCTAGGCCTGCGTCAATAGCCAAGGGAACACTTAGACCCAAGTTGTTTCCTGCTGGAATCGCGTCATATCCCAGAGAGCGGATAAACTCAGCTAAACATGCTTGGATGAAGGCCATCCTTGAATATCCATTACCTGTAGCAAAAGCCCCAGGGTAGGCGGGGGTTGTCTGGAGAGCTTCTAAGTCCATTTCGACTGCAATGACTATAGCGTTATCGATGTGATTGGGGATATTAATCGCGTCACCCTTTCTATTATGAGTATAAATCCAGTTTCGGTCTAGCTTGCAGACACCAACTAATACTGCTCCGTAAGCTCTTGCTGCTTGTTTAACCAAGTGGGTCGTTCTTTCAGGGTCATCGACTTCAATCTTATCTACTGGAGATTTACCGAGTTCAGCATCAAACTTTGCATCTGATGTATGATCTAGTTTACTCCATGAAAAGGCGCCTCTGAAGTGGTCGTAAACAGTCCAGGAGGCAGAACTCAATGCATGGTCAATCCTCGAATAGCCTGGCCGCCTTGCTTTTAGAATTACATCAAGGTGAGAATGGATTCCTACTTGATAATCCTCAAAGTCAGGGTCATTCTGTACACGAGCAAAAATGGTGTCTTTCTCACTAAAGCGACGAAACACAGCCTCGTCGATAACATGGGGACTCTGCTTCCATTGTTTCAACTCAATTGAATGGTGAGTCACCTCACTTTTCTGTCTACTAGTAATTTGGCTTATGACGACAGCACCCAAAGGACACTTAGCGACACATTTGCCACAACTAGTACACAAGGAGCCATCAACAACCGGTTTACCACTATTCTTCACGAGTTTAATTGGGACCTGATTGTTCGTGCCTCTACCTATTGGGCAAACCTCTATGCATTCATAGTTGCACTGTTCTGGGTTACACTTAGCACCCCTAATCTTTACTTTCCTCCTACTCTGCTCGGTCGTTTTCTACAACTCCCTTAATTGGCTGTATGATACTATCTGGACTATCACGATTCTAAGCAAACCCGATTCAAGAACCGCAACTACCATTTACCCATCAGGTCCATAATCACAGCGATGCGCCGAGTAGCCTTAAAGAATGTATCAAGGGCGACACTCTCATTTGGGGCGTGCGCACGGGAGTCGTGGTCAC
>JAEOSX010000150.1 GCA_016840135.1 Candidatus Hermodarchaeota archaeon
TCATCCGGGGCGAGACAGAAGAACCCATACTCAAGTATCTCCAGGCTATAGAAGGGAACCCTCATCAGCTCCGAAAGGTTCCAAACCTCAGCTACCGTGAGAGGGGTGGCAAGGTAAGGGAGAACGTCATCAGCTATGTCGCAAAGGAAGAGGACATTAACAAACTAAACTTCATCAACCTCTCAATGATGGAGCACCAAAAAGAATACTTCCGATTCCTAGAGAGATACATGCCCTTTGGCCTAATGACTGCCAGAGGCTGCCCCTTTAACTGCCCCCTATGCACGGGGGGGCGTGATTCCCTCGCCCATTACTGGAAACGACGAAAAACAATCCACCGAGACCCAGCCCTAGTTGCAGATGACATCGCCAGCATTGCAGAAACAAAACTCACCAGCGAAGTATACTTTGGCCATGGCATCTATCCCTCAACTCAGAAGTACTGGCTCCGCTTATTCAAAGAGGTTCGAGATAGAGGTGTCGACATCGGGGCCCATCATGAGGTCTGGAGGCTACCTGTTTCACGCCAGGTTCTCAAAACCTACAAGCAAACTTTCAATCCATCCTGCTCATCAATAGGATACTCCCTACAAGCCGCCACACCGGAGGTTCGAAACCGCTTAGCCAAAGTCCTTAATGATCCAACACATAACTTCACCAATGCCCAATTAGATGACTTCCTCAAGAACTGCGGTGACCTAAAGATTGCACTACGCCTCTGGCTAACATTCGGGAACCCGTTCCAGGGCTTCACCGATATGGTCCGAACCCTGTGGTTACTGGCCACACAAGTGCGTCGTCGACTGGCCTGGCGTAGCTGCACCCAGATCCTCGCACAGCCCATCACGCCCAGCCCTGGATCACCGGTCTTTCGGTCTCCCGAACGTTTCGGAGTCAAGCTCAAGCTGCGAACCTTCGCTGACTACTACAAGTACTATCGCACCAGCATTAACCGGTTCTTCAGCTTAGACTTTCCTATCGCATACAAGACCAAACGCCTTTCTAGTGCCCATCAACGGCTCTGGAACACCCTCGCCAGTACCCTCGCTATCCCCACTCACTTTCTCAACCCATACCCCAAAGAGGAGTGATTCACTCCCTTAGAATATCCCAATTCTGATGGGTAAATTATAAAAAGAATGATTTTCGGTCCGTGCCATAGCGGTGGTACAGAATGCTCGAGCTTACATTTTCAGGGAGTTACTTTGATATTGGTAGGGCTTTCGGAAAAGCCGTCCGGGAAACAATCCCCCCACCTAAACCACAGCCCGAACTACAAGACTTTGCCTTCAAGTGTGAAAGCCTCGTTAAGCAGCACACACCTGACCTCCTTGAGGAGCTCAAAGGATACGCTGAGGGGACCGGACTCGACTACGAAACTGTCCTCATCTGTTGTCTAGTCCCTCAGGGATGGCAGGCATGCAACCTCCTATGCGTCGCTGGTGAAACAACAAAGGAGGGACACCCAATCTTTGTAAGGCATATGGACTGGGTCGAATCCGACCTCAAGCATGCCAGGCTACTCCAAACCTCACCTTCTGGCGCACTATCAAGCCTTAGCTTCAACTTCAGCGATTTAGGCGGCTATTGTGGAGTCAACAAAGCCGGGCTAGCCATCGGCTCCGCTAGTATCCCCTTCTACAACGGTAAACCCGAACCCGGTATCAAGGATAACATTGCCACACGGTGGATACTCGACAACTATACACGCACAAGTGATGCAGTTGAATTACTCGAACGCATCCCCCACGTTGAGGCGATAGGATACCTGATAGGGGACAAGACTGGACAGATTGCCCGTGTTGATGCCTCGCCAAAAGGTTCTGCCAGCGAGTTCACAGAAGACGGAATTGGAATCGTCTGCAACTTCTTCACCCTTGATAAAACACGAGACTTAGATCGGATGCCAGAAAACGACAGAGCCTACACCTACTACAAACGGATAAAACAATGGTTTGAGAAACACCGAGGCAAAATCTCTCTTCAGCAAATCAAGGCTCTTTGTCGGGACCACGACAACGGAATTTGTGAACATCTCGACGATCCCCTCGGAGGTACAATCTGGTCTTGGATTTCACAAATCGGCACAAATACTCTAGAATACACACCTGGCTACCCATGCAAAACCGAGTATAAGACACGAAGCATCACATGCACCCAATAACGATGTCTAAGCAACTGGTCGTGATTAGCTATCCTGACCTCCTATACAGTTATAAGACAGGGTTGGTGCTCGCTTCCTCTATGAACGCTAGCGGAAGTAAGGGTACCCCGAAAATCATCGAGTCAGTGGTTAAGCGCCTCAAAGAAGGCGTAGAGAAGTGTATGGCTGAGCATCGTACATCGGCGCTAGCCATTAGTGTGGTAACTAAGGAACAGGTAGTCTGGGAGGAGGTATTTGGCTACCTGGATCGGGAGCAGAAACGAGCAGTTAATCCAAACACTCTCTTCTCCATCCAGTCTACGAGCAAGCTCATCACAGCACTCGCCTTCCTTATGGCAGTGCAAGATGGTGTCGTCAACCTCGATGACAAGCTAGTAACGTATTATCCAGAGTTTAGAGTACGTAGTCGGTGGGGCGACTCCGAGGGTGACAGGATCACGTTTAGGCACTTGCTCTCCCATCAGTCAGGACTCCCCCAGTTCACCAGGGTTGGTGGATGTTTCGACGACAGCCCCCACACCTTTGAAGAGCATGTCGAGAGCGTGGTTGGAACCTGGCTACTAGCCCCAGTAGGGCAACGGTTCAACTACTCCAACATCGGCTTTGACCTCGTCGCCTACACCTTACAAAGAATCACTGGAAAGTCCTTCCCAGAATATGTACAGGAAAAACTGGCAAAGCCTCTTGGAATGACCTCGCTAACCTATGGGAGCATCGAAGTCGCCAAGGATCCAAACCACGTCATCGGCTACGAGTGGGGCGCATTGCCAGTGGAATTTAACTGCACCTTGGGTTATGGGTGTGGCGTTGCCTGGCTCAGTGTCTCCGACCTCACCAAGCTAGTCCAGCTTCTGGTCAACCACGGAAACCACCAAGGGAATCAGCTGGTGCAGCCTGAACTCCTTGATGAGATGTTAACCAGTCAAATCAAAGGCGACGATGGATACTCCTACGGTCTGGGCGTGTTCATCAAGGGCATAGATATCAGAGCTATCAAACATGACGGTGGGGGCTTTGGATACAGCGGCAGCCTCCAATGGCTGCCAGACCATGGTATCGGTGTAGTCGTGGAAACGAACAATGAAGGCCACTTCCCCTGTGCGACCAGCCAGGCAGACAAAGCCATAGATTTGATGTTAGAAGCACTCGGCGTTGAACGCCAAGAACCAACACCCGAGACCCTAGCCACCGGACCAGCCGTGTCGGTTGACCCTGCCCGGCTCAAACGCCTAGAAGGGGTGTACTCAGGGATAATGGGAACCCTGAATATTAAACTCCGCGATGGCAAACTCTTCGCCTGCCTAGGCTCAAGCGAAAACGAGCTAACACCCCATAGCGAAATCACGTTCACAGGGAAGTTCCCATCAGCACTCAAATTCGCCTTCGACACGAAAAGCAGCAAACACCCCTCAAAACTGACAATCTTTCGCACCAAAGGGGTGGGACTGGAGGACCTCTTCTATCTTCAGCCACTCACCAAGGAGGAACCACAAGGACCCAACAAGCCCCACTGGAAACAATACGTCGGACTCTACAGGATGTATTACTACGGATCACAGCCCAGTCACCTGGGAGTCGCCATCAAGGACGGACATCTGGTGCTCAAATCCTTCGCAGGAGTTACAAAACTCAAAGAACACGAAACCATCAAAGGAGTCTTCTTCACACCCACAGGTGGGTCGGTAGTGTTTGAGGGCAACCGCCTGTACAATGGGAACTGTCCAGCCATCCGTGTTGACGATCCCGTTCAGGACTTTAGCAGGATTGCCTCGAGAGGGAAACGCGATAGGCTCCTCCAAAAGTTCGTTGTAGATTTCACTGCACAAATCCTCGAGTTCCTCGACCGAAAGGAAGAAACAGAAGCACTGAGAGCCGTGAAGTCGCAGTGGAGTTGAAACGCCCTTCTCCCTGAGGTCTTGGTAAAAAGCGATAATACGGAAAACATCTTTAGCTAGATAATGAGTAGATGTAAAAAACTAAATTTAGTGATGAATATGTCTAAGAATAAGCAACTTATTGAAAAGGCGAGACGGATAGGCAAAGCAAACTTAGCGAAGTATGGAGGGTGCGCTCAAGCCACTCTCTTGGCCGTCGCTGAAACTCTCAACCTGGAAGTCTGCGATTCACTGTTCAAGGGTATGATTGGTTTATCCAGTCTTAGCGGAGGTTGCGGCTCCATATGCGGAGGAATAGCTGCGATAGGCTTGAAGTATGGAGTCGATCAAGAAAAATACGAGAAAATGGGACCAGAAACAGAAAAGATATGGGGAATCGTGAAGCTGCTCCGGGAAAAGTTCGTTGAAGAGTACGGCGGCTTCTTGTGCAGTGAAGTTCAAACAAAATTGTTCGGAAAATCATTTGACACCTACAATCCTGCTGAAATGAAAGTCTTTATGGAAACGAATCCGATGGAGAAATGTTCCTCTGTCACGGAAAACGCTGCCGGATGGACTGTAGAGGTAATACTTGATGTATAGTCCCGATAAGAGATGCACTATACTTTAATCGTCGGCACTGCTAGCCTCGGCACAAGAACCGGAAACCTCAGTTGAGTTGAAATTTATAAGGTGAGTGAGCTCTTAACAGTCTTGTTAAGAATGTTTAGCCTCGCCCTTGGCAGTATCATATCACTCGCTGCACCTGCCCTCCTGAAATTTGCAGGGAAATCCGTTGCCACCTGGATTTACAGCAAACTCCGCAGTGAACCCAAGGAGGGATTGGAAAAGGAAATCATCAAAGCCTTCGAGAAGGGCAAGGTTGAATCACTTATCCGAAAATACGAGGATATATTCTCCGAAGAAATCAAGGCAAAGCTCAGGGCAGTCGCTGACCTCCGTGACCTCTTTAAGCGAACCGAGAAGGCAATTAACAAGGAGAAATACAGCCTAGAAGCTGCCCAGGATTTCATCGAACTAGCCCGCATCCTCGACGACACTGTTCTAGCTATATCCTTCAAGGAAGCAGGCATAGAGAAGCTCAGGGTCAAGGATGAAGAGACAGGAAAGGAAATCAAGGTCACCAGCGAAGACTACTTTGTCGCGTTACTCTTCCGATTTGCTGCCGCAGTCTGGACCCAGCAAGCCATGAAGCTAACACCTTCAATGGAGGGTTGGGCGCTGGAGTACGAGAAGCGAGTAAGCTATGAAGAAACCAAAGTGGAAGTAAGAAGCGCTGAAGCTGACTCACCACCCATGACTCTAGGTGCCGGGGTTAGGCGGATGGTAGACCCCCAATTCCACAAGTTCCGAAACGCTTACAACACACTAATGACCGCCTACAGGAAAGGGCTTGATATTCAGGCGGCATATCTCCGAGCCGCA
>JAEOSX010000151.1 GCA_016840135.1 Candidatus Hermodarchaeota archaeon
GAGATTTCAGTAAATAGGTACCGAGTAGTTGTTATGTAGATGTTACTATTTTTTGTGTGGAGCATAGAAAGGAACATATTGACATCATTTACACTAAGCATGTCTTTCAATCCCACGATACTTCGGATTTGAAATGCTTTAAAAAGTTTTGACCGAGAAGAAAAAACACACCTCTACTTTGAAATTTACGCAGTTTCCCTGAATGGTAATCTTTCACTTGAGGACAGAGATAACATCCTCTGCCAGAATGCGAGAGACATCCCAGTAAGTGAAAGGGGCGTTACGCCGACTCACCCCGTTGATAACCTCAAGGCAGAAATGGTCAACTCCAGCCTTGATGAAGAGTTCCAACTTCTTCGTTACTTCTTCTTTGGTACCAGCTAGTGCTATTGACTTGAGCACCTTTTCAGGAATGTCAGTAACTAGAGGCAGTAATTTGCTGATGTCGATTTTTGCTATATCATCTGCATCATAGGTCAACAGGCTTAGCTGTTTTGGATCAAGTCCCTGCTCCTGATAAATCTCAATATAGCTATCACGCCAATATCCAAGTTCTTGTAAGAGTCTAGGCTCCAAAGCTAGCTGCCCTCGAAGCCCACCCAGATACTGAGATACCTTCGCTGGGTCATCATTGATGAAGATACGCCCCCAGAATCCGCCTGTCAGGGTTGATAGGTTGCGCCCAGCACGTTTCATGTGGCGATGGATATCTGCTAACCCTTCCTTGTATAGGTTGGGAAGGGCGGGGAAGGGAAACCACCCATCGGCTAGCTCGGCTGTGAGCCGTCTTGTCCTTGGTCCATTACCTGCTATCCAGACTGGAACCTTTGAGTTATCGAGTGGTTTAGGCTCCAAAACCGCTTTATCTAGATGGAAGAAGCGTCCTTTGTGATCTACTGGGCCTGTTTTGGTCCATAGGAGTTTCATCACTTCTAGGCATTCTCTCATCCGGCTAACTGCGCGTTTTGTGGAGAAGCCGTAGGCTGAGAGGTTCATTTTCTCTCCTGCCCCGATGCCTAGGATGAATTTTCCACCTGATTGGTGGTTCAATGAGACTGCATTTTGAGCTAGGATTGCAGGGTGAAGGCGGATCCCATCAGTTACTGCTACACCGAAGGTCATATCCGGAGCAAGTTCTGCAAAAGCGGCTAGCATCGTCCAGGGTGAAAGGAAGGCATCAATGGCAAATGGGGGTAACCCTCGTAGATGGTCTGGAACCCAGACAGAACTCCAAGCCTTTTGTTCAACCATCATCGCTAGCTTCTTCTTCACTAAATCCCAGTTTCTTGAGAAGAACAGTTGTTGCCCAAACTCCACCACCAAAGTTCACCTGAAATCTCGCTAATTCAAACTTCTTCTTTTGAAATCTAATTGCATCGATGAGATAGAACACCGTAGTATCTTATAAGCCTAGTAAAACCGACGCTGCGCGAGAATCTAGTACGAATGTCCGTAATCAAAATGCATAAAACTTACCAAACGAGTTTCCTTATTGAAAGAATAGGTAGAGAATACTCTTATGACTCGCCACCTTCTGTCTAGACATCGTTGTCCAGTATGCGGGGGCAATATCACCAAAGTAGCTGTAGACGGAGACAAGATTAAGGGTGCTCCCCGTATTCCAGTACTTGTTCCTGCATACTGTGACCAAGGTTGTTTTCTTGTTCTATTTGTTGACCGTAACTTGGCAATCCGAGAGGCGCAGCCAGCCTTGCAAATAACTAGCTCAGAAACCTTCGATGGATAAGAGTGAGGGCTAGCTTGAGAAAGAATGATTGCTACTTGGAAAAAGTTTAGTAGAAAAGGATACGCAGCTGCTCGAAGAACACAGATTCTTTTTAGAGCTCTGAATTCAATGTCGCCGCAACCGGCGCTGAACCCCGGTTAAGGACAGTATTTCTATGGTCAGGGCAGAAATTATAATCACAATTATTCCCCACCAAACCCAACCAATCCACAACTCTGTTCCATTAACTGTTACAAGACTGTTTACTACAACAAGATATACTGCGGATAACAATACGACAAAGGCTAATACCAGAATACAGAGGAACTCCCATCGCCTAGTATTCAATAATATTCACCACAAAGTTCATCATCAATTACCATTCCTCGGACAATGTGGAGAGTAATTCTCATTCAGTAGTTCGGCTTCAGTTTTATGAACCTTTCGACTTTTTTCTGAACGGAGAGTAAGGCGTAACAACACTTAGACTTAAATCCACTCTGAATAATATGGAGACAAAACCGCAATATCTCGAATCCCGAGAAGGCGAACATTATGATTAAAACTAAACTCACCGAAATGCTGGAATGCAAACACCCCATCATACAGGCAGCGATGGGGCCATTTTACACTACAAAATTATGCGCTGCTGTTGCCAACGCAGGTGCATTTGGTATTGTCTCTCACACAAACCTCCGTGACCTTGATCCCATCAAAGAAATGGAAAAGAACATCCTCGACGTCATTGACAACACTAGCGGAACATTCGGCGTTAACATTCGAACTGCAAGGCTGCAAATTGATTATCCTGAACTGATTAAGCTTATTCCTAGACTCCGAAAGGAGAACCCGAAGGTTCGGGAGCAACTCAAGTTAGTCGTCACTTCTGCAGGTGACCCCAGACCAGCCGCTCATCATTTCAAGACCGTCGACCCAGATCTAGTCCACTTTCACGTTATCCCGGCCAAGTGGCTCGCAGTGAAAGCCATGAACCCCGCGTGGTTTACCAAGAAAAACCCTGGCACCAAGGGAGACCATATTGACGGAATAGTAGCAACCGGCTACGAAGGTGGTGGTCATAACTCCTATGAAGCAGTAGCTACTACAGTCCTAACCGCGGAGATGGTGGATCTGTGCGGTGACTTGCCGGTTGTTGCCTGCGGTGGTTTCTACGACGGCAAAGGTCTAGCAGGAGCATTAGGAATGGGAGCAGTAGGAATACAAATGGGTACCAGGTTCATAGCAACAAAGGAATGTGAATTCCACGAAAAATACAAGGGGCTAATCCTACCAGCAACCGATGAAGACACTTTGATGACTACGGGCGCGTTTGGCCCTATTCGGCTGCTGAAGAACGAGTACTCGAAGACGCATGGTGCTCCAGTACCTGACCGAGCAGCTAGGATGGCGCAAGAGCAATCGATGCAAGCTGAAGACCTGCTGAAGGAAATGGAGTCATATGAGCTTGTGTATCGTGGTGATGTTCAGCAAGGACCAATTCTTGTAGGGCAGACCGTTGGCGGTATTGATGATATTCCTACAGTGAAGGAAGTCGTAGACAGAACAATCAAGGAAGCAGTGCAGCGCCTCAGAGCAGTAGGCAAGTATATCAGCTAAATTCACCCAGCAGCACATCTCACTCCAGCGTAAGCGAGGGGAAAACGGTTTACTCCTCGCTTTTTTCCTTTTCAGCTATTTGAGGCTAAAGAACGTCTCTCTCAAAAAGGAGATAATGGTTTACCTGATGTGGGCTCTGTTGCGCAGTAGTATAAGTGTGTAGACGCCACCCTCCTTTCAGATGCTCTTCAATTGCTTTTACTACATTCTTATGATGACCTACTAGGACGCATTTATACTCGAATTCTTTCATTCGTAATACCACCGAAGGATTCTCGAAAGTGAGTAGCTATAACCTTTGGTGTGGAGGCATCCCTTTTGGCATCAACACGATTGTGTAGATGAACAGAAGGATTAAGAGGGAAAAATGGGGAATGTTGTTTGGGGTATCTGAGTTGGAATCTGCTATGCAAAGGGCGGCAGACGCCGCTGTAGAAGACGTGCTCGGTGTTACAATTACTACATTAATCGATAATTCTTTGGCCAAGCCTGGGCTGGGGAGTGTTTGGGGTCTCTCCTTTCATTTAAAGGTACATTACGCGGGTCGCGATGACATCATCCTTTTTGATTTGGGAGGAAGCCCGCATGTGTTCCGTCATAATGTGCAAGCTTTAGGTTTGGACCTTGCAGAGACGCGTGCCGTTGTTATCTCCCACTTACATACAGATCATTATGGAGCACTTGAAACCGCAATGGAACACATCAGCAGTAAGGACTGCATTACATATCTTCCTATAGGCAATGAGGATGTAGAGGATACGATTACAGGTGCAGATGGCCGATTCGTCATTGCGGATATTTCTGAAGTCGTTGGCTCAGGAATATCAACAACAAGTGCCCTAGGAGCTAAGTCGCTCAAGGAACAAGGACTTGTCATTAATACCGCTGAAAAAGGAATCGTCCTACTGACTGGATGCGCTCACCCTGGTCTTGACCGATTAGCTAGCAAGGCACAGAAAATATTCCCTGACCGCCCCTTTCATGCAATCTTAGGTGGCTTCCATATTAATACCCGTGAAGAAGGTACAGAGATTGCTCAGAAACTTCAAAAGATGGATGTACATTTCGTTGCCCCCTGCCACTGCACTGGCAAGGCTGCGAAACAAGCTCTACGCGAAAACTTTGACGATGAGAGTTACTGGGAAATCGGAACAGGATCAGTAATAACAATTCGATAATCAGTTCCCTGATAATAGAAACAGGTTATATGATATTGGAGTAGCAAGCGGAAGTTAGGTTTTAAACCTCTTCATTAGATTTCTTATGTCTGAACAAAGAGAAGGAGGGCTTTCAATCTTGGTTAGCGGCTTTAACACATTGAATAACACTTTCTTCTGTGAACTTGATAGCTTATCACGGAGAGTCTTTTGGGCTGATTTCAATACCAACCTTAGTGCAGGAAAAAGATGCGTTGTGAGAAAATGCTCGAAAACCTGACGCGCATTGATATCGACGTAGTTCAACTCTATCTGATGTTCATAACAGCGATCCAGTAAAATTTGTTCAATCTCTGCAGAGGTAGCATTCTTCTCAAGAACCAAAACATGTCTCATTCTCGGATAAGCCCGCCTGTTCATGATACACCGAGCCAAAACCTCGAAGACATCTCCCTCATTTCTAATCCACCTCGTCTCCGCAAGAATCGTCTTCTTCCCCTTACTTCTAGCTTCGATATCAACAGAGCCTGAGCCCCTCTCAAGCTTCACCCGCCGCTTCACATCATAGCCTTTAGACTCAAGATAACGGGTGAAAACTGACAAGAGAAGATATTCAGACATAGCCAGCACCTGAGGAGAGAAACAGTGCTATCTAGTATTTGAGTGTTAGTTCACTTGGAAGCGCCTAGCCCGTGCCAGAAAACCAGAGCTACTTGGCTTTAACTTCCTTCAATAGAGCTTTGATGTCATCAGCAAGTGAGGGTGGAGCCTTGATTTTATTTAGCGACTTCACCAAATCGGTTAGCACTTGCTTCGCGGAACTGGCAGGATTCCCTTTCAAGATGGTCCTAGCCTCTTTCATCATCTTCCGAAAAGCAGGGAAAATATGGAAGGTCAAGATATCTTCGAAAACCTGGCGGTCATTGATGTCTATATATTGGATTAGGATGTCGCAATCATAGCATGCTTGGAGTACTTGGGCTTCGAGCTCTTCATCTAGTGCCTCCTTTTCTAGGACAATTACTGCCTCGGCGTTTGGCATTACTTCTTTGTTTAGCTTACATCGGGCTAGGGCCTCGAAGACGTCGCCTTCGTCTTTGATTTTTCTAGCCTCTACAATTAGGGTCTGTTTTCCCTTTTTTGCAATGATATCGACTAGCCCTGAGCCTCCAGGGATTTCCACACGGCGTTCAACGGTGTAACCGTTATCCTCAAGGTATTTTGTATAAACGCTTAGGAGGAGATATTCTGACATAGCTTCACCTTTACTCTTTGAGTTTCTCCATCAGGGCTTTGATATCGGAGGCGAGCGAAGAAGGCTCCTTTACATCCTTTAGGGGTTTGAGGAAATCAACCAGGACTTGTTTAGCCTCTCCCGTTGGTTTTTTCTTGAGTAGCTTATGGCTTTTCTCTAATAATTTGTGAAGTGCAGGGAAAATATGAACAGAGAGTATATCTTCGAAAATTTCACGGTCACTAATATCAATGAAGTTGATCTCTATGCTGTGTTCATAGCAGCTATCTAGGAGAGTGAGTTCGATTTCTTCGGAGGTAGCGTCTTTCTCCAAGATTAATACATGCCTTGCCTTAGGATAAGCCTGACTATTCATGATAACGCGTGCCATGGCTTCCCTGACGTCGCCTTCGTCTTTAATCCAGCGAGCTTCCCCGAATATGGTTTTCCTCCCCTTCGTTCCCTGAAGATCGACCGTGCCCGCACCCTTGTCTAGCTTCACGCGTCTTTCTACCTTATAACCTATAGATTCAAGGTAGCGAGTATAAACACTTAGAAGGAGGTACTCTGACATCATCCAAACCTCAGTCTGTGCCTTGTAGTACCTAAGAGAGCATTTACCCTTTTATAGTTTCTAACTGACAGCTAGACAAGGGTCTTCTTTTGAAGTATCCGCCACCGACCTCATTTTGTGAGAGCTTTGATGTCGGCAACGAGAGTGGGGGGTCCAGTGATGTCTTTCAGTGTTCCCAGTAGATTCTTCAGGGCCTGTTTCTCCGGTGCTGAGCCTTTCTTGAGGAGGCTCTTTGCCTTTTTCAGTAGTGACCGGATTCCTGGAAAGACATGGCAGGTCAGTGTGTCTTCGAAGACCTGGCGGTTGTTTATGTCAACTATGTGTATTCTGATTCCGTGTTCCCAACAGCGGTCTAGAATTGCTGAGCCGATTTTTTCTATACCTACTGATTTATCTAGAACCAGTATTTGTTCTGCGTCTGGTACAGCCTGTTTGTTTAGCACGCAGCGTGCTAGGGCTTCGTAGAGGTCTCCTTCTTCCTTCACCCATCTTGCCTCAACTAGGATTTTGTGTTTATCCTTTGTTGCCATAGCATCTGCTTGGCCTGCACTCCCGCCGAGTGGAATTCGACGTTGGACTTGATAGCCCTTGGTTTCAAGGTATCGTGTATAGACTGAGAGTAGAAGGAATTCACTCATGATTTACACCTTCTTAGAACAGGTTGATGGGGTAGGTTGTATTTGAGCTTTTAAGAAATTAGATGCTGGGTTTGTGAAATGGTAGCTTGTTCGCCTATACAGTAAAGTTAATAAATGTTTACTAATATTTGGTATACTTGTGGCAGAATCCTTCCCTAAACGGGCAGGAAGAAACCACAAAACAAACAGAGGAAGACATTGATGAGCCTACTCTCCCATGACGAGCAAGAAGTCTGGCGAATGTTCCAGCAAGGAACATCAACCAGCGCCATCGCCCAAGCTAGTACAAAAGAGAGCTGGTCAGTCTCTTATGTCTCCCGAGTCCTGAACCGAGCAAGAAAGAAAATCGCTAAAGCACTACGAGAGCACGCTAAAAGCCATCGCCTCGACGTGGAAAGCCTCCTAGACTATCAAGGGCTACTCATCGGATTTGACTACCAGGCAAACACCCAGGTCTACATTTGTTACACGATGGAACTCGGCGTCGTTGTCTGGTACAAGCATGAATCCTATGCAGGCAAACTTTGCCCCCAGTGCCCCAAAGAGAAAGAATGCCTGCAGACCCTTAACACAATCATCAAAGAGTATGATATCAAATTAAGACCTGATGAGGAAGAGCTCTACATGACCAAGCAGTCTACAGCGATCTTCAACAAGCTTGCCGCCAAGGAGATACCAAGATACCACAGGAGTGTAAGTTAGTTGGGTAGAGAACGTGAAGAAGCAAGAGTAATTAAACCGCCCAAGGAGCGTATAACTAGTGGACGAGTTTTCAAACCTTCAACAGCCTTCCGGAATAAGGAGTGCCTGAAGGTTCTTCTTTCTGGTTTACTGATATCGGCTTTAGTGCTGTTTGGTTGGTGGGGAATCTCAGCATTAATACTCACTTTTGGGGACGACCCGGCATTTTTCGTTTATCCAGAGGTTTGGTGGAGCCCGTTAACCATCGGGTTACTGATTTACATCATAATCTGGTCGATTGGCGGAGTCGTATTCACAAACATGTATGTAAGCCGGATTGAGTATTCAGTGATCGCTGAATCAGGGGATGCGATGCCGGAAGTTTACGTTCGGAAAGGGCTTCTTAAGATAACCAGAAAACATGTGCCTTTCCGGACTATAACCAATATCAGTACAACAGCAGGACCTTTCGACCGCCTTTTTGGCATCGGAAATATTAACATTGAAACTGCTGGACGGTCAGGTCAGAAAAGCGGCCCAGAAGAGAAACTAGAGGGCTGCGAATTCTTTGAAGAATTGCGGGACTTCATTCTACAGGAGCTACGTAAGTTCCGCACACCTTATGCTACGGGTACTGAAGCAGTACGACGGACTGAGGAGCCTATCCCCAAGCTTCCAGGTTCGCTTGACGATGAAATACTCTGGACGCTCCGTGATATGCGCGACCTTCTGACTCAAATAGCTCGAAAAATTGACAAGGCGGTTTCCAGCTAGAACCTCAAAGAGGAAGAGGTGAATCTTCCTCATTCCCTCTTTTTTACTACTAATCAGGAATAGCCTTAGTTGTACTTAATTTGGTAAATTCGCTCAAGAAAACCTAGTCTTCTTCATGCTCTTAAGGTTTAAAATATTACGGCGGGTGTTCGACTTCTAAGAATTCTTTTATAGTGTCCTGAAGGGATTCGCCTGTACCTAGTTGTATAATGAATGGTGATTAGATGGCAAAGGTAGC
>JAEOSX010000018.1 GCA_016840135.1 Candidatus Hermodarchaeota archaeon
GTTGACCCGACGGTTGATCCTGCGCTGTCCATCTTTGAGGCGTTTCCGATGGCTTATCAGTCGGAAACTCAGTTGATGAAGGTTTTCAAGCCTGACTACACTAGGCTGGATAGTGAGGTAGAGATCAAGGGTGCAAGTGCCTACTCGGTTTATGTCGATCCTTTGTATCTTCATCCTCTCTCCTCCGTTTTCATGGAGGTGGCTAATCCTGGGCTTCACCCCTTCACGATTTCGGACGTTGGTGTTCACTTCTTTGATGGAAACTCCTCGGAGTGGCTGGATACTAATGCCCCATATACTGAATGTACTACTTCTACTGGGGAGTTTGAGGTTCAGCCTGGTGAGTCATTGATTCTTTATGCTCGTTACCTAGAGGAATTCCAAGTTGGTACAACAGCTAGCTTGACGGTGAAGACCTCAGGGTTCCTTCCACCCTTGAATGCCACAGTGCATGTGCCAGTTCGTTCAGCCCCTATCTTCAATTTGACAGCTGTTCTGTCAGAGTGCTATGCATTTGATAATGGTACAATCCATGTAGTGCTAGAGAATACCGGCGAAGGTTACTGTGAGATAGATAGGGTTGGTTACATAGGAGAAGATGACTTCTATACTGGAGACAACACTGAACGAGGGCGTGTAATATTTACTGGTGAACAGATTGAATTCAATCTTGACGCTGCTGAGGTTAGTCAAACCCTTACAGCAGGAGAAAATGTGCTGGTTAGGTTCCATTACATGTCCTACGTTTTTGATTATTGGGGGCAAAACGTGACTCTCGACTTGACTGTGCAAGCCACTCCCGCGCCTAATCAGCCGAGTCCTTCCTCATTTCAGGACAACCCGTTGAACGGGATCGGTCTCTACTTCGACCCATCATCTCTAATGGTTTACGAAGAAGTTATGTCTCTCTCTTGTTGCTCCTGCAGCTCTTTCTTCATTACGCGACGATACTTCCCGTAGCGATCATCTATAGAGAAGCGGGGAGGATGAGCAAACCTTACGGGCCCATCACAGTGGGGGCATTTACTGGAATCCATTGTATAGTGGGAGCAGCGAGTACATTTCTTAAGTTGTCGGGGTAACGCCAACACCTCGTTAATCTAGGAGCGGGATACGACACTGCCTTCTCCGCCGCACTCCTTGATAACTCTTAGGCTTTCCTCTAGGGCACGGTCGAGAATGCTCTCTGCATCCTTGGCTCCTTTTGCTTTGAGGCGAATTCGATATCTTGGTGCTCCGTCTACGAATACCTCACCCTTTGTTGGTGCTACCACTGCCTGGGCAGCTAAAAGGGCTTTCCTGACACCTTCAACGCCTTCAGCGCTAGGGCAGGTTAGCTTTACTATGGCCTCGAGGCTTACTTCCCTGACAACAACATGGATTTGGGCAAGTTCCAGGAGTACGTCCGCCCATTTTTTGGGTACACCAATATCCACTAGGACCTTTACTCCCTTCTCTTTGGCTTCTTCTAGAGCTTCAAGCATATCACTGTAGTTCGATTCCATTAGTTTGCCAGCGACTTCAAAAGCTTCTTCATATGTGGTTTTTAGCCGCTCTGCTGCTAACTCAAGTAGTCTCGTTCCACGTTGACCACGCTTCCATTCTTGAATCTTCATTCGAGAATGCTCTTTAGTCACACGGCGAAGGGACAGGTCGACTTGACCCCTCCGTGAATCTACGCGGAGGACCTTCCCGACAATCTTCTGGCTTTCTCTAACGAAGTTTCTAATGTTTCTTACCCAAGTGGAAGCGATTTCAGAGATGTGGATGAATGCTTCACGATCAGCGTGTTCATCAAGGCTTGCATAGGCGCCATGCGATGTTATTCGTGTTACAGTGGCTATTACGAGCTCCCCAACACCGGGGAGTTTTGATTCACCATCACGACTATCTTGGTCTTCAGACATTTACACGACACCTACAACTGAATCTATAACATGCGATGTTGTGGTTATTCTAGCTCAGATACAATTTCACCTAGAATCCGAGCTTTCCCCCCAGTAGGCTCCAGCAGGGGTTTCCCACAGACATCACATTTAACAACCAGAGTTGACCAACCAAAAACTATCTGTGTATCATTACTACACTCTGGACACTTCACTACAAAGAACCGCGAGGTTGGTTCAGCTATTAGTCCTTTCCTAGACATATCACTCACCATTACTAGACAAACTCTATTTTCTTCAACCTATTGCCTTTACGGACGGTTGTATGACCGCAAGCCTTACACTTGTATCTAATCACATGTTTCTTTGTTCCAGCCTTTGCAAAACGTTTCTGGACTGGTTTAGGCTGCGAGCCATACCCTGCCTTTTTCCTGTGATACCGCCTAACTCCAGCGGCTAGGCGACGCTCTCGACCTTTCTTATACAGTGAGAGCGAGTGCTCTGTATGCACCTTACAACGTGCGCAATAGGTCTTAACTGTCTTGGGTGCTTTCACTTTGGTCAGCTCCAATAACGACAGGCTCCGCCCCGTTTCGTCGTATTAGCCCACGAGCATTTTCAAGGGGGAGCACAGCCAAGTCATCAGCCCTAAACGGTCCAAATGTTTTTAAATCTACTCCAACGATTTGCGGATAATCCTCAAGGAAGCGGACGAGAGTTAGGCTAGATGACGACTCGGACTCCATTGGTGCGAATAATTCGTCCTCCAACATCATGACAGAGCGCAGACTTCTTGTTATTTTTTCGACGAACCGTTGTTCTTGCCTTGTTAGAAGACTATGGTCGATTGTTTCCGATTGCAGCACTATCGCAAGAATCTTCTTTATACGATGTCGTAAAAGGCTATTCAGAATAAAACGCAGATTAGACAATTCAGCCTCTATTAGGAGCCTGTGAAGTTCCGACAAATCTTCTGATCGCATCTCAGATGTCAGCTGCTCTATGTAGGTTCTTAGCCTTTGCATAAAGGTCTCTCGAAGAGAGAGTAGTTTGTTTGACGCTCGTTCCTGTTTCCAATACTCAAACAGCGATTCATACATCACTCGTGCCTCCTTCTTCATCAATTGTGGCCATGCCTTTTCCTATGAGCAAAATAGCGGCAGAGAGAGGAAGCTCACACCTGGATTCCGTCATGGGCGGGTATTCAGTGTTTCCCAACATGAATGCAGGCGATTCCTTCACATAAACTTCTGTAGAACCTTCAAAAACTTGAGCGTCCTTGAAGGGATCAAAATCCTCTAGTGATTTCGTGTCTAATTTCTTGACGAGGAAACCTGTTTTACCGTGCAGTGAACCTGGAAGACGGATAAGACGATGGATATCAGTTGTAACCGGTTCGTCCACCTTCGCACTCATTTGCTCAACAGAAAATTGGGCAATAGCACGCCATGCCACCTTACCGAGTCCCTTGGGCAATACATAACGGGGCGGGTTTTCTTCTAGTCGTCTTAAAATGGAGGACGCCTCTCGAGTTAATTTTTCTTTCTGATGAACCTTCAAGTGTGGAATCTCTTTGATTATGGATGGATTTCTGAACACTGCTTGAATGCCGTGAGCTATTTTTTGTTCCCAACCAGGTGTTCGAGCATCAGGTCCTTTTGGTATTCCGTACGATTGATCTACAAGACCGTGATGGGGGAAGTCAAGCCCTACTCCAGTGATATAGTCAACGATTTCTCGGCGCTCCGCTGAACCTAGGGGCTGAACCTCATCTGTGAAACAATGAACGTGGTATCCACGATGACCAGAGAATACGACCATTATGTCATCACGTACGACGCCGAAATCTGGCAACAGGAATTCTTCAATAATTTTTATTGCTTCATTTTTTGCGACGCCAAGGCACTCCTTGCACATCCACTTCTTTTCTTGAAATGCTGTAGCCTGACACTTCGGACAAGTTTCCGGTCTGCGACCTTTACCACGAGTACTACACTCTTTACAATACCACCAATCGTGTATTTTCTGACAGGGAAGAATGAGATGGTCAGCATCGATGTCAAAGATTAGGTTAGCACCCTCCCATTCTTTTAGTGACATCTGAGGTGCATCTGGCTTCCTGTATTTTGCGGCAGAATAGAATACATGAGCCGGCCCCTCTTTAGCCATAAACTGGATTAGCTCTTCCTGATTTATGAAACTAATATGACGAAGAGCACCCCTTCTAGTGAACCAGAAAAATGCAAATTCACGCTGCTCAAATTCAGGCGGCAGAGTAAGGTGTTCGGGCTCCCGTTGGTAATATGCCGCAAACTTTTCCTTCAAGAACTCTTCGGCTTTATCCACTTTCTTCTCCTCCGATAATAAGCAAGGGGGTGCCGTATGAATTCGCAGTGTTTGTCCTTCTTCACGCAAAGACGAGTAGAAACCAAATACGCACATGCAGGTGGAGTATATTCAGTACTTCCTCGCTTACCAGCAATGTGTTCGACCTGATACCGCGCGAGATCTTCGCGGAAGTCGGGAGCTTTTACGAATAATTGTAGGATTGAATCGACATCCATTCCTACATTCAAGAGAAAAGCTGTTACAGTAAATCTTGCTATATGGGAAAGAGGTTTGCCTTCAGTCATATCAGCAAGAAGAGCTTGAATACAGGGCGGGAATGCTTCAGGTACTATTTCACCCATTATTTCTTGTTTAATACGCTCCGTGCGATTACGTACAATCACTTCTAATTCTTCATACATTTGCTGAATATTGGGTGGAAAAGGCGGCGAAACTCGCTTAACATCGCTAATCAGTAGTTGTTCCACAGCTGCACGAAGCACTCGTGCAGTATCTCCCTTCCTGAGAAGGACACAGCCATTCACCATTCGCTTGTTTACTAGCTTCCATTCTCTTTCATGGAACCCTGCTGTTGCAGCAAGGTAATTAGCAAAGTGTAGTCTATGAGAGAATTCTCGTCCGGCGATTCGAGTGGGTTTTGGATCTAGCTGCCAATTGAAGTTGTGCTTGGCTAATGTTGCCAGCTTCAAATCGGATTCTTTAAAGAAAAATCGTTCAGCGCGTTTAGCCTCTGCAGTAGCCCAACGTCGCCGGAAATACATGCTTTTAATTGCGTCGACCATTACCTTCGCAACAAAGAAACTAGTAAATTCTACAAACTCGCTGCTAGTCTTACCTTCTAGAGTGACAGGTTCTTTTGATTCAAGAGCTTGGAGAAGCCGCCTCTGAGCCTGTTGAAGCGCCCGTGTATTTGCGTCTATCTCTTTGAGAGAAATATCTAATTCTTTCAATAGAGTCCGTGCTGAAATTGACCACGGATATTTCGCTGCTTCATAGATTTTAGTATCCTCGAGCATTTGTCCTGCCTTAGAATTCGTCTTCGACTCGTGGCGCAAGATAGTAGATTATATGACCGCCATTGCTTACTGTGAAAACCAGCTTGATTGGTGTCCCCTCACCGAATTCGACTTGGACTGTATCAGATGCAGCCACTGCTTTCATCATGTCACTAAGATACTCCAGTGCATACAAAGACTTAGCTGGTTGCTTAACCTTGTATTCAAGAAGAGCCTCGTCATCTTTTCCGAGACGTACTTCAAGATTGCCTGTATCTCCACGTGCAGAAATAACCAATGCATCTTCTGTAGCATTTAACGCAACAAAATCACTAATGATATCTGCATCTTGAATGATTTCCTTAAGTGTATCAGCAGTGATTTTCACAGAAATACCAAATTCGACTGTCAGTGTTGGTGGGCGTTCACCACCCAACTCTATTAATGCCACACTGAAGCTGCGGCGTGTACGGCCTAAGAGTGTGATTACTAATTTGTTTGATTCATGATCTACGCTTAGTTCCAAACTATTACCTGAACCAGCCCGCTTGACAATCTTTTCTATCTCGTCGAGATTTATTCCGATTTTGCTTTCCTCATCACATTTATACTCACTAAAGGCACCCTTGGGAAGTTCGAAATCAACCATCGCTATTCTCGATGGATCCATAGCGCGTAGAGTAATTCCCTTGGGTGATATTTCAAAATTGGCTTCGTCAACAAGAGCGGAAATAGCGCTGATGAGAGCTTGCCATGTTTTTGCATCTTCAAACTTGGCGGTAAACATTTAGTCAATCCTCCTAGGTAATGAGGTTTTGAATAATCGTATAGCACGTTTATATAATTGCTTATCAAGACTCGCGATGTCTTGAACTAAATCAGCCCGAACTAAGGGATTCCCCTCACTTGAAAGCGCAACAGTGCCAAATACTCGGACAAAGGCTTGGAGTTTTGGAGGAGTCTCAACTGATACAATAATACGACCAGTGTCATCACTTAGTTCCATCAAGCCATCTTGGACATCCACTACAAAACCCATTATACGGATGCGGCGACCAACATCCTCTCCTGATAGTGCGCCAATTTCTTCAAAGATTGCAGCCTCTCTGACGAAGGATGTTCCAGACAATTACACCAGCTACCTGATTTAGTTACAGAAAGAGTTTCTAATAATTAACTTAAAACTACCGATTATTAAGGAGTCGCGGAGAAAAGATTAAAAGCAAACCTTCTGCGATGACGTAATATTCCTTTTCCTAGAAAGGAGAACCAATTTTAGGAAATCAAACAGACGACTAGTATTTGAAGTGATTTGATGTCGTGGAGAACTGTTCCGCTTCGAAATATCATTCTTGCTCTTCTTGAAAAAAGACAAGGTGTACTCATAGACAAAGAACTAATCAGGTTATTGAAGGCCTTAAGAGAAAACACAACTCCAATGGAGCTGAACCGCACCTTAATGGAGCTAGAAATTATCGGGCTTGTTCATGTTCAACAGATTACAAAATCAAAGCGGAAGATAGAAAGGGTTACTAGTCGTCGATACCTCACCATTGCCGAAGACTAGTAGTATTTTCTACTTCGCTTGGTGATTAAACTAAGCAAACGGTGTAGTGCTAGGGCGCGTTTGACGAGCGCGTTTACTCCAAGAAAGATAGGCTTTCTCCATCTCCGCGGTGATTGTTGGATGTACCTCCTTGATCGCCTTCATGAAGTGTCTTCGATACACGGTTTTTGCTGCCATATCTTCGTCAAGTGCAGCAAGGGCTGCTTCCCTGCAGCATGCCTCAATGTCGCTACCTGCGAACCTTTCGGAGGCTTGAACTAGTTCTTCGATTTTTACATCCTTTGCAAGCGGCATATCTTTCATATATATTTCAAAGATTTTTCGGCGTGCATCAGCGTCAGGCGCAGGGACAAGTATGTGTCGATCGAAACGACCTGGTCTGAGTAAAGCTGGGTCAAGAAGGTCAGGGCGATTAGTTGCAGCTAGTACGACAACATCCTTTAGAGATTGAATTCCATCAATCTCTGTTAGTATTTGACTGATAACCCGCTCCGTTACATGCGAGTCGCCCACGCCACTACCCCGAGCAGGTGCCAGAGCGTCAATTTCATCAAAGAATATAATCGCAGGGGCAGCATGCCTAGCGCGCCTGAATACTTCCCTTACAGCTTTCTCTGATTCACCTACCCATTTTGATAAAACCTCTGGACCTTTGATACTTATGAAATTCGCTTCGCTTTCAGTTGCAACTGCACGAGCGAGGAGTGTTTTTCCACATCCTGGAGGCCCGAATAGGAGGACACCTCGTGGTGGCTGTACACCGAGGCGGGTGAATGATTCAGGATATCGGAGTGGCCATTCAACAGCTTGCTTAATCTTCTCTTTTATTTCCTCAAGTCCGCCAATATCGGCCCAGCGAACATTAGGCACTTCAAGAGTGACTTCTCGCATTGCTGTTGGCTGGATTTCTCTTAGAGCGTGTAGGAAATCTTCGTTTGTCACTCGGAGATCAGCGAGTACTTCTGGTGGAATTTCATCTTCTTCCAGATTGATTCGAGGCAGATAACGGCGTAATGCAAGCATAGCTGCCTCGCGACAAAGGGCAGCAAGGTCGGCTCCAACATAACCATGTGTGATGCTAGCCATTGTTTCAAGATTCACCGACTCCAATGGCATTCCCTGTGAATGAATGAGAAGTATTTTGTGTCTACCATCTCGATCAGGGATACGTATCTCAATCTCCCGGTCAAAGCGACCTGGACGACGAAGTGCTGGATCAATAGCATTAGGTCGATTAGATGCTCCAATTACAATGACTTGTCCACGTTTCTGAAGACCGTCCATGACTGCGAGCAGTTGAGCAACTACTCGTCGTTCAACTTCACCTAGAACCTCCTCACGTTTGGGAGCGATGGCATCTATTTCATCAATGAATATTATGCTGGGAGCATTCTTTTCAGCCTCTTCAAATAATTGGCGAAGCCGTTTCTCTGATTCACCATAAAACTTGCTCATTATTTCAGGACCATTGATGGAGATGAAATGCGCCTCCGACTCGTTTGCGACTGCTTGGGCAAGCAATGTCTTACCACAACCAGGCGGGCCGTGAAGAAGAACACCCTTTGGTGGAGTGATACCGAGACGGGCAAAGAGTTCAGGGTGTTTCAGAGGAAGCTCTACCATTTCTCGTATTCGTTGAATTTCGTCGCCAAGACCACCAATCTCTTCATATGTGATGTAAGGAATGCCTGCCTCCAATTCCTTTGGAGGCTCACTTAGAATTGTTAGCTGAGTATTCAGTACAACGAGACCAATACCAGTTGGGCGTAGGCGACGGACTATGAATCTTACTGGACGCCCCAATATTGATACATGGACTGTGTCATCCTTGGTCACGGGACAATTCAAAAGTTTTTGTTTCACGAATTCATCGAAATCTTTAGCAGGGAACCTCATTTCTAGAGGGGCAAGGACTATGGCTGCTGCTGAACGTTCCTGAACTGGATAAGCCGATACGTGCTCTTCAAGGCTAGCTCCTGCATTTCGACGCATACGTCCATCCATTCGAATGATGCGCTGACCCTCATCTTGAGGATAAGCAGGCCACACAATACCAGCGGTTACTTTCCTTCCCTTAACTCCAAGGATGTCGCCAGTTTGCACTCCTAGGGATTCCATTGTAGATGTATCAATTCGGACAATGAATCTCCCTGCATCTCTCTCGTGAGCCTTCTTCACTCGAAGTGTTAGTGATTTTCCTTTGGGTTGAATTTCATCTTCCAAATCTTATCCCAGCTATTAAGATTAAATTAAGGCTTTTAACTTCGTCGGCGTCATTAATTCCCTCTTCTGATATCATGCATTAATTGTGTTGAAGAAAAATCTTGAACCTTTTCTTTCGAGAATTGGACTTGGAAATTAAAGGAGCGAAACTGCTTCGATAATTACCTCGCCTACTCCAGGTATATCCTTCACGATTTTCTCAACTGAATCAGTACCACCTGCTTCGTCGCCAACAATGAACCGCATACGAAGAGCTGATAGTGGACCGAAGATTGGCACCTCTTCAAACCCTTCAATTTCTACTTTGCCTTGAAGGGACTGCTCGATACTTTGCTTCAATTCAGATAATGGGATTTCAACATCTTCTGGCATGATTTTCATAATTGCAAGAACATGACCCAAAAACACAACCTCCTTGTGATAACCTAGACTCGTTTGTGGAAATGTCAATTAAGGCCCCTTAAAATTGCACCCTGCGCAAGTATAGGGATTCGCAAACTCCCGGCACTTCTCGCATCGCCAAAGTGTTAACCCGCCGCACGATGGACAGGTGAAATGAACAGAGTTTTCACGAGGACTAACAAGGCCGCCACAGGAATTGCAGAATGGTGTTTTATGTGCACTCAAAGTTTTCGCCTTAATTCGTAGTTTAACTCCCTCAGATATAGACGGTTCTTAAATGTTATTCAACGTCATTCTCCACGTTATCTATAACCCTTCCTTTTTTACAGCCCTACGCTTTAATGGTGTTCCACATTGTGGGCACGGCTCGCCCTTGGTCCGTTTCGGGAATAACCGCGAGCATCCTGGGCAATATGTTTTCCACTTTATTATCTCGCGAATACCTCGTTCCCCTACTGAGCGAAACTTGATGGATAAAGCAGAAGCAATATTCTGAATCGCATAGTCATTGGTTAGGACTACTGCATGATAACCTTGTTTGGTGAGATCAATAGCAAGGGCAAGGAGTTGTTGATCGGGTTCAGACAAATACTGAAGGTCACCTAGAACAGATGCTGTTTCAGCGACAGCACTAATTGATGAAGGCGTTGGCTCTATAACCCGAAGCTTTCCAGAGTTTAGTAGCATCTGAACGACACTATCAAGCTTTTTTCGTTTCATTTCCTCTAAAAGAGCAGGTGTTGTGGCTAACTGAACTTCTGTCGCAGCAAAGCTCAATCTTCCCACAAGAGCCGAGGTGTCGACGACAAAGATTAGTGAATCGGAATTGCCCATCAAAGCCACCTTAGAAGTTTTTCTCGGAAACGACGATAGAAGCTACTTGGTCGTCGAAGGATTAGAAGGGGCAAATCGGATTTTACTACTGTTACAGGAGCTTCAGAGGGAATCTGATGTACTAGCTCACCATCAATAACAAGATTAGACATAGTTCCAACATGCACACGAAGCGTTGTTGAAGCAGGGATTACTAGAGGAAGCATACTGTTTCGTAAGGGTGCTGCAGCGACAAGCAGGAAAGCATCAATGAGAGGATGGATAACGGGTCCACCTAATGAAAGGGTATGACCAGTAGATCCACTAGGTGTTGCGATAACAAGTCCATCACCACGAAATTTGACCGAGTCTTCCCCTATTTGAAGTCTAAACACTGGAGGTCTTCCTTGTTTCTGAGGGAATAATGATACCTCATTTGCAGCGTCAGGGAGTTTGTTATCTTGGAACTTGGTAGTGAGACGTAGTAGTTCTTGGACTTCATAGTCATCGGCCAGTATTTGGTTAAGAAGAACCTCTGCATCTACGATTTCACATTCAGAGAGGAACCCAAAAGATTGGAGGTTCACGGGAACTATCGGTATGCTAGGAGGGATAGATCGTGCTGCATGAAGGGTGGTTCCATCACCCCCAAGTGTTACAACAAAATCCACATGTAGGTTCGCTAGAGAAACGCCTAATTCAGGGCGGTCTAGTTTTTCCGCTAGGTGACTGGGCATAAGTACTGAAACTTCTCTAGTTTCTAGGAATGCTAGGAGCCGCCCGGCTTCCTTTTCACCTGCAGCAAAATCAGGTCGTGTTACTAGTCCAACCGTCTTCATCAAAGAGACATCTCGCTTCAAGTTTATAATAGATTCCTGGCTACCACAGCCAGCCTAAAAGTTTAAGTGAGTTCTATCATTTTAACCGAAAAGGTGGCAGAAAATGTCCATTAAGATTCTTGAAGCAAGTGGTCTAAAAGTAGGTCGTTACATCCTAATCGATGAAGAGCCGTGCCGCGTAGCTAGTGCTGAGAAAAGTAAGTCAGGGAAACACGGACACGCAAAAGTGCGTATTATTGCTATAGGCTTTTTTGATGGGGTGAAACGTAGTATAGTCTTACCAGGTGACGCGAAAATCCAATCGCCAATCATCGACAAACGAGTCGCGCAAATTAATTTCATCACCGACGCAACACCACCTATGCTGGGCTTAATGGACCTGGAAAACTATGAGAATTTCGAGATGCCGATGCCTGATGAAGGTTCGATTGAAGGAAGAATTGTGCAGGGCGCACAAGTTGAGTATTGGATTGTTATGGAACGCCGAAAAATAATCCGTGCTCGCTAGTACAACCGATTTAATCTTCCCTTTTCTATTAACAGATTTCTGGTATTTGCACGATGACGAAACATAATGTCAAACAGATGACAATAAAGCCTGGAATGACCCTCTGTGAGCTCGTATCACAATACGATCGTGCTGGTGTCTTAGGAGCCGGAAGAGTAGCCCGAGCAGCAAAAATCGTAAAAAAGATGTTTCAATCCGATGAATATCTGGTATTTTTGTCAATGGCTGGGCCTATGATCGCGGGGGGATTACGCAATATCATCACAGATCTGATACGGAAGAAACGGATACATATCATTGTGACTAACGGAGCCAATGTTGTTCATGATTTAATTGAGGGAATAGGAGGACAGCATGTGAGGGGCTCCTTCAATGTTGATGACCGTGAGCTAGCGGAGGGACGTATTGGGAGAGCTGGCGACATCTTTGTTGAAACCTCATCTTTCGAGAAGCTCGAGGACTTTACAAGGGAGTTGTTAGGAAATATCCCTGAAACACAACGTGCATCAGGCATGTCTCCCTCTGAGCTGATTGCTGAGCTCGGTAAGCAGTTAGATGACCCCAAGTCCTTCATTAGACAATCCTATTTACAAAATGTGCCAGTTTTCTGTCCAGGAATCCTAGACTCGATGCTAGGTCTTCATCTAGCGCTATTTGGTCAATTACAGAAGCTCAAGCTTGACGGACTGAAAGATATGAAGTTACTTCATGATAACATATTTGAGGCAAAGCAAGTTGGGGCGCTGATTCTAGGAGGGGGGTTACCGAAACACTTCACGTTGGGTGCGAATATACTCCGAGGCGGACTCGATAGTGCCATTCAGATTACAACAGCTCATGATGAGGACGGCAGCCTTAGTGGTGCAAAGCTTCAGGAGGGAATTTCGTGGGGCAAGGTGAAGTCCACAGCATCCTTTGAAACCGTTATCGGAGACGCCACTATAATCTTCCCATTAATTACCGGCGCTACACTAGATTGACTAGATTCTGGCTAAGTGTAAAGAAGAAAAAGCATTAATACTTCACACTTTGTATTCATAATCGTACTAATAGAAGTTGGAAGAAACCATGGTTCTTGGAAAATTAGGATCAGCACTCCACGCTGCAGTGCAGAAGTTACTTCGTTCTCCATTAGTTGATGAGAAGTCAGTCAAAGAACTTGTAAAAGATCTTCAACGAGCACTCCTCCAAGCTGATGTTCACGTTCGATTAGTTATGGAACTAACTAAACGTATAGAAGAACGCTCCCTAAAAGACGAGATTGCCCCAGGGATTTCCCGTCGAGAATACGTCATCAAGGTTGTTTACGAAGAACTAACTGCTATTCTAGGAGAGAAAGCTGTTCCATTAACCCTCAAACCTGGACAACCAAATGTGTACCTAGTTGTAGGAATCCAAGGGAGTGGTAAGACTACGACTATTGGTAAGCTAGCTAAACTGATTAAGAAAAAGGGGCACCGCGTTGGCGTTGTAGCAGCCGATACGTTTCGTCCAGGTGCTTATGACCAGCTCCGTCAGCTTGCGGAACAAGCAGATGTGCCATTCTTCGGTGAACAGAAGGCGAAAGATTCAGTCAAGGTCGCAAAGAAAGGGGTTAAACACTTCACATCTGAGAAGACTGAAGTTATCATTGTAGATACATCTGGTCGTCACAAAGAGGAGAAGGGACTTATCCGAGAGATGCAGCAAATAGCAAAAGCCGTCAAGCCAACTGAAATCATCCTGGTTGTTGATGGGACATTAGGTCAGCAGGCAGCAACACAAGCTGCTGCCTTTCACGCAGCAACACCCATTGGTTCGATTATTGTAACTAAATTAGACGGTTCAGCTCGTGGAGGTGGCGCGCTCTCTGCAGTTGCTGCTACAGGTGCACCAATCAAATATATTGGCACTGGCGAGAAAATTGATGCCATAGAGCAGTTTGTACCAACTAAATTCGTTGGCCAACTCCTCGGAATGGCTGATTTCGAATCATTGCTGCAACGAGTAAAAGACGCTGAGGCGATGCCAGAGAGAGAGCTGGCAAAAGCCATAATGTCAGGTCGTTTCACGCTAAAGGATATGATGGCGCAAGTGGAAGCAATGGGAAAGGTGGGATCGCTAGGCAAAATTCTAAGCATGCTAGGTCTTGGATATAAAGTTCCCAAGGAAATGCAGCAAACAGCAACAGAAAACCTAGAGAAATGGAAGGTCATTATGAAATCGATGACCGAAGAAGAAATGGAAACTCCCAAGTGCATCCATCGTTCACGGACAGACAGAATCGCCCGTGGTGCGGGTTGTCAACCCAAAGACGTGAAAGAACTCTTACGCCAGTATAGTCAGTCCAAACGCCTCATTAAATCCCTTCGGAAGCGACGGGGGGGAATGCGTCTACCTGGAATGGTAGGTGGTCAACAGCTTCCAAAGGGTGGCCGCTAGTGTGCGAACATTAAACATTGTAGTTGATTCCCCCGCTGAATTTGTAATCACCAAGACCGAACTAGATATCGGAGTAATATGCCAGCCGTACCAAGATATCGCGCACTGTGTTCGAACAGCTCTTTGCATTTCTCACAATCTACGCCGGTGGGTACACCTAGTAATTTGTTTTGAAAAGATTGGACCTATGTCAATCCACTTAGACCCTAAATCAATACAATATATGGGAACAGATGAACGCTCAATCCTCCTCCTTCTAATGAAAGGACAAGAAACGTTACAGAAAAGGAAGCAGCGTACTCCCCGAGGTCTTCGAATCAGTACCTCTGGTGCTGAGAAAACACTGTCTCAATTAACCAGTGAAGAATCTTTACTTCTCTTTCCAGGTAAGCGTTCTAGCTGGGAGAGAACCGTTTGCAGTTTCAAGAATATTGTGATGTACTGTCCATTATCCGAGGAGCCGCTTTCCCAATGGACTGATTCCTTTTCTGGAAAACACTACAAGGACCATCACAGACGAGATCTTGCAATTCTGGAGATAATACACGAGCTTGATTTGATTAGCTGGACAAAAGAAAAATAATGAAATGAACTATCTGATGTTGCTGAATAATGACTGCAAGTAAATTACTGAGGAAAGCTGAGCAGCTGTTAGCTCGGTATCCATTGTGCGACTGGTGTCTTGGTCGGCAATTTGCCATCCTAGGTTATGGCTTGACAAACAGGATGCGCGGGAATGCCCTCAAAACCCTCCTACTATTAGTGAGTACTGAAACTTATCAAAAGGATAGAAAACGCGGTAGCACCTGTTTAAAACGATTAGCTGAGAAAGGAATGTTTCTACCTGCACTACAGTTTCTTGAGAAGGAGGGGATAACTGGAATTACCACCGTTAAACAGTGCAGCATTTGCCTTGGTGTAATGGAACAACTGGAGGAAATTGCCAATTTAGCGATTCAGAAACTGAACGGATGGGAGGCTGCCTCCATCCTTCTTGGCTCAAAAATCTCACCTGACTTCGTCGAAAGAGAGGAGCAATTACGAAGCGAACTTCAGATAGAAAATGGAGAACCGTTGAAAGCAGAAATAAACCGAGAAATTGGAAAAATTGTAATTGAACAACTTGACATTCCAGTTGACTTCAAATCGCCAAGCATCGTTGTTGTAGTGCATATTCCATCATTCACAGTAGAGCTACAAGTGAACTCGCTTTTCATCTATGGTCGATATCGGAAACTTAAGAGAGGAATTCCACAAACAAAATGGCCCTGCCGTGAGTGTCTAGGACAAGGGTGTACCCGATGTAAAGGGACAGGGAAGATGTACCCTGAATCTGTTGAAGAATTAATTGCCGCACCACTACTCGAAGTGACCAAAGGTAAAAGCGTGAAATTCCACGGAGCAGGTCGAGAAGATATCGATGCATGTATGTTGGGAACGGGACGTCCATTTGTAATAGAAATTATGACACCAAGAAAACGGAGCATCGACCTTGAGGCAGCAATAGAGAAAATAAATCAGTATGCACAAGGAAAAGTTGAAGTTAGCCAGTTACGTTTTACGAATAAGGAGATGGTTAAACTTCTCAAAAGCAGTTCAGCGACCACTGAGAAAACTTACAAGGTAATCACGCAAACTGAAAAACCACTTCTCCTAGAAGAACGGCAAAAACTCGAAGCAATACCAATGCCCCTTGAAATAAAGCAGCGTACACCACAGCGAGTACTCCACAGGCGAGCTGATAAAGTACGGAGGAAGCAGATATACGAATTAACGGTCACATCTTTGAAGAATGATAAGGTAACCCTTTTGATACGTTGCCAAGGAGGGCTTTACATAAAGGAATTCATATCTGGCGATAATGATCGTACAACACCAAGCATTGCTGAAATTCTCGGAAAGCCCATCAAGTGCATCCGATTAGATGTGATTGATGTAAATCTGCCTGAGGAAGAACTCCAAAGATGAAATCAAAAGCATCCAATGACGCCTAATAGCGAATATGTAGAAGAAGTGTTTTACATCACAAGCAAATTACAAGTAGAGTAATAATCTTTAAAAGAACATTCGACCACGTTGGCACCTCCAAGAAAAAACAGAGTTGATCATTATGGTGAAGCGCAGCCATGGTTACCGCGTCGGTAGCAGAAAGCTGATGACAAAAAACCCTCGAAAACGCGGATTACCATCCTTGGGTAGACTTCTACGCACTTATGAAAAAGGACAGCGTGTAGAAATTATTATTGACCCTTCAGTCCATGGTGGACAACCACACCGGCGATTCCACGGACGCGTAGGCATCATCAAAGCTAGAAGAGGGAACGCGTACGAGGTTACTGCAACGTTGGGTAAAAGAGAGAAATTACTGATTATCAGGCCAGAACATTTTCGTCCTTACAGCGGTGATCAACCAAAATAACTAGTAATCGAGGGAAACTAGATGAAGAAGATTCTTGAAGCAGAACCACTTACATTGGCAGAGGTAAAACAATCCCTCACAAAACGGGGAAGGAAAGCCGAGCTAAGCTATATACAACGCGTTACACTTGAGCATACAATCAGATTCTCCCCGCTCACTGCACGCACAACAAGATCCATAGTAAAAAAATTAGTGAAGAAGTTCGATATGGAGGAACCGCTAGCAATACAACTTGTTGACATCGCTCCATCGACTGCAGAGGAACTAACTTCATTCCTAGCGAAAGCGCCTCGTATCTATTCAGAAGAAGAACAAGCAAAAATACTGGAAATCCTAGAAGCTCCCAGAAAGAAAGCTGAGGCAAAAGAGAAAGAGGATTAGAAAACAGTAAGAGAAATCCGTTGATTTCATCCAATATCCTTGAGGGGCTAAGATGTCACGTCCAATAAAGAAATTTGAAGAGTACGCATTTGTCTTAGACTTTCTTCCACGCGGCTATCCAGATGATACACGACCGCTTTTCAGGAAAGAACCTATCGTACAAGCTATTGGTGACACCTACTTCACTCTCCTTGAGCTAGTTCCTCGCAGAGGCGCGCGATTTGAGCCACACGAGACAGTTTTCATCGGTCGCGATAAACGAGAAAAAATTGACCACGTTAAAAGACGTATTCCTTATGAGGATTTAACAGCAACAGCACGAAGTGAGCTTCCATTTATCATTGAAATGCTTGTAGGGAAATCAGAACAGCGTTTTGTTGATTTCTTTAATAATTCAAGACCCTTAACAACTCGGATGCATAGTCTCGAACTACTTCCAGGTATCGGGAAGAAGTACATGTGGCAAATTCTCAAAGAACGCCAGAAAGCATTGTTCACTAGTTTCCAAGATATCGCAGAGCGCACACATATTAGATCACCAAAGGATCTTATAGTCAAACGAATCTTGTCTGAACTTCAACGCGAAGACAAATATAGCCTTTTCACGAGAAAACCCGCTACCGATAGAGAGATGGGAAGGACTTAGAAATAGAATGCCACCGGAGGGGCTTCTCACACAAACACGGCGTTGGCTTCGTACCCGTGGTATCACAACAACGAAGCGGCTGGGACAACACTTTCTTATTAGTGAACAGGTCCTATCTCGAACTCTAGACTATGCAGATTTGAACCCGACTGACACCGTACTCGAGATTGGGGCGGGTATTGGTACATTAACGCGAGCTTTAGCAGAACTTGTTCAACATGTGTATGCTATCGAGAAGGATCCCGTGTTGCATAACGCCCTTCAGAAGGAGTTTGAAGGAACCACCAATATCACTTTCATCCGCGGCGACGCTGTAAAAGAGGAATGGCCCTCTGCTACAAAACTAGTAGCGAATCTTCCTTTTGGCATCTCATCGCCAATACTCTTCAAGTTCCTGCCTTCAGGAATCAAAACAGCAATTTTAATGCTTCAACGGGAGTTTGCTGAGCGCCTCATCGCTTCTGCTGGGTCGAAGACCTACGGAAGACTAACTGTGATGGCAGCCTACAAATCCTCATCTGAGATTCTGGAGTATGTAGCACCCAATTGCTTTCATCCACCTCCTGAAGTCACCTCCGCTCTAGTCCGGATTAGACTACGTACAAAACCAGCGTTTATTGTGATGGATGATTCGCTTTTCACCAAGCTTGTTATATCTCTCTTTAATCAGCGTAGAAAAAAAATCCGCACTCCCCTTACCGCACTCCTACAAGAAAGGAAATTAAAACCAAATATCATTGAAGAAATAAAGCGTAAAATACTTTGGCTAGACCACCGAGTAGAGGAGCTTAATCCAGAAGAAATTGCAGAAATCGCCAACATCATACACAAGGTGGAATCCGATTGGCCCCAGTAGAATCATCCTTCTCTGATGTTAGAGTCATTGTAAATGATGGAGTCTATGAGCCCGCTGACGACACCTTCTTACTCTGTCAATACCTCGACATTATTCCAGGCGAGAAGCTGCTTGAAATCGGTTGTGGATGCGGACTAGTATCCATTATTGCCGCAATAAAAGGAGCGACAGTTGTAGCGACTGACAAATCACTAGCTGCAGTTCAAAACACTCAAGAGAACGCCAGGAGAGCCAACCTCCTTGATAAAATCGACATACGCCAAGGGCTATTATTTGAGCCAATTCAAAGAGAAGAACGATTCTCCGTAATTGCCATTAATCCACCTTACTTACCAGAAACCAGAGAGGACCCTGCTTATGATGGTGCATGGTCCGGAGGACCTGACGGACGAGAAGTGATAGATGCCTTCCTCGCCCAATGCACGGAGTTTCTAGAAAAAGACGGGCGAGTTCTTATTATACAATCCTCACTTTCCAACCCGGAAAAAACCCATCAAATACTAGACACCTTGTTCCACTATTCAACTATTAAAGCGGAGAAGCGTTTCTTTTACGAAAACATTCTCTTATTTGAAGGTCGTCAACCCCGCCGACCGACAACTGAAAGGTTTTAGAATCCGTCTTCCCTGAAACGAGATGGTGAACCATGCCAGTTAACCTGACCTCTGAAGGCTCAGCAGCGAAAAGAGCGTACGAAGAAGCCACCACCCTAGAAGAAAGGATCGAGAAACTCGAGAAATTCATCTCGCTTATACCGAAGCACAAATCGAATCGTATGTAAATCGAGTCGAGTGTAAATCGAGCGAGAAGATGGTGGCTACCTACCGACACAGGTTGGTTGTTCTACGTAGCGAGTTGGAGGAACGCAGGGCTAGACGTAAGCTGAGGACTGGTGGTCCCACTTATTCTTTGCCTAAGGAGGGTGCGGGCCAGGTAGTGTTGGTGGGGCTTGCTAGTAGCGGTAAGAGTACGCTGCTGAATCGGCTCACTGGCGCCAAGGCAAAAGTAGGTAGTTACGGATTCATAACCCAGCTACCTGAGCCAGGAGTTTTGAAGTTTGGGGGTAGTGGCATCCAAGTTATTGAGATGCCAGCCCTATTTGAAGGAGCTGAGGAGAGTAGTATTGGTCGCCAAATTCTGGGTGGGATTCGCAATGCGGATCTCATTGTTCTTGTTGTCGATCTTTCCAAACCGCCTTTATCTCAGATGGAGTTCCTTATTGGGCTGCTAGAGAAGTCCAGGATTATACTGAACAAAAGTCCTCCACCGATTCGGTTTACGAAAACGGGTAGCGGTGGATTCCACATCATTGGTCAGACTCATTTCCAAGGCAATCCTGATCTTATTCATCAGTTACTACATATGCGGCGGGTTCATAATTGTTCTCTGCAGTTTAAGGGACCAGCAACTCTTGACGATCTTGTTGAGGTAATTGATAGTAGGACTCGCTATGCTCCTGCTATTGTGATTGGTACTAAGGGTGATGCGAGTGATAGCTCAGTTCATTTCGAGGAGCTTCGTAATCGATATGGTAGTGATTTTGAAGTTTTTGCGGTTTCAGTGGAGAAGGATAAAGGAATTGAGGCTGCTGCGGCGGGTATTTTTCGGGGACTGGGTGTGATTCGTGTTTATACTCGGAAGACGTCTGGTGAGGTTGCTGATAAGCCGATTATTTTACCTGAGGGCGCGCTTGTTGAGGAGCTTGCCTCTCGCCTTCATAGTGATTTTCTAGTTAGTTTTCGGTACGCCATTGTTTTTAGAGAAGGTGGGCGGATGAAGCGTAAGAAGGTAGGGCTCGCTTTTCGGTTGGAGGATCAGGACATCACCCAAATCTTTACCAGCGGTAAATAAATCCGAGCGTTTAATGGTATATCCACGCAAGATTAATAAGATTAGGAGATTTGCTGATACCACTCCTCAATATAATGCTGGAGGCTCAATGCTATGGTAAGACCTGGTAAATGCTATCGTCAAATCAAGCGCCCACCCTACACACGGCACAAATACATTAAGAGAATTCCTGGGCGCAAATTAGTGTTATTCCGGATGGGAAAGAAGAAGAACCGTAATTTTCAACTAACATTGAGCCTTACTACAGATGAGGCAGTACAGATTCGGCATGAGGCGCTGGAGGCGATGCGAATCGCAGCCAACCGTTATCTAAACCGAAGTATTACTGTTGAGAATTACTTTCTTTGGGTTCGCGTTTATCCCCATCAAATTCTTCGTGAAAAAAGAATGATGGCCTTCGCCGGCGCTGATAGAATCCAAGAAGGGATGAGACGTGCCTTCGGGAAGCCCTTTTCGCTAGCAGCACGAGTTCGTCCAGGACAGCCCGTACTCACTCTAGAAGTCGACTTCAAACACCTACAAATTGCCAAGGATGCCCTTCGCCGCGCAAAGATGAAACTACCAACTCCCTGCACTGTTCGTCTAGACCGTGCAGATCCACCCGAACTAGTGACCAAAGTTGGGCTGAGCTAGAAATCAACCGATAATTACCTCGAAAAATCTTCCTTGAGGGAATAATACGACCCCTTTCTCCGATACCTGTTTAGGACTTTAAGTAGTCATTTAGTTCTAGAACATTGACCCAGCCATGGCTAGTATCATCACTGATCTAAAGACAATTCCAAGAAATAGTAGAGTGGTTCTAGGCGTTTCTGCTAGCTGGTTTTTTTCAGCAGGACTAGTATCATCTTGGAAGAACCTATTCATCAATATGTATGGAGGCTTCCTCCTCGTAGGTACCATCTCAACGGTTTCCCTTGGACTTGGTCTTTTATTTTCTTTTTTAGGTGGTCATCTAGGAGCTGCCTATTCAGAAAAGAAGATTGTAGTTTCAAGCATTTTGATTACAGCAGTAGGCTACGCTATTTTCGCCCTTGCTAGTAGTATCGCCATCATAATCCTTGGTCTTGTGCTTATGACATTCTCTAGTCTTGGTGCGCCTTGTATGAATTCAATTTATTTTGGTGATGTTCAGCGAGAACACAGAGGCTTAGCATCGGGTACACGGACAGTAGCTGTGAATGCTGCCGCATTTACTGCCCCAATCGTGAGCACCCATATCTTACTTAGCCTACTTGGGTTCGTGGGCATGATGCGAACAGGATTACTTCTCACTGCTATCTGCCTAACAATTAACAGTGGAGTGATTGCGTTTCTTATTCGTCCTAACCAAGGAGATACAGACACAACTAGGAAAACACCCAAAAGTAAGCGGCTTTTCTTGGATGGACTTCATACAACACTGCGTACCTCACCAGCACTTCGATTACTACTAGTTATAACAATTCTCGAGAGCGTAGGTTATAGTATTAGCACTACTTTTGAAATCTTCATAATAACAGGGATAGTAGGAGTTCCAATCGACGCTTACAGTATTTTGTTACTGATATATGGTGTGCTCTTCATTCCTCTAGGATTTTTCTTTGGAAGATATGCTGATCGTGGAAGCAGGTGGCGTTGCGCACTCGGTTTCCTCATATTACCCTTCATAAACTTGGCTCTTATTTTCTCACGAGGTTTTTGGCAGCTGCTCATGCTCTTAATGAGTGGAGCAGTTGGAATTGCAGCGTGGTATGCGTCAAAGTATCCCCTAATCACTGATTTGACACCCCGAGAGAACCTTGCCAGTGTATTTGCAGTTTTTCTGACACTACCCAGCTTATTCGCCTTCTTCGTGCCCTTCCTTAGTAGTCTAATCCTGCTTTCTTTTCCCCTTGAAGCGCTTTGGATGTTAGAAGTGGGTATTTTCAGTTGTGCTGCAGCATTAATTCTTCTCGCATATCGTTCCTACTCTAAGGATTTCAGAGGTTCTATAATTCCTGGTAAGGAGCTAGCCTGTTAACGGAAAACGAAACGAACTACCAGCGAACCTAGCGTTAGACCCCAGCTCGTGATGAATCTCGATAAGGCGATTGTATTTAGCAGTCCGGTCACTTCGAGCAGGCGCGCCCGTTTTAATTTGCCCACAAGAAAGGGCTACTGCAAGGTCAGCGATGAACGTGTCTTCTGTTTCGCCACTCCGGTGACTGACAACTACTCCGTATTGATTAGTTGCTGCTAGGTCAGCCGCTTGTATTGCTTCAGTTAAGGTGCCGATTTGATTAACTTTCAAGAGGAGCGCATTACCTGCACCAATATCTATCCCACGCTGTATTCGCTCAGGATTAGAGACAAAAAGGTCATCACCAACAACCTGTACCTGTTCTCCAACCCTTTTTGTTAAAGTCGCAAAACTGTCAAAATCATTTTCACTGAATGGATCCTCTATTGAAAATAGGGGATATTCTTTACACATTCTATGATAGTAGTCACTTAGCTCTGCTGAGGTTAGCTGGTGCCCATCTATTAAGTATCTGTTATTAGTGTAGAACTCGGAGGCAGCCGCATCGATTGCCAGTACAATTTCCTTCTCTGGAGTATAACCCGCCTCTTCAATCGAATAGAGTATAGCATCAAATGCTTCTCGACTCTCAGTCATTGGAGGCGCGAAGCCTCCCTCATCCCCGATGTTTTTCGCTGCTGCCCCGTAGCGTTTCACTAGTACTTCCTTAAGGATGTGATATATCTCCACTCCCGCCTGTAATGCTTCAAGGAAGTCGGTAAATCCTACTGGCATGACATGAAATTCCTGAATAGCAAGCTGATTTCCTGCATGTTTTGCACCATTGATGATGTTCAACATTGGAACGGGCAGTACATACTGCTTCTGAGACCGTAGATGCCTGTAAAGAGGTTGGTTTTTACAGCGCGCTGCAGCTGTTGCCACTGCGAGTGAAACACCAAGAATCGCGTTTGCACCCAATCGCGATTTGTTAGGAGTCCCGTCAATACTAATTAGTATTTCATCGATTTTTGCTTGTTCTCGACAGTCAAGACCTATAAGCGGTTTCGCAATCTCCTTTTCCACATTACTTACTGCTGTTAGCACACCTTTACCTGCGTAACGTGTTGCGTCACCATCTCGAAGTTCAACTGCCTCGTGCTCACCAGTAGAAGCACCAGATGGAACCATCCCAAGGCCACGACCACCTCTTGTAAAGACTTCAACTTGTAGTGTCGGATTACCACGACTATCAAGAATTTCTAAGGCTCGAACTTTAGTGATTTCGTATTGATTTGACACGGAATCCAATCTCCAACATTCTAATTCTAAGTTGTAGGTCAGATTAAAATCCCTTCAATACTGTTTTGATACTAAAAAAGAGCGATAGATGTGTCGGCACTTTTACCCAGGAAGAGACTAGAGATATTGCTTAGTAAATTAGAAGGATTTCCTGAGCCTTGTGCAGAGTTTGAGCAATATGAAATATCTGATTCAGTTGCGGCAACTATGGTATTCACTGCAGCGACCTATGGTGATATTGAGGGACGCGTTGTTTACGATTTAGGCTGTGGACCTGGACGGCTAGCTATTGCAAGCGCTCTACTTGGTGCAAAACGAGTTGTTGCTGTTGATATAGATTCGAAAGTGTTAAAAGTCGCTAAACGCAACGCACAACAACTTGGTGTGTACGATCAGATAGAGTTCGTCGCGCAAGATGTGAAGACGCTCAAAGGTAGGGCGGACACGGTGTTAATGAATGCGCCCTTTGGAGTTCAACAAGCTCATGCAGATCGACCATTCCTAAGAAAAGCACTTGAATTAGCGAATGTCATATATTCTTTGCATAAGGCATCCAAGGGAGGAAGAAGCTTCATCACAAAGTTCGTTTCTGACTTTGGAGGGCGTGTCACATTCATTCAGGAAATGAGTATGGGATTAGCAGCCACATTACGGTTTCATGAAAAACAGAGACACGTTATTCGCGTCGACTTCTATCGAATTGAAAAAGCGGAAGTTTAACTCTATGCCTAACAAACGTATTAAAGATGGAGATCGCGTTCTACCCGGAGACCGATTGGGTGTTATCGAAGAATTTATTCCAGGACCCGGTACCTTCCAAGATCAAGATGATATAATCTATGCTAGTGTCACTGGCCTCGTCCGAATTGATATGAGCGAACGAAAAATTCACATTGAGGCAATTACGAGAACCCCTATTTTCCCCCAGCGTAACGACATCATTATTGGTGAAGTGCAGCATGTCGGGAAAAAGGCTGTCATCATTAATATTTTCCAAGTTAGCGGTAATTCTTGCCCCATACCTTACTCTGGCTCTATTTACATAAAAAATGCCGCTGCAGGGTATGTGGAACAAATGAGAGACCTATTTCGACCAGGAGACATCGTTATTGCTAGAGTACAGAAACAAGTTTTAGGAATGGCACGCTTGTCCACGGTTGGCCCCCGTTTGGGTGTTATTCATTCCCTCTGCAGTAGATGCGGTCATTCTCTAATACATCAAAACCGAAGGTTAACATGTAGTAATTGCGGGAATGTAGAACAGCGTAAGCTCTCAAAAGACTACGGTAAAATCTATGAATTAATGCACGCCGATAAATCGGATTCACCGACCTCCTGAAGTTAAGTTATGGGGGCAATCTTGCAGCTTGGCACGTTGGACGAAGAAAATCCTAGTCTTCCCGATTACAAAAGCCAGTGATCAGGTAATATTTATCGATAAAATAAGAAAGAAAATCAAATGCGAACTTCAAATCCGTGCGGACCCCCGAGGTATCACGCTTATATTTCGAGGAGGCTTGGAAGTAGTTCGCCGCAGCATTAGAAATGCAAGAGATATCTTCAGTGAAATCAGACACTCTGAAGAAAGGTCGTAACTGAAACTAAAAGCAAGTTTTAAAAGCTGTGTAACAAACCTTCAGCGAACTAAAAGGAAGCATAACCAGGACTAACCACCGATGAAAGCTATTATCACGAAGAATACAACCAAAGAACTAGAATTGGAACTCCACGATGCTGGGCACACAATATGCAATCCCTTAAGGGAAATTCTCTTTGAAGACAAGCATCTAACCTTTGCTGGTTACTCGCTCCCCCACCCTCTAATCCGAACAGCTACATTTATTATTCGCACTGATGGAAAGGCGAAACCTATCAAAGTATTTGTTAATGCGGCACAGAAGCTGATTAAACGGGTTGAAGAACTTCGTACAGCATTTCGGAAAGGCATGGAGGCCGAGTAAAAACGTGGATGTTTTAAGCAAGCTTCAGCACCTGCTTAAGAGTCACGGAGTTAATTCAGTTGAATCTGCAGTGAGACGTAAGGACCTCGCAAGACTAGGAGATTCCCTAGCAAATTTACTATATTCCTTAGCCGAATCTCTAGTAAATGAGCGATTTGGAGGAGGGAAGGTTTCAGGAAAGACTCTTGCAGCAGCACTAAGATTGTCTAACCTGCGGCATCTTGCGCCCTCCCGTCTAGACGCCCATGGTCTTGGCGACAGTGTAGAAGCCTTGATTGCCTATAAATGGATTAGAGGTAGCCTAGACATACCAGAAGCAGTGACACTCCTAGCACGGGAAATTAAACATGCTACAGAGAATAGGGAGTTGGGACAAACGCAGGTTCAGCCCGTCGTTACAGCTTTTGCTGCTTTGATTCGTAATATTTGTCAGGATGAACAATCTGCAAGTACCAGAAAAAGCCAATAGATTATTAACGTAATTTTCTTCAAGCTTAATAAAACAGCTGAACAGGAGACGATAACAAGTGAAGTTCTGCCCAGACTGCCAATCCTTGCTCACACCCAAAAAAGTTGGTAAGAGAAAGAAACTAGTATGCAAGCTATGTGGATATACACAACCACTTACAACTAAAGTAAAAGCCGCATATCGTATCAAAGAAAGAATAGAACATGGACCACAAGATGAAACCGTCGTGATCGATGAAGAACTTGCTAAGCAACGTCCAATGCCCACAGTCCGCGCAATTTGCCCGAAATGTGGACACAAATTAGCTTATTATTGGCAGGTGCAAACACGCTCTGGAGACGAGGGAATGACAACATTCTATAGATGCTACGAATGCAGTCAAACTTGGAGGGAGTACTAGCTACCTCGCCCCCCTTTAGCCCCATAATAATTTTGGTAGAAACTTCACTTTCGAAAGGAAGATTTTCGCTAGTTGAGCTAACAAGAAGGGGTTTGTCAGTGATGCAGTGATTAGGCGACCTTGCTGATCAATATCACCCTTAGTTTCAACGAGTTCACGTACACTGCTTTGCTGGGTTACCTGAAACAGTTTGTCCAGTTCTTTGTTGTTAAGGCAGTTGATAACGCGCCGAAGTAACGCCATTTGATTAAACTGTCTGCCATATGCTCGCCTCCATTGCTTATCGTAATTGGCTAACTCCTTGTGATGGTACCGTCCATTTCGTAGAGCCCGCTGGATACTGGCTGCAGCAATAATTGCACAACGTCCTCCGTAGACAACACCACCACCCGAGGTTGCCTTAGTTTGACCAGCTGCGTCCCCTACAGCTATGAACCTCTCCACCACATTTTTTCCAGAGGGTCCACCTGAATAAACCAACCCCCCGTACCGTTTATCGATTTGTGCATCTTTGAGTATTGGTGTTCGAGACAGGAACTTTTCCAGGGATTTTCGAACTTTGCTACCGGCACTTGCCAAACCAACTCTTGCTCGATGCGCGTCTAGCGGAATAATCCATTGGAAGAACTTTGGTGCAAACCGATTATCAAAGCAGAGATGAACCCTATCTGTTGGCAGTGACACATTCGAAACTTCGTATTGGAGCGCGCGAAGGATAAACGATTTCCGAGGACCTGGAAGACCATTTTGCCGAGCAAGGCGGGCACTAATCCCCTCAGCATCAACAACGAGATTTGCCCTGAACTCCCTCTTAGTGCCGCCTTTCCGGACAGTCAATTTGACACCAGATTGTGATAGCTGACAACGAATCACACGATTACCCAGAAGCAGTTTTGCGCCTGCCATTTCTGCTTCACGCACAATTTGTTGATCTAATAAATCACGGTGAAGAACATAGGCATGAGGTTTACCCTTATCAACAGTCAGAGTAAACCCTGAGGGAGAATGAAGAACAGAGCCACAGACGCGATTAATGACAACTGATTTTTCAGGATGAACGCCCAAGCCATGCAATCCCTCGATACCGATAAGTCCAGCACAATGAACGGGCCGACCAACTTGTTTGTGATCTTCGAGGAGAAGCACCGAAAGCCCTAGTCTAGCAAGCTGGCGCGCAGCGAGTCCTCCCACAGGACCCGCTCCAATGACAATAACTTCAGCGTCCATCCAAAACACCTAGAGTTATCAGAGACAACATAGCTACTTAAGATGTCATACAGGAGGTTAGAAAATATTTACATTATATGGACTTGTAATTTCACGATAGAAAATCACTTAGATGTTCAAGTGAGACAAGTTCTGTATATTTCTGACTATCGTATATGTCATTAATCAGAAATATGATAAAGTATTTCCAACTCCGTTTACTAATTTGAATAATAATCCTCTGCAAACAGGAGGTCAATGTATTGAATGTAAGAACGCGGCTCTGCGGTAAACTCCAGCGACATAAAAACAACCCAATGAACTTTGATTACAAACAGGTACTAGTGATAAGAACTGATTTGAAGATGAGCCGAGGAAAAATTGGAGTTCAGGCAGCGCACGCAGCGGTGTCCGCTGCGGAAGAAGCCCGACGTCACCATCCTTCTTGGTGGCGTAAATGGTTAAATGAGGGGCAAAAGAAAGTAGCAGTGAAGGTGGCTAGTAAGGAGGGATTACTGGCAATCAGAGAGAAAGCAGTGAAGCTAGGTCTACCCTGTGTAGCCATTCGTGATCGTGGACTAACCGAGATTAAACCTGGAACGTTAACTGCACTAGGTATCGGACCCGCACCAAACGCCGATGTAGACAAGGTTACAAGTGATCTACCCTTGTTGTGAAGTAGGGGAGGTGTAACAATGGAGGCAAAAGCGTTCGATGCAACTATCGGTATCGACGTATTCTCAACAGATCCGCCGGGGATAGGCGGGCGTTTACGGGTTCATCCCGAGGACTTCATTGTTCAAGAGATAGGGACAGATGGCAGCGTTGCACCTCTCGAACCGACAAAGAAGCAGTTCCCAGACCAACCAGGAAAGTTTATCGCGTTTTATCTAGTAAAGCGAAATATCGATACTATTCAAGCAATTCGACTCCTAAGTAAGGTATTAAGAATCAGTTACAAGCGTTTTTCGTATGCAGGCATAAAAGACCGCCGAGCCCTAACATCACAACGGGTTACTCTCTATAGAGGAACGCACGACGACCTTGTTACACAGCCAATTACTAAGATAAGAATCCTCCACCCACACCGAGTTCCAAAACCCTTCCTCCCTGGTGCACACTTTGGAAATAGATTCCGAATCACAATTAGAACCTTTGAAGCGAAAGAAGCGAGAGCTCGAATTGCTGAAATAATGAACTCCTATATGCAAAACGGAGGTATCTTGAATTTTTTTGGCCCTCAGCGGTTTGGGATTATCAACCCCACAACACACTTGATTGGTAAACAGATCATACTCGGTAACCTCGAGGAAGCCCTCAAAATTCTTACTAAAAGGAGGGATGAAGCCCCCCATTCATCCATGGAAGATGTTGAGAGAGAAGGGGAGTTGTGGGAGTATCCACGACGACACAAAAATAGGTCTTATGAACGGGCAGTAACCCATTACCTTGACAAACATCCAGGCGACTTTCAAGGTAGTCTCAGAGTGTTGCCAAAGGGGCTAGTACGATTATATGTTCATGCATTCCAATCCTATCTCTTTAACAGAGCTGTAAGTGAGCGGGTGAAACAGGGTATTTCTCTTACACAACCAGGTCTAGGGGACTTTGTGATGCCCGTTTCGGGTGAAATTTACTCAGTTCGGATGGTCACTAAGGAAAAACTCGATATTTTTGATGAGAAGGTTCAGAAAGGGCATTACAAAATCGTGGTTCCACTAGTAGGATACGACTTCGAGAACATCGTATTTAATGGAGCGATGGGGGAAATCTTGAATAAACTGATTGCTGACGAGAAAGTAACGCCAGCCCATTTCCGTTTTACTGACCTCCCTGAGTTTAGCTCGCGCGGGTCGTTTAGATCACTTCAAGTTAAGCCTATTAATTTTCAATCCTTAATTAATGAAGGAAATGACCCTGAAGTGATAGTTAGTTTTGATTTGCAGAAAGGTAGTTACGCTTCAATAATACTACGGGAGTTCATTAAGCCCCGTCTTATTACTCAACTATGAAGTCAAGTTACATTTTAGCAATCTTACTCATCTAATCGAAAGAAATGCGTATACGCTCACCACTTAGCTCATATACGATTTTTTCAAGGTGAGTGATATCGAGATGAATACGGGATTGATCACGGCTACTTATGCGTACTTTGCGTTCAAAGCTATTATCAGGAAGCCAAATCGTGTTTATCCCCAATATTCGAACAGGCCGAATTAGATCACGGAGGATTTGCTGGGGATTCTTACTTTCCTCAACAACACGGACAATGGAATCGAGCTCTTTTTCAGCAAGACGTAGAATTTTTCTGAGAATTGGACGTAATCTACGACCATCTCCCCGAGACACAAGAACTATAATCAATCCGTTTGTTTGTATTGCGCGTAAGAAAGTTGTTTCTTTCAGGGGCGGGAAACTCTTCTCAAGATTCATGAAAACTCGGATTACCCTAACGTCAAGCTCCGAGATTTCGCCGCTATCTATTTTTTCTTGACAGTTAACACAGACAAGTGGATAATTCTTTAGACAGATTGAGCACAATGTGGTCTTCACAATATAAACCTCAAAGGAGGACATCAACGGAATACTTTGGGAGAAGACTACAGACGAATTCTAAAAAAGCTTCCCATCTAGCCTTGTCATATTTGTTAAAAAAACTTTACATTCGAAAGGCTCAAAAAGCGGGGTTTGAATTCGGAAGACTGCGGTTCCTCGGTGTAAAAGAATGGAGCTAGTTGATAGAGTAGTTCGTCTTACAGAGCGGCAACTGGAAATACTACGCAAGTTATTCTATGCTAGTATTCCTGTGTCTTATCAAACCGTTGTAAAAACACAAGCCCAGTTAGCTAAAGAATTAAAGATCACTCGTCAAGCCCTAAGTAATCATCTCCGGAAGCTTCGTTCCCTGAAATTAATCAGAACAGGCCGAGGTTTCATCGATTTATCACCTGATTGCTTACGATTGCTTGGTAAATCAACGGACGAAGCATTAGTCTTTCTTAAAGTACAACCTAAATTCCGTATGGAAGTTCAGGAAAAGGTAAAGCAGCTTAATCCACTTCAGGTCCAGCGGGTCACAGGATCTGTGGACATCGTAGTTTTAGTCAGTGGCGCTGATTTAGCGGAATTCCTATCAAAGGTTGCAGACATCGTAGGAGTCGAATCGACATCTACACACACTATCTTGACTACATGGACTACCCGAACTACTTGAGAGAGGATGTGTCAAAATGCGGCAGTTTGAATTTGAAGCAAAAGAAGCGTTTCAAAAAGTTGGATTATCAATTCCACGTGGTAGAGTAGCTCAGAGTAGTGATGAGGTTGAACAGGTAGCTCGAGAGTTAGGCTGCCCAGTAATTCTGAAAGCACAGGTACTGGCTGGTGGACGCGGGAAAGCAGGCGGTATTAAACGTGCTGAAACACCCAAGCAAGCCCGTTCACTTGCTGACAAACTATTTGGAATGGAAATTCACGGACATCTAGTTAATCGCCTCCTCGTCGAGGAATGCCTTGATATTTCCCAAGAAATCTATCTTGGGATTACGGTTGATAGAACAAATCGCAGACCTGTGGCAATTTGTAGTGGAATGGGTGGTGTTGATATCGAGAAAGTGGCTAAGGAGCACCCAGAAAAAATTGCTAGATTAGCGGTCAATCCGCTTATGGGATTGCGCGAGTTTGAAGCCCGCCGGTTAGTTAAAGCTGCAGGGTTCAAAGGACGAACACTGCTCCACTTATCTAGGATTGTAATGCAATTATGGCGAGTTTTTTCTGATAACGACGCTGAACTCACTGAAATCAACCCATTAATCGTAACAACAGATGGGAAATACATAGCAGCTGATGCCCGACTCAATGTAGACGATAGTTCCCTTTTCCGTCACAAAACCTTAGCAGAAAGATTGGAGAAAGGTGTCGCAGAGCTGACAGAACTTGAACTACGTGCCCGAGAATTGGGTATGACTTACGTGGAATTGAAGGGAGATATCGGCATTATTGGTAATGGAGCAGGGCTTGTGATGGCAACAATGGATGCTGTCCATTATTATGGTGGAAAACCATCGAACTTTCTAGATGTTGGAGGAGGAGCCACTGCGGATCGTATGACCCAAGCCTTGGATATTGTCCTTTCCCACCCGGATGTGAAAGGTGTTTTCATCAATATTCTTGGCGGCATAACACGGTGCGACGAGATGGCTAATGGAATAGTGGCTTCTCAGAAGACCCTGAAGCGTGAAGTCCCCATGGCAATCCGGTTAATTGGGACAAGAGAAAAGGAAGGGGCCGAGATATTACAAAAGGCTAACATTCCTTTCCTTGAAACAATGGATGCAGCCGCACAGCTCATAGTAGAGAAAACTAGAGGTGGCGAAAAGTGACTGTCTTGATTAATGATAAAACTCGAGTACTGGTTCAAGGAATAACTGGACGAGAAGGTCAATTCCATACTCAAGCAATGCGTGGATACGGCACAAAGGTTCTTGCTGGCACAACTCCTGGTAAGGGTGGACAAGAAGTAGAGGGAATTCCTGTATTCGATAATGTCATTGAAGCTACAGAAGAATTCCCAGAGATTAATGCGTCGATTATTTTTGTACCAGCCCGTTTTGCCGCTGATGCTGTTAACGAAGCTCTGGACGCAAAGCTTGAAGTCGTTGTAGCAATCACTGAGCATATCCCTCTTCATGACGAGATGAAATTTGTAGCTTTAGCACATCAGCAGGGAAGCTATATTATTGGACCAAATACTCCAGGAGTCATTTCGCCTGGAATGTGTAAACTTGGGATTATGCCAGCCCACGTATTCAAACCAGGTCAGATTGGTTTGATATCTCGAAGCGGAACACTCACCTACGAAGTTGCAGCAAGCCTCAGTGGAGCGGGATTCGGTCAATCAACTGCGATCGGATTAGGCGGCGATCCAATTACTGGGATGTCGTTCATTGACGCTCTTAGATTATTCGAAACAGACGATAATACTTCAGCAGTTGTAATGATTGGCGAAATTGGAGGCTCAGCTGAGGAGGAGGCTGCTGAGTACATTAAAGAGCATATCACCAAGCCGGTTGTAGCTTATGTTGCGGGGCGCACTGCCCCCAAGGGCAAGCGGATGGGGCATGCAGGTGCAATCGTCAGCGGTACGAGCGGCACAGCGGATAGCAAGATGGCTGCTCTCCGAGATGCAAGCGTAACTGTTATCGAGCGCCCCATCGATGTTGATGAAGCGTTGCAAACCCTACTCAAGTCCTAATGTTTATCTCAGGAATTTTTATAAGGTAAGGCGGGGAAGCGCAACCGAAACAGGTGAATCCTATGCCCGTTGCTGATCCAGAAAAACGTCGCATTGCACTCGCGCATCTACTGTATGTTACAATTTGTAGAGATTGTGGAGCTAAGAATCCCTTTAAAGCAACGAAATGCCGGCGGTGCCGCCGCAAGAACCTTCGACCCAAGCGGCGTGAATTGACAAAGTAAAAA
>JAEOSX010000152.1 GCA_016840135.1 Candidatus Hermodarchaeota archaeon
CTGGTCTCCCCTTTGACGCTGAGCGTCTTCGTCATCTGTGACAGAGATGAATTTCAGCCTAATGGCTTTTAGCGAGGCTCATACACATATAATGATATCCTACACTAAGGATATGGTTGTGATGACTTCAAAAAAGGTCAAAGCTAGTAAACTAATTGTCTCGATAGCCCTAGTTTGCAGCGTCGCGCTAATCCTGTCAGTTCCCCTCGATATCATTCCACCACTGGGGAATCTCGTAGATCCTTTCCACGGAATTTGGACGGTTCCATTGACAGCAGACCACCCATCATACCAAGAGGTTCGGGCTCCAGGTCAACTGCTTGCACCAGTTACTGTAATCCGTGACTCATGGGGTGTTCCCCACATCTACGCGGAACACGATCATGATGTGTACTTCGCTTTCGGATATGTTCAGGCGCAGGACCGTTTATGGCAGATGGATATGGCGCGGCGACAGGGTCGCGGTATGCTAGCCGAGGTAATGGGCCCTGACTATCTGGATGCGGACCTGTATCTCAGAACGATTGGTATGGAAGATGCCGCCGAAGCTACTCTTAACCAGATGCTCCTAGAAACTGATTCCTATAACCAGTCATTAGTAAACGATCTCAGCGCCTTCACAGAAGGCGTTAACTTCTTCATCAACACCGTCGGCAGCTTCCTCCCCCTTGAGTTTAAGCTCCTCAATTACCGACCGACACCTTGGTCTCTCATTGACTCAATCGTTATAGGACGTGTCATGGCATACAGTCTCACTTGGTCTGACTCCGACCTCCGTTTTGCCAAGGTTATCGACGGTCTTGGTAATAACTCTGCTTGGGAACTCTTTCCTCTCGTTCCTCCACTACAGATACCAGTGGTTCCTGAAAATGGCACCAACCTTCCCCCCATCCCCATTACCTGCACTAACATCTCAACTGATGGAAAAGATGACCTCCCCTCTGATCTCAAACTAGCGTTCGATGATATACTCGGGTGGCAGGATCGTATCAAGGATCCCCTTGGGGTGCTTCCTGACTGGAGTAACCCTGGACTTGGCTCAAATAACTGGGCGGTCAATGGCACCAAATCTGCCACAGGGAGCCCGATTCTGCTCAATGATATGCACCTTCAGTGGTCTGTGCCATCAATCTGGTATCAGGCCCATCTCGTGTCCACGGAGTCTGGCTTGAACATCTACGGCTTTCATCTTACAGGGGTTCCTCTGACAATTGTAGGGCACAACGAGTACCTAGCATGGGGCTTCACTAACACCGGCTTTGATGTTCTCGACTGGTATTACTACAAGACACACCCCACAGATCCTAACCAGTATTGGTATGATGGGGCTTGGCGTACAATTGAGGAAGAAACAACCTACATCAATGTAAAGGATGGAGGAGTGATACCTGCAACAATTTCACGTACAGTCCATGGGCCAATCTTATCACGACATGGATACACCGTTGCCCAACGCTGGATTGGGCAGGATGCCAGTTTCGAACTAAGGGCATTTTACAAGATGAACCGTGCAACGAATTACACTGAGTTTATCGATGGACAACGAGAATTCTGGACACCCGCACAAAACATTGTCTATGCAGACATCTACGGAACCATTGCGATACGTCCCACCGGACGCATTCCCATTCGCGACAGCTACCCGTTTGGTCGACTGCCATTGAACGGCTCCGCTGGTGAGGGGGAATGGACGAGTTATATTCCCTTCGATGAACTCCCCCTCTCGCTGAATCCCTCTTGCGGTTATGTTGTATCAGCAAACCAGCTGGGGGCGTTGTACGGAACCGCTCCGGGGAATTACGACTACCACTTGCATTCCTTAGTGGCACCTGGGTATCGGGCGCGACGAATCCACTATCTTCTCAGCAACGATGACGACATCACGGTCGACGATATGAAGAGAATACAAAATGACGTCGTGGATAATGCGTCGTCGGTCTTTGTACTCTACATCATTGATGCATTCGATAATGCCTCACCCGCAATTACTGACCCTGACCTAATCACAGCAGTTGATTACCTGCGTACTTGGAATTACTCGATGCTTAGGGACTTGGTGGCACCCACGATTTGGCGTGCTTGGTGGGACTATTACGAAGACGCATTATTCGCTGACGAGTATGCTGCCGCATCTACTTCAGGGATGCTCTGGCCCTCACCAGTAATTACAGAAAATCTTACCTGTTATAACCCTACATCTCATTGGTTCAACGACATTACAACAGCGGGTACTGAAACACGTGACGACATCATCATCCGCGCTCTTAACGACTCGGTTGCCGCACTCAAAGCAAAACGCGGCTCAGATATGACTGCGTGGACGTGGGGGACATTCCACTTTGTCCAGTTCACTCATCCAGCTGGCTTGGCTGCTCTTGGTCACGGTCCTTATCCAGCAGATGGCGATATGGTCACCATCAACCCATCTGGCTGCAATATGTGGGCAGACTCGCCAGAGGAGGGGGCAGCTAATGGTGGGCCGAGTGAACGACTAATAGTCGACCTAGCTGATCCTCTACATGCTCTGAGCGTGATTCCTGGTGGACAAAACGGAAACCCGCTCTCCAGCCACTATTCTGACCAACTACATCAACTCTTTCTATTAGGCGGCTACCACACCGACTATCTATTCTCCGATATTGATGACCTAACAGATAGAGAATCTGTGCTAGTACTTCTGGGGTGAGCCAAAAATGTCTAGACTAAACCGTATTCAGGCACCATTCCACCGATATAACACGCTGAAGACATTCCTTGTGATTTTCCTCCTAACCTTTCCCTTTCTCTACATATTGAGTTGGTCAGGCTGCATCGCGGCAGCTGCCATTGGCGGTTTTTTCACCCGATGCTTCTGGCGAGCAGCCCTGATAGGCTTTCTCGCCGGGCTCCTTGCCTGGGGACTCCTCATCAGTAGCCTCGCACTGCAGGGGGCACTTGCTGTCATCGACCTCTTTGCAGCCTTAGCTGGTCTTGAAGGGCTTGGGGCTTTACTCCTCCTCATAGTGTTACTCATCGGGGGCCTTCTAGGTCTTGTTGGCAGTCTCCTTGGTAACGCCATCGCTAGCCTCTTTGCACCGACAACAAAGTAAAACACAAGTCACAGCATCATCTTGGATGCGTTTACAATAGCGCATCCCACCCCCCTTTTTTCCTCAAGGGTCTTTACTGGATTCTTGTTAGGTTGTGTACTCAAGGCCTAAGAATTCTCTCTAAATGTCTTCTTTAGGATCACCGAATCTCCTTTTGGTCCAAATCCATGACGGTCTTGCTCAACGCCACACACTCGAAATCCGTGGCGATAGTAAAGCTTCTGGGCTAGTGGCCATATGCTAGGATTGGATTCGACTTTCACAAATGGAACACCCATCTTGCGAAACTCGTCCAAGACTCGACTTATCAATCGGCTTCCCACTCCCTGCCTACGGTGTGATTCAGAGACAAATAGGTCTTCTATGAAGGGAACACCAAAGAATCGTAGCTCAGCAGTGATGGCCCCGACAAGTTCTCCACCTGTGACGGCAACCCAGCAAAGATGTGGCCAATTCTTGAGTATAGGCGTTGTCCATGAAGAAATTTGATCCCGTGTAGCGTTGGGATTTACCTCCTCAAAGAATGAGAGAACTTGTGGTAGGTCCTCAGAAGTCATTGTTCGTAAGGTGATAGTACTCGTGTCTCTCACTTCTTCTTGTGGCTGATTTCTAGGCAATCCAAATCCTCCTAACTTCATTTCGTAATTTGATTTGTACTCCCCAAAGCCTTAAAATCCCTTTTAGCTTGTTGGAGCGTTGACAGCGCCTGGAGACGCGCAACTATGGAAAGACTAGTTCACAAAGGAATCTTGGTCGCAGCGGTTCCCCCCTCCTCAGGTTTGACCCTCATCATTAGGGGCAAAGAGGTCGTGCTTGACGGACTCCAAGAACAAATGGCAATGGCTTTCGCCGCGAAACGTCATCTTGGTTACTGGGATGACTCGGTTTTTGTCCGAAACTTCCTCAGGGATTTCAGTATTGCCTTGGACCTTAAGCCGATTCTCAAACCAAGCGAAGTTGATCTAGAGGATTTGTACCGCCCGGCTGTTCTTAAACGGGAGAAGGAGCAGCAAAAGAAGGAGGAGATGACGAAGGAGGAACGCAAAGCGCTTACGGCTGAACGGAAGGTCACACGTGAGGCGTTGCGTGAAGAATACGGGTATGCAGAAATTGACGACGAACGCGTAGAGATCGCTAACTGGACTGCAGAACCCGATTGTATCTTCATGGGTCGTGGTAAACACGCTCTTCGTGGTCGATGGAAACCAGGACCCCGTCATCAAGATATCACGCTTAATCTAAGTCCAGACGCACCAATGCCGCCAGGCGAGTGGGCAGGGAAGGTCTGGGAACCTGATAGCCTCTGGGTTGCAAGATGGCGTGACCGTCTTTCAGGAAAGATGAAGTACGTCTGGGTTTCCGACACCGCCCGAATTAAACAGGACCGGGAAGCTCAGAAATTTGAGCTAGCCACCAAGCTTGTACGCCGAATGTCTCATATAAGGGGGCACATCCGAGAGGGCATGATATCCTCCGACTCGCGGCGCCGCCAGATTGCCACCGCCTGCTATCTAATAGATGTTCTTAGTCTCAGGGTTGGTGACGAAAAGGATCCTGAAGAGGCTGATACTGTTGGTGCGTCAACTCTCCGCCCCGAACATATCACCATCAAGGACGATGGGGAAGTAGAATTCCGCTTCCTTGGCAAGGATTCCGTCCCTTGGCACAAAACCATCCAGTTGCCACCAGATGTCATTACTATACTTCAACAACTAATCAATGAGGCTAGAGCACCTAAAGCAAGAAGACAGGATGGTCGAACCCATCCAACACGTGATAAGCCTCAAATCTTCCCCCGTGTTAGAAGCCACAGCATAAACGCGTTCCTCAGCGAAGCCATGAAAGGCTTAACCGCCAAAGTCTTTCGCACCTATCATGCTAGTACAACTGTGCGGTCATATCTAGCCCGTACGAAGGTCACCGCGGAAGACCCTAACTACCTAAAGAAATACCACGCGAAGGTAGCGAATCTACGAGCTGCAATACTGTGTAACCACACAAAACAAGCACCTAAGGCGTGGAAGGCAAGACAAGAGCGGTTCAAGCAACGCAGGTCCTCGGCGGACCAACGAATCGCAAAAGCAAGGGCAAATCTAGCAAAACGACAAAAACGTATCAAAGAACTACTCGCTAAACAGAAGGACTCCATCGAAAAGGCCCGAGAAAGAGGTAAAACGATTCCTCGTGCGCCAGAAAAGCGCCCGTATGCTCGTTCCATCGAGTCTGCACGACGCAGCCTCGAAACGGCTAAGGCACGGTTGCAGAAGGCGCGAACCGCCAAGGACAAGCTCAAATCCCAAATCACAATCGCTGAACAAACCCGCACTTGGAATCTTGGTACGAGTCTCAAATCCTACATCGACCCCCGAATCTACAGAGATTGGGGGCATCGAGTTGACTATGACTGGAAACTCCTCTACCCAACGACACTTCAACGAAAATTCGCTTGGGTTGATGAGGAATCCACTGACAATCCTGAAAACTAGGGTTAGGATTCGTCTTCTGCGGTTGATTTCTGCTGAATTGCCTTTCGGATCGCAGTTGCTGCCTCCACAGGTTTCCCTGAGCGGCATATACCACCGCCTACAATAACAATATCCACGGGGAATTCCAGAACCTGTTTTATCGTGTCCAGGTGCAGTCCTCCGGCTACTGCCATCCGGGGTCGGTCACGCAAACGTGAACACATGATGAGGTCTGTTAAGGGTGATTTACGGGCGCGCTGACGGTCAAAGCCACTGTGCACGAGCACATAATGTAGGCCAGTCTTCTCATGGCGGATACCGATGATGTCAGCTAGCCGGCTAACCGGGCGCTTGGAAACGATGAGGTCTGCCATAATCTCTACCTTGAACTCCTGTGCAGCACGTAAGGCTTCTTCTAGAGTTTCGTTATGAGCATCCGCTAACACAGTAATGATATCGGCTCCTGCTTTGGCCGCCATCCTAACTTCATAATAACCCGCATCTGAGGTCTTGATATCAGCACACACTTTCTTCTTGGGGAACGCCTTCTTCAACGCCGTAACTGCACGAATGCCTTCTGCCTTAATCAGTGGAGTTCCTGCCTCAATTATATCCGCATAAGGCTCTAGTTGCCGTGCTAGGGTCAAGGCTTCTTCTAGAGTCTCAGTATCCAGTGCCACCTGCAACCGCACAGCAGGTGTTCTAGCCTTTGCAGCTGGTGTCATTACAACCACATCTTATCGGAGGGCACTGCTCCTATAAAACCACTGTTAATGCCAACAAAACCCGCATCAAAGAATATAGAAAAGTAGAAATGGACAGACACCCAATCGCACCCCTATGAAGGCGCTCACCCTGTTCGCTATTATCCTTGGGGTGGCAGCGGTAATCGCTGCCTTCTTCGGCTTGATGTTTATGATTGCCACAGTCGGCGATGTCGCATCCAATCGCCTTACTGGCATGATTATGCTGGGTGGGGCTGGTGGCTTACTCGTCACTGCGATTGTATTGGCATACCTTGGGCAACGAGCACCAACTCCTGTCATTGTCGATGCCCATGTGGATATCTCGGGTGATGTATCACTAAGCGAGCTTACTTGCCCCCATTGCGCAGGCACCCCCAGCCGCAGTGATGTATCCTTTGACCCCAAATCGGGAGCCATCACAATCACTTGCCCGTTCTGCCATAAAGTTTCCCAAATCGTCGAAGAACCCAAATGGTGAACCACCACTGGTCAAAAAGCAGAAAAGCCCGTACCCCCAAAACTACCCTAGGATATCCTAGAATCTAACGTTCCGTACAGAGCTGAAGACATATGCCTACACCGCCGGTTGATGACGAAACCCTGTCACCAGACAACCCTTTAGACCCGGAAACCGCGATGCTCCAGCAATTGATGAAAGTCCTAATGGATCTTCGCAAGCAAGGGCGCACAGTAACCATTCGCATCTGCCCTGAGTGTAAAAGCCCAGCTCTACGGAACAGCGAAACCTACTATGACATTGGCGGCGCGATGGGTATAACTCCACCCAAATATAGATGCCCTAGGTGCGGCTATTGGAGCCGAATAATCATAGAAGCTACCAACGAAGATATAGACGAAGCACTCCTAGACGACCTAATAAGCACGGACCAAACAGCCGCCCAAAAGCTATTGAAAGAAGCACAAGATAAGATAGACAAAGAGGAACTCTCCTGACGCTGGAAGTGACCTAATAACCATGAAATCCCGCTGCCCCAAACACAGACATCTTTCCATCATACTATTCCTGATAATTGTCAGTCCACTGCTCTTGGGCGCCACCTCTGCCCACTCAGCAGCCGCCCCGACACCAAAGGCGCAGCGGGCATCTTCAGCCTACTATGATTTCCGCCTCCTCAACGAAACCGTCAAAGTCACACCCAACATGGACGCCTCCGCCCTCATCAACTACACAATCGAGTTCCAAAATTATGGCACCGAATTTGATTACATCGATGTCGGCCTCCCTAACGTCCACTATCTCCTCAGCACCGCACGGGCCTACTGGCAACTCCAGGGACAGCCCCAAATCCAGCTCACCAGCATCGCACCCTCAGAAGTAGTCAGCATCGGCGTAGAGATCTGGGTACCCCCAAGCCAACGCCCCAGCACCGGTCAAACAGGCATCCTCACCTTCTGGATCACCTGCCCCCGCATGGTCTACATAGACAATGAACATCCGGGCTATGTGGGCTACGAGTTCGTACCCACCTGGTACGACTCCGATTATTGCCGCACCGTTGAAGAGCTAAACGTCCACCTCAGCTTCCCCGACGGCTTCTACAACGGCACCC
>JAEOSX010000153.1 GCA_016840135.1 Candidatus Hermodarchaeota archaeon
GAATACACCGTGACCGTCACCGCTTATGACAACGTTGGCAACTCAGCTACTGACACCATCACCGTCACCGTACACAACGCTGTTGCACCACCATTCCTGCTGTCACCACTACTCATCGGTGCCGTCATCGCCATCATCGCCATCATCGTCATCCTGCTCTGGCTCTTCGTCCTCCGACCCAAATCCCAACCGAAACGTAGGTCCCGACGTAGGTAGGATACGCCCACCAGCCCAGCACCTAGCTGGGCTCTCCCTTCTTTTTTCCCGTTACCGCATGAATAAACCTGTTTGGGCGTCTCCGAATTATCAGATGGTTCTGTTCACCTTGATTGCTTGTATTGCGGTCCAAGAAATGAGTGAAAACATCACGACTTTCTGTATCAGAGGGGAGTCAAAGCCTGGCACGAAGGCGTGGACATACAAGATTGCCACGAAGATCACACCAATCAGGGCATAAGGGTTCTCATAATCTGTGTGGGCGAGTATCGCATAGGAGTAAACGAGTATTGCCGAGGAGAGAAAGAAGAAGAAACAGATGGCTGCCCAACGGTGCTGCTCGAAGAGCAAGTTTCCAGGAAGAAAGGCACTAGCCGAAAGGAATACCGCCGATATGATACCAGATACACTGCCAATCAAGCTAGTATGATACAGTCGCTTCGGTTCATTGAAAAGGCTCCGAAGGGACCACCAGAAGGGCACCATACAGACAGCAGCAGAGGAGAATGCCAGAGCGAGGAGAAGGTAGTTCAGGGGAGAGGGAACTCCACCAGTTTCTGTCAATCCCAAGTTGCTGAGATGGTCCAAAAAGAAGTTGTATTCACCAGGGTAGACAAGTATTGCAAGGGCTATAAATAAAGAAAAGAGAGCTGGTCCGAGGAGGCCACACAGAGCCCCTATCCGTTGCCTTGAGAGGTTCACGATACACCGCCTAGTGAATAGCCATTGGGGGCTATACTGTGGTGTACTTCCTCTTTTAAGGCAGCAGATTGGTGTCTGAACCGCCGGACCAGTCAGGTATCCGTTGGCTTGATTCGTTTCTCAGGGATACTTTGATGCTAGAACATGTGGGCTGTGGGGTGGAAGTAGTCGAGGTTAATGAGTTGTGTACCCAATGAGGTGATTTGGGATCCGTAGGTGGCAATGAATGTCGATTTAGCCGTTACATCATAGAAGTGGATGGGGACAAAGTATTGGGGCCCGATTTCCTCGATGGCATCAACAACCTCCTGATTGACCATTGTCTGGCAACCCGGGCCAAGGGGAAGACAGGCTACCTCAATTGATGTGAGTTGATTGTATTCGGGGATGTCCTTGGAATCACCAGCATGGAAGAAGGTAAACCCATTGATGTCAACGATGTAGCTGCACCACTCGGCTTCTCGAGGATGAGTTGCCGAACCACCTCCCGCATCGAAGGTATACATGTAAAAGGCAGTGATGCTGATGTGACCGACCTGAACGGAATCTCCAGGAGTGACACCGGTTCCACCATAGAGGATTAAGGCGTCTGTCATATTTTCAGGGAACACGAACACTGTTTCTGTATCCAAGATTCGGTTGATAGAAGTAGTATCGTAGTGGTCCCCGTGTGGATGGGTAACTAGAATCACGTCTGCAGGGTATTGGGTGTAGGTGCTGGGAAGGTTGTAGGGGTCGATGTATATTCGCACGCCATTGTGCTCAATCATAACCCCCGCATTATCTAAGAGTCTGAAGCTAATCCCATTGTTAGTGCCTGCGCTAGCATTGATGAGGGTGATTGCAACCAGCGGAGTCCCAATAGCAAAGACAGCAATGACAGTTACAGCCAAGATTATCTTAACATTTCTACTAAGTGCCATAATATTATCCGCTCCTAGCATTGGCTAGCTCGTCAAGGTTAGGATACCGCTTAAAAAGAGTAACTTTACCGGCATCACAGATTATTGGTGAACCAGCTAGCTTTAAGCACCAAGATACGAGTTGGGCTGGGAGTGTTATCACCGGGACTATTCTAAGCTAGAACATTTTTGATTCGAAATAATTAAGCAGCAGTATTTCGCATCCAGTGATCTGGTCTCCGTAGGATTCAACGAAGATTTCGTGATAGGTTCCTGCAAAGTGGACAGGGATGAAGTAGTTTGGCTGGATTACCTCCAGAGCATCAACTACATCCTGGGAGTTGAATATCAGCACCGGTAACAGCGCAACATCGATTGTTTCAGTCAATTGAGTATACTCTTCGATATTGGCGCTGTCTCCTGCATGAAAGAATGTGAACCCATTGACATCAACGATGTAGCTGGTCCAATTATTTTCTCTTGGATGATTGGGGTAAAGCCCTCCATCAAGAGCGTACTCGTAGAAGGCTTGAATCCTTATGTGTTCAATGTAGAGTTCATCACCAGGATTAACGCCCACTCCGTCATGAACTGTGATGGCCTCTGTCATGTCCTCAGGGAAGACGATCACCGTCTCTGACTGCTGTACCAGTCCAAGAGATTCAGGCTGATAGTGGTCAAAATGCGGATGAGTAATCAATATGGCGTCAGCAGGCAACTGGTCATAACTTGAGGGGAGATTGTAAGGATCAATGTAGATTCTTACACCATCATGCTCTATCATGACACCAGCGTTATCCAACAAGGTGAACCTGATGTTATGGATAGGCGGGGGTGTAGACGAGGTATTCAGCAAGGTTAACACAGCTAGTGGAGTTGCCACCGCGACCACAACGATGATGCCCGCTGCTAGGAGTATTTTTGCTCGACGAGTGAATTTCATGTTTTCCACTCCTGCACAGCTAGTCGAGTTCCATTTATTGCTTAAAATGCCTAACCATTCCGGCATCGAATCATTGCTAATTCCAGAACGAGTGACTAGCGATAGAGGGTGTCTCAACACTATTCCTGTGATTTGGCTCTGAAACTGCTTTCAGGGCTGTTCTAATCTGTAGATTAATATTCGATTGTTCCACTACTATCTCTGAGAAAGAATGGAATCAAAACCTCTCCTCTGTATTATCCTACTGTCTCTCTCCCTCTTCTCAACTAGTCTTTCCACTCCCATTCATCCCACTCCAGCGGAGCCCCAGCAACACCAGTCCCTACAACCCGCTCTGGATTGATTTACATTATCACCGTCCAGAAGACACAATTTGAACTCGGTGAATCTGTGTTTTTCCAATTTAAGATCATCAACCCCACGACCGAACCAGTTACTATCAGATTCAGTGGAGGATATTATGTAGATTACGAAATCAAAGGGCCACCATTAGTTAATTTCCGACTTAGCGATTACATTGGTGGTGGTTACCATTGTGCTGTCTGGGAGGTGGTCTTGGCGGGAGGTGATACCTGGACCATCAGTTTCCGCCATGAACCCGATGATCAGTATCTACCACCAGGATTCTACCTAATACATGCTTGGCTCGACGGACATGGCCACGCCTCTCTCTGGATTGTGGTCGGGGTCACCCTGCTCATAGCAATCCCCCTTATTATTGGAATTTGCGTGATACATTCGATAGTCATCTATCATAGAAAAAGGCGTAAAACTGGTTGAGAAGATTATCGTAGCATAACTCTGAACTGGTTCTAGTCCAGCATGCGCAACATCTCATTGTCCCTTGCCAAGAAACCGTTTTTCGCATAGAGGGATCGTCCAATATCGGTTGTGTCTAACAGGACCTTCCTGACCCCCCGGGCAGAAGCCTCCTCAAGCAACTTAGACAGAAGAGATTGACCGATACCACTACGCCTCCACCTTGGTTTTGTGTACATATTCATGATGTACGCAACTTCGCCTGACGGATTCCCAAAGGTCGGCGGGACACTATAGAAACAGATACCACTAGTCCCCACGATATCCCCTCCTTCAAAAGCAAGCCAGGCGATGAAGGTCCCATCAGCCAAATGCTTCTTGAAATACCCCCTAAGGGTTTCTTGAAGCTCACCGTCATCCCTGTCAAGTCTTACCTGCTCTGCTTCCCGGAGGAATTCAATACGGAGATCAATCAAGGAGTCCAAATCATCAAGCGTTGCCAAACGAGTAACAACCATAAGCTTCAACGTCCTTTGATTCTACCTGTATGCTATATTCTAGGGTTTAAAGGATACCCACTAAAGGGGGGGGAGTTGAATTCGTGAGAGGATACATCAATACAAAATAAGAGGTAACCAAGCAATTAGGGCAGTAATAGAAAATGAAGACAAATTCTCAGTTTTCCCCATCACCTTCACAATTGCCTTCTTGATTAACTATAAGAATGCTGGGTTAGCGTTTTCTTTTAATCAGGCCTGGCTAGGTGTAATTTTTGGCAGAGCAGCTAACCACTAACCTTGGCAGAGTGGCAACTTGGGTAAAGCTCCACCTAATAGATATATCAATAGTAATTGGCTTGTTCTCCATCACGGTTGCACTTCGGTTGTCGGTGATGCTCCGCTTCCCCATCGAAGTTGGCATTGATGGCGCCTACTATTCACTGAACGTTTTCACATTGATTAATGGAGGATACCTCTATTACGACGCCCCAGTTTTCTCCTTTGCTGTGTCAGCAGCCTTCTCACTACTATATCAGGACATCATCCTCGGAGTGAAGGTGGCTTCTGCCTTCTTCGCTGGGCTTCTCAATGTTGGAGTCTTTTTCGCCGCCCGTTCCTTCACTGGAGGTGATTGGCGGGCTGGGCTAGTTGCAGGGGCCCTCTGTATCGTTGATGTCAGTCAGTTTATCTGGGTAACAAGTTTCTTGAAGAATGAAGC
>JAEOSX010000154.1 GCA_016840135.1 Candidatus Hermodarchaeota archaeon
ATAACCCACGGAAGCCTTGACGAGTTAGGTCTTGAACACAGCTTCGTTTTCGGCGAACCAGAGGACCCCGACGTACTTAGTGCAATCACAAGCTACTGCAAAGCCGCCATGGTCGTGGACAACCTGAGCCGCAGCAAAGCAGTAGTGATAGGCGGTAAAACAATGGGTATGGTCACAGCCCATGTAGATTTCAGCCAAGTCAAGGACCTTTTCGGTACTGAAATCGAGCATGTAGACATGCTCCGCCCCTATTTAGAAGCCCAGAAGGTTCCAGCCCAAAAGGTCAAAGCCAAAAAGGCATGGGTTAAGAAAACCTACGGCGCAGTAAACGTATCAGATGAGGTCCTCGAAAAGAGCATTCGCCTATACATTGCCCTAAAGGAGATGATGGAGAAAGAAGGCTATGCCTTTGGTGGATTCAAGTGCCAACCAGAATTCATCAGCAACTACATCAGTGGCTGTATGCCCGTCTCTCTTCTAATTGATGATGGTATCATGATAGGGTGTGAAGCAGATATGAACGCCGCCCTCACCATGCGTATCCTCCACCTCCTCACAGATGGACCAGTTCTCTTTGGGGATGTCAATGACCTCGACATGAACACTGCCATTCTTCGTATTGTGAATTGCGGTACATTCGCTTCAACAATGGCTTCATCTCCCAAAGACGTAGAATGGAACCCCCAGTATGACTATATGGGCGGCTCTGGGGCGTGTCCCACCTTCTGCTGTAAAGAGGGTCCTGTCACGATTGCCCGGCTTAGCCGGGTCGCAGGTAATTATGTTCTCCACATCGCATCGGGCACTGCCTTTGTTAAGCCTAAGGAGACATTCAAGGAAGCCCGTGACCGCTGGCCCCACGCATTCATACAGCTAGATGGAGATCCCCACTTCTTCCTGCAACATACTCGTTCGAACCACCTTCATATGGTCTACTCAAATATCGTCGGTGAGCTTGTCGATTTCTGTGAGATTCTGGGAATCGAACCAATTCTCACTTAACCAAGTGTGCTGCGTTGGTTATTCGTCAAAGCTCCCAAAGCGGTATCCTTTGAGGTCCAATGTTACGTATTTGAATCCAAGGGCCTGTAGCTTCTTAACAAGACAACTTGTCATCTTAGAGTCATTAAATGAAGAAAGGTCTGTTGGAGATACTTCGATTCGGGCTAGTTCTCCATGGTCCCTGACACGGAGTATTTTAACGCCGGCTATTTGTCGCACCGCTTGTTCTGCAGCCGCTATACGCTTGAGCCGTTCGTGTGTGAGTGGTTCTCCGTAGGGGATTCGTGTGGCAAGACAGCTGTTAGAAGGCTTGTCCGCTACAGGTAGACCGAGAAAATGGGCTAGCCGTCTGGCTTCTTGTTTCGTAATCCCTGCTTCGAGAAGTGGGCTTTTTATGCCAAGGGTTTCTAGGGCGCGCAGACCAGGGCGGTGTTCACCCATATCACTAACAGTAGTGCCATCAACCACTGCGGCTATACCTAATTCTTCAGCCAGAGAAAGTGCTTGTCGGAAACGGTATTGTTTGCAATGATAGCAGCGATCTCTGGGGTTATCTGCTATTGAAGCTACAGTGACCTCGTCACTGGTCTCAATCCGGTGATGAATGCCTATAATGCGAACGCACGCAATAGCATCCTCTAGCTCTCCAGGCGGTGTGAGGGGTGAATCAAAAGTTGTGGCAACCGCCTTATCGCCTAGGGCTTCAAAGGCAAGAGCAGCCACAACAGCACTGTCTACTCCACCAGAAAGGGCAACCAAAACACTACCCAGCTTCTTGAGATTTTGGAGAACAACGTCCCGTTTCTTACTGAGCTTTTCGCTCAAAGGGCTACTGGTCAAGCCTTTCTTCTCCTTCGGCGTGATGTTTTCCTTTCCTTTTCAGCAAGCTGTTGACGGGCAGCAGATTCTGCTAGCCTTGAAATCTCTGTAATCGGCTTGCCTGTGGTAAGGGCGACACGCTGGACATCATCATATTCAGCTTTTACTTGGAGAATTGCTCCAGAGCGGTCAGTTGCAACCTTGACTCGGACACTCGCTTCAGCTTCCCCAAGTGATATCTTCACTTGTAGTAATTCACGGGAGAGAATGTGTCGGTCACAGGAGGTGATACGGACGCCAAGGCTCCCAGTCTCTTTTATTAGCAGCTGGGCAAGCCGTACCTCATCTTCGGGGGAGGCAATTATCGATATCAGGTGGCCAGGCCGGCTCTTCTTTGTAACCGTTGGGATTACTGTAACATCTTTTGCCCCAGCGGCGATAAGTTGGTTAATCACAAAGCCTAGCGTCTCTCCTGAAACGTCATCAACATTGGTTTCTATAACTACAACTCGATCTTGGAGTAGCCTCCGTGGGGTTAGTGATTCACCCATTACCATCCTAAGCAGGTTTGGTATATTCTTCAATTCGGCAGTACCTGCTCCATATCCAACTGAAATTGGATGGATTGCAGGGTATACTGGAGTTGAAACAGGGTTTAGGGCAGCTACTAGGGAGACACCTGTTGGTGTTGCCAGTTCTCGTTGGAGGGGACCCCCTTTGAACAGAAGCCCCGCTTTAGTGCAAATCTTCGTTACAGCGGGACCAGGGGCTGCTAGCCGTCCATGGCTGCTTGGGAAGGTTCCTCCACCGACAGCAATTGGGAGCGAATGATAAGAAGTTGTCTTAGGGTTTGCTAGTTTGAGCGAGTCCAGGGCTGCCGCAGCACCGATAATATCTGCTACAGTGTCCACAGACCCCGCTGCATGTAGATGTACGCCTTCAGGTGTATGACGATGGACTGCTGCTTCAGCCTGGACGAGAAAATTGATGGCTCTTTGAGCATAAGCAGATGCCTCCGAAGAGAGCATCAAATCCGTAACCATCGCTTGGACAGCTTCAAGGAGTATGCTACCTGAACGTGTCTTGTAGGACTCTTCTATTTGTACATCAAGATACAATCCACCTATGTGGCTTCGCTCCACAGGTTTTGGAGTAACATGGACACTCTTAACATCCGGTACATAACGGGCAGATGCCTCCATCGCGGCAACAACAGCATCCGCCGCGGCACCTAAATCGATTAGCGCCGCCACGAACATATCCCCAGCGATACCTGCCATCTGAGCGTCAATTATCAAGACCCGAGATTCCAACGCTTTTCACCCAAATCGACGTCATCACCTAGACACCATTGCATATTTAATGTGATGCTTCTTCTAAGGGGAAGCGGTGGTTTGACTATGACTGAGCTACGTGATGTACTAGAGCAGCTCGCTCAAGGCAAATATACAGTGGATGAAGCTGAGGAAAAGCTCCGCCTTTTCAACATCATCGAAATTGGGCGCCTGGCAAAGCTCGACGCCCACAGAGAAACACGAAAAGGTATACCAGAGGTTGTGTGGGCACGACACAAAACTGAGGAGGACATCATCCAAATCGTCACCCACGCTCTAAA
>JAEOSX010000155.1 GCA_016840135.1 Candidatus Hermodarchaeota archaeon
CCTCCACCGTTAGTAACCACCGCGACTCTGTTGCCCTTCATAGGCGGTTGGTATGCTAGTGCGAGGGAGACATCGAAGAATTCACCGATGGTTTTCACTCTGATGACTCCTCCTGCTTCGAAGGCTGCGTCGTAGAGCCTGTCTGTCCCAGCTAGTGAGCCAGTGTGGCTGGATACTGCTCGGGTCCCTGCTTCGCTCCGTCCTGCCTTTATCACGATGAAGGGCTTGTTTTTACTGGCGCGGCGGGTTATGTCGATGAACTTCCTGCCTCGGCTCACAGATTCCAGATAAAGACCGGTTACGGCTGTTTCCTTATCGTCTTCTAGGTAGTCGATGAGGTCTCCTTCGTCTAGGTCTACTGCGTTTCCGAAGCTTGCGAACTTGCTGATACCAATTCCCTCGTTATGCGCAAAGGCTAGCACCGCACCGCCCACTGATCCTGACTGGGTGATGAAGGCGATACGACCACTACCCGGACGGGGGGTGGTTCGCTCTGGAATGAATAGTGTATCGATGTTGCTCTTGGGGCTGAAGGTTCCCAGGCAGTTCGGTCCAAGAATGCGGATTTTCCCCTTTCGCGCAATTTCCATCATTTTGGCTTCAAGGGCTTCTCCGTCGGCCCCTGATTCTCGAAAGCCTCCCGAGACGACGATAGCATTGGGGATTCGTTTTTCCGCGCATTCCTTCATTACCAGCGGTACAATCTTTGCGGGTACCACGATTACTGCGAGATCTATTTTGCCCCGGCAGTTCTTCACAGAGGCATATGTTTTGATGCCCATGATATGAATTCCCTGTTTTGCTGCCTTAGGATTAACGAGATAGAGCCGACCAGGGAACTTGGCTGACACCATCTGCTCCACAATAATGTGCCCGATTTTTCCTGGTTTTCGGGATGCCCCGATTATTGCAACGTTACGGGGATTAAAGAAACGATCAACTTGAGATTCGATTTTCTCCAATATGGAAACCTCTTGTGCTGGGTCCTCTTGTTATTCAGGTTCTTGAGAGATTCTTCTGTAAATAAATGCCTATCTCCTCCACTATAGCTAGTAGATGTAAAAGTAAAAAGGGTGAGCTATCCCCCTATTGGGAATAAGGTGTCTATTATGAGTGATGATGCGCTTCGTTACTTCTTCAATCCGAGTAGTGTGGCGATTCTTGGGGCTTCTCGGCAAATCCGCAAGTTTGGTCACACCATCTTCAAGAACTTTGTACGGTCGGGTTACCAGGGCAAGGTTTACCCCATTAATCCTAAGGCAAAGGATATTCTCGGACAAAAGGCGTACCCGAGTCTGGCAGATGTTCCTGGACCTGTAGACCTTGCTGTTATCGCCCTTCCTGCAGCAATAGTTGTTAAGGCATTCTCAGACTGCATCGATAAGGGTGTGAAAGCCGTGGTGGTAATCAGCGGCGGCTTCAAGGAGGCTGGACCAGAGGGAGCCCAACGTGAAGCTGAGTTAACTAGGCTAGCCCAGGAATCTGGGGTCCGGCTAATTGGTCCCAACTGCATTGGAGTCTTTGACCCCCGCTCCCAAGTAGACACCCTCTTTCTGCCCTCCTACCGGTTGAAGCGACCCACACCAGGTGATATTGCCTTCATAACTCAGAGTGGTGCCTTCGGCTCTGCAGTCCTAGATTGGGCAGCGGCAAAGAACGTAGGCATCAGCAAATTTATTTCATTCGGGAACATGGCTGATGTCTCCGAGTCCGAGCTCCTAGAATTCCTGGTCAAGGATCCCCAGACGAAATGTATCGTGGCTTACCTTGAGGGTGTGCGTGATGGTCTGTACTTCCTAGATGTTGCCCGTCGCGTGACAGCCCAGAAACCCCTTGTCATCCTTAAGGGTGGGACCACCAGTGCGGGGCAAATGGCTACCTTGAGTCACACAGGCTCCCTCGCAGGTGACCCTGCCCTTATCTCAGGGATATTTAGTCAGTTGGGTATCATCCAAGCCCATAACGTGGAGGGCCTCTTCGATGCTGCCCGTGCCCTAGCCTACCAGCCCCTACCGAAGGGTCCACGCTTAGCCATTGTCACAAACGCTGGCGGCTTTGGAGTCCTGGCCTCCGACCACGCTGAAAAGTCGGGGATACCGCTTGTTAAACTTAGCTCTGAAACAAAAGCCGCATTGAAACTAGTGGTCCCCCCCAACTCATCTTTGAGTAACCCTGTCGACCTCACAGGTAGTGCCAACGAGGAGGACTATGGGAAGGTCCTTAACATAATCGCGCAAGACCCCTGCGTGGATATGCTCTTGGTGATGGTGCTGGTGCAGACATCTAGTATCGAAAGTGATGTGGTGGATGTCCTCACCGAGGTCAACGAAATCTACTCAGATATACCTCTCCTAGCTTGCACGGTGGGAGGGGAATATACTGAAGCCACTTTGTGCATGCTCGAGGACAACCAGATTCCCTCTTTCCCCTCACCCGCCAGGGCAATCACTGCTGTCCGTGCTATCTGGGATTATGCTTACTATCGCCAAAGCCTAGCCCCCAAACCTCGCAGGCGGCGAAAAAGAAAGTGTGACTAGGGAGAAGGAAAGCTTCATAGCGGATGTCAAAAAATACTCCAAACACCAGGAATAGAGGTCCTCCCCTTGACTGAAACTTCATCAGACGATACTCTACTACAGGATCAGGTGTTGATACGCTACGGGGAGATCAGTCTCAAGAGCCCTGGAGTCCGGCGGAACCTCGAGAACATGTTGGTCCGTCACATTAGATTCATGTTAAAGCGTAAGGGTGTTCCCTTTGAGAGAATTTGGCGGGAGCGGGGGCGTATTTTCGTCTCCACACCTGAATCCACTAGAGCCGCTGAGGTGGTTTCTAGGGTTTTAGGGGTTGTTTCTACAAGCCCTGTATGGACAATTCAGCCCCCCACAATGGAAGACATCAAGGCTGCAACACGCCAGCTTGTGCCATCACTTCTCAGGACAGGAATCTCTTTTGCTGTTCGGGCACGGCGTACCAAGAGCCATGGCTTCACAAGCCAAGATCTCGCCCGTCAGCTAGGAGCAACAATCATCAAGGCTGCAGAAGAAGAAGGCTACGAGGTTAAGGTAGACCTAGAAGAACCTGATTTGGTGGTCTATGTTGAGGTTCGCTTCAAGCAAGCGCATATCTTTACTAGAATTCTAAAGGGACCTGAAGGGCTGCCCTATGGGTCGCAAGGAACGGTGATAGGCCTCCACTCTGGAGGAATTGATAGCCCAGTCGCTCAGTGGATGATGATGAAGCGGGGCTGTCATATTATTCCCCTCTTCTTGGATACAGATGAGCCCGGTAAATCTACTCTCCGCCGTCGAGCCCTGAAAACAGCCCTGGCCCTAGCTGAATGGAAGCCATTACCTAAACCCTACTTACTGGTTGTGCCTTATCGTGAGATCTTGGAGAAGTTCATGAGGACAAGCCAGCCCAAGTTGACCTGCCTTCTATGTAAACGCATGTTATACCGAATAGCCACAAAGCTAGCCGCGAAGGAAAAGGCGGTCGCTCTAGTTACTGGAGAAACCCTGGGTCAGGTGGCCTCTCAAACCCTTGCCAACCTTATCGTATTGGAGCAAGCCACAAAACTCCCTGTTTTTAGGCCCCTGATCGGATTCGACAAGACAGAAACAATGCAACTAGCCCGTCGCATCGGCACCTATCAGGAATCTGCTAAGGATGTGGGCACCTGTTTTGCGGTTCCTCCGACACCAACAATCCAAGGACGACCAAATGAATTGGAAGGAGTAGAGGCGACCCTGAACATAGATCAACTGGTGGAAGCTTGCCTTGACCAACTAGAACGCATCCCTCTCACTTCCTGAACCTAACCTGCGAATCCGTGGAGAAAAAGCCCCAAAAGAAGAAATTACTAAAATCTCTCATTTTCTAGCCGCGTTTTGGGCCTTTTTTGTGTTCGAGGAGTATGGTAAATGAAGAATAGCTTAATAGCTGAAAAAGATAGGTTGCATTGGTAAAGGCTATATATCTATTTCAGTTAAAAATTCTTTAGAAAATTAGAGACTTAACTGGCAGAGTAATCAACTCCAAGCAAGCTAAGAAGATGGGAAACGAGGATTAAGTTATGGCGAAAGAAGCTGTTGGACGAGTGCTGGACCGATACGAGATAGATGCCAGGATAGTTGAGTGTGTCACACTCCACCCAGATGCTACTATCGATTACATCTCCACACAAACCAAGCTTAGCTACACAGCTGTCAGGAACAGTCTTACACGCCTTGCTAGCCTTGGTGTTATTATTCAGATTGACCCAATAGAGGGATCGGGTCGACGTGGACGCCCTGCTGCCCGGTTCCGATTGGATAAGGGGCTACAAATCCTCATTCCTCCTCGCCACTTCCAGCACCTTGCCACTGTCCTAATTGAACAGCTCATAGAAAACGAGGGAGCATCTCATGTTGGTGACCTTCTAGACAAGGCAGGGGAGGTCCAAGCTTCCAAATTAGTTGCCGCCTGGAAATTAAATGGTGGCCCAGATGACCTTCGAGGAGCAGTTCAACTCGTCTCAAAGCTTTACAACAGCCTAGGCGCTTACTCACAGGTCCGCAGAAACCGAAATGGGCTTTTCCTTGAGGTTAAGAACTGTGTCTATGGTGATATTGCTACAACCTACCCCAATACCATCTGTCGTTACCATGAGAGCTTGATAGCCAACGCGCTCCACAAAGCATTAGCTGAGTCTAACGTCACTGTCGAGCATGTGATGGTCTTGGCTAAGGGAGACCACCAGTGCCAGTTCCACATCAAGTCCTCCAATTGAGTGACCTCGTTAAGGCGAATAATTGTCCTTAAGTTATCCTTTTAAGCGATTGATACAAAATCAAAAGTAATACATACTCACCTTTAGGTGAAATACTAATGTCAATCGAAACCCCCCGTCAAGGATTAGAAGCAATGCAGACGACATTTGATCCTGCTGCAGCTGCAGGCTGGAACTGTGTCATCGAGATGGACATCACAGGCGATCAGAAATACCACATCATCATCAAGGACCAGAAATGCGACCTTGCTGATGGACCTGCAGACAAGGCTGACCTCACACTCACAGTCTCAAAAGATGACTGGATAGCAATCTGCAACGGTCAGCTCAACGCAGTTGCCGCCTTTATGTCTGGAAAGCTCAAGAGCCAAGGCGACATGGCACATTTGATGAAAATCCAGACCGTCTTTAAACTCGGTTAAGTGCCTGACGCTAATAACTTCTAAACAATTAACCAGATACCATTTAGGTGGCTGGATCTGGGAGGGCGCTGCCAACCCAATCCGAATGGATGTGGAACGGCAGGAGCACTCCTTCTTCCTTATTTTTTCCAACCTACTCTTTGAAGTGAATTTTGGTCTGTTTGCCTGGTAGGTGTTGCTGGTTTATCCTGTTTCCTTTACTGCCTTTGCGAAGCGCTCTAGGATGGTGTCAATTTGCTCTTCAGTTATGTTGAGGGAGGGTAGGAACCTTAGGCAGTTACGCCCAGCGCCAATCATCCAAATCCCTTGTTTCTTCACACAATTGATCAAGAGACGGTTTCGGATAGCAACATTGTCTTCCATCTTGTCGCCGCTGGATACAATTTCCACGCCAATCATAAGACCCAGACCTCGAACGTCTCCAATAATCTGTGTGCTTCCCTGTATGTCCCGGAGCCCAGATAGGAGCTGTTTACTTCGCTTGGCGACATTCTTCAGAAGCTCGTCCCGTTCGATTATGTGGAGCTGAGCTAGTGAGAGGAGAGCCACATAGGGTTCTGCCCCGAATGTCTCTGAGTGACGACCCCAATCCGTGAACATGGGATCTGGTCCGATGCAGGCAGCAAAGGCGAAACCAACGCCCAGAGCCTTAGCGGAGCAAATATAGTCGGGAACAACTCCGCTAGCTTCAATTGACCACCATTTACCTGATCGCCCCATTCCTGCTTGGACTTCGTCGGTGACCAGTCCCGCACCGAGTTCGTCAGCGATCTTTCGAAGTTCCTTGACAAACTTGGGTGGAGCAGGGAGTATGCCTCCTTCTCCGCAGACAGGTTCGAAGACTATTCCGGCGATGTCGGTGCCTTCAAACTGGATGCTATCTCGGAGGTATTGGACGCATTCAAGGTCGCATTCTCCTTCTTTCTTACCAAAGGGGCAGCGGTAACAGTAAGGGTATGGACTGCGTACCACATCTAGTCCTTGGGGATAGTAGTCCTTGTGGACGTGTTTACTAGCGGTGAGAGCTAGGCTGTATCCTGTTCGCCCATGGAACGCAGGGCGGAAGGCTACAAAGCGCTGTCGGTGTTTTGTGTCCATAAGGGACTTTACAGCAGCTTCAACGGCTCTACCGCCGCTTGTTGTGAAGAAGACTTTCTTACGGTGAGTGCCTGGAGCTATATCAGCTAGCCTTTCTGCTAGCAGGGTTTGTGGTAGGATGTCGAAATCCTGGCCAGGCACCTCCCTGATATAACCTTGTATCCGGCGCTCATATTCGATGATTCCTGGGTGACGTAACCCAAGAGCCCGAACGCCCACACCGGCTGTCACGTCAATGTATTTGTTGCCTTCTAAATCATAGACCCAGGGACCTTCGCCACGTGTGTGGTCTACCACTGGGTAGATGTCCCGGGCTTGTGTTGTTTTGGCGAGAGCCTTATCAGACCGTGTAATCCAAGCCTTGCCACTCTTCACGATTTCAAGGCCGGGGCACAGTTCCTTTAGCAGTTCTTCGCTTTCTCGATCCATAATAGAACCCCAGAATAGCTTTGCATAATGGTCAATCCCTCCCCTTTTTACCCTTTTTCCCCTTTGCACATTTGTACTGGGTGCCTGTAGGTTAAGTATTCGTAGAAGAGAAACCTTAACTAAATTGCTGAGAGATAAGATATAGGCGAGACACCGTGTCGGCTGAAAAACATGAACTAGAACTTCTTCGTCTGAAAGTGGCGATGCTCCTGCGAGGTGTAGTTCTTCCCCCCTTTGAATCACGAGGTAGAGAAGGCGGCGCAGGGCCCACACTGGGCCGCTACTTCCAGCTGGAGGATGATTCGGTGGTTAACGCACCTGTCCGAAGCGGTGAAACCGCAGAGCGCTTTGATTCGCTAGAGCTAGAAGAGCTGGGTGGAGACCGGTATCTAGTACAGGGATTTGGTGAGGGGCAGACTGAGGTACGAGCGCTCCCCTTTCCTGAGTTCCAGAAGGAACTCCTCTCAGACGGTACACCGATGTCTTATGTAGCTCTGGTTCACGGTAGTGATTCTCTAGCCACTACCATCGTTCAACACTGTGATTATTTCACCCAGGGCAAGGAGTGTAGATTCTGCACAATTCCGCGCTCCCTCGAGTTAGGCCGTACAATCCTTCGGAAAACTCCAGAACAACTTCTAGCAGTGCTCCGTGCAGCAGAGAAGGAGGGACGGGTTTCTAATCTATTGTTAACGATTGGCAGCCAGGCGGGCTCTGATCGGGGTATAAAGGAGTATGTCGAGTTTGTGTCGTTCCTTCGTCAACATACCCAGATCCCGATTGGTGTACAGATTGAACCCCCCGAACACCCCAGTCAGCTTGATGCTTTACGCGATGCGGGTGTTGACTCTGTGGGGATTCACCTAGAAATCTTTGATGATGACCTCCGCCAACGGTATTGCCCTGGTAAGTTTGCCAAAGCCAGCTATTCGGAATATCTTGATTGCTGGCGACACGCTGTCGACCTTTTTGGTGTGGGACAGGTTTCCACTTTAATCTTGCTTGGTTTTGGTGAGGACCTGAAGCGGCTTCGCAGGGAAATGAAACGGTGTATAGAGATTGGTGTGATTCCCGTCTTGGTTCCTCTCCGACCTAATCCTGGTTCCCATCTGGAGGATTTCACACCTAGCTATGTGGGTGAAACAGACCAGATTGTTGACCTCTACCTTGAGTGTGCCCGACTCCTTCAGGAGCGAGGTATCAATCCCCTAACTCACCCAGCTGGCTGTGTTCGTTGTGGCGGCTGCACCGCTATTAGAGAAGCTTACAAGGTCATAACAAGGACTGGGGACCCCGAGATTGTAGAATTCACAGAGGCTGATGCCCCCGAACTTGCCAGTCTCATTAGAGTAGTCTGGTCCCAGGCCAAGGAATACCCCCCTGAGTGGCGACGAAAGCGATGCCTAAAAGCTGAAGAGATAATCGAAGAGATGCGCCGTGGCTACCAGTATTTTGGAGCCCGTCATGAAGGACAAATAACCGGCTTCTACAAGACACTCCAGACCCCCGATGGCCTTCTTGGTGAGCACCAGACGGTCCACCCAAAATTCCGTCACCGAGGATTAGTACGTGCCATGTATCGTCAATTCCTAACCTATGCAAGGCAGCTAAGAACCCCCTCTAATTACTGTAATATACTGGTAAGCCAAAAGCGCATGTGCCAACTAGTTGAAAGCCTAGGATTCAAACCAGAGGGTCAACCTTATGAGCAATCACCAGGAATGCTTGTCCAGCTCTACCGTCGCCCAACCTCAAAGACCCTACCCGAGCCTTTACTATAGAAACTAGCTTACCCACATCCTCTTTTTTTGCAGACTTGGGCACTTCGCCCCCCCTAGAAGAACCATTCCTTCGCCTAGTTGTATCTGACTCGGGGGTCGAGGAAACCATATGTTAAGTCTGCGATGAAGTTGGCAATGACTGTGGTCAGGGCTAGTATGTAGAAGATGGCTTGTAGGACTGGGTAGTTCTGGGCCATCACGCTGTCGAAGATGAACCGCCCAACCCCATACCAGTTGTACACCGTCTCGGTTAGCGTCGCTCCTCCGATGAGTCCACCGAAGGTGAAGGCTATCATAGTGACCAGGGGTAGTATGGCGTTACGCATGGCGTGCTTGTACAGGACCGAACGCTCGTCCACGCCCTTAGCCCGGGCGGTCACAATATAGTCCTCGGTTAGTACGTCGATCAGGTTGTTACGCATAACTAGCATATACCCTCCATAGGATACAATAGCTAGTGTGATGGAGGGGAGGACCAAGTGGTGACCGATATCCAAGATGTTGAGTAGGGGGTCATCGAACATTGGAGTACTTATTGTGCCACTATAGGGGAAAATCCCTACAAGTTCACCAGTGGGTCCTGGGACCCTAAGATAGAAGCCGAAGACAAGTATCAGTATCATCCCAAGCCAGAAGGTTGGGATTGAGTAGAAACCAAGAGCAGTTGTGACCATTCCCATGTCTGATTTTGTTCCCCGCTTGGATGCAGCCGCGATGCCTGTGACTACTCCGATAATTATCGTTATGCAGGCGGCTGTCCCCATCAGAAGAAGGGTATTCGGCAATCTGACCGAAAGTGACTCGATTACCGGTCTGAAGCCTTCACCGAAGGAGTTTCCGAACTGGAAGGTGAGCATGTTGCGGAGATACAAGATATACTGAATGTGCAGAGGCTCATTGAGCCCCCATAGCTGGCGAAGGGCCTCGATCATTCCAGGATTATCAGCGTGCAACGGAATGAGGATTGTCGTTGGGTCACCGGGCATCATCCGGAAGATGAAGAAGTTGAAGGTTATAGCCCCGAAGATCAGAATCGCGCTGTTGAGGATTCGTCTTATGATGAATTCACGTAAACCCATGATTGAACACACTCCTATCAAATTCACGGGTTTTGGCTGAATATTATCCTAAAGGTTAGAACACTCTGGGTAAATTTAACCTAAATTTTCACCCTCCTGTTCTACATTCTTGAACACCCTTAAATTGCCCTCAGGTACACCTGAATTACAAATCACCCCTAATCCGTTGAAAACGGAGAGTTGGAAAACAAGTATTAGACTACTGATTAGAACAATCTGGAACATATTATTATGACATCTTCTGCTAGTTTAGACTTCTGATAGAGCATTACAGATAAAGTCATGAGATTGGGATCTAATGTTATGTCCATAAAAAGAGATTTTTTACGTAAATAACAAGTTTATTACGTTTATTACAGTGTGCACAATCAATATGACATATAATCCACCTATGAGGCCCACGTGGATCGTTCTGTTAATATGAGGTCGTCTTTTTCCACTTTTCAATTTAATGGGACGATATCTATGCAAATATCCAGTCGCAACGAGGATGGCTACGATAACGTAAAGCGCTACTCCACCACCTAGATCAGGATAAAATGGTAGTGGGCGACTAAGTTGTCCAGCAAAATGGATGGACACAAATAAGAAAGAAGTAGTAAAACCAAATATATGGGTGTTTATCAGAATTTTATATTGTTTGGGAAAACGACGTTTCATTATGTAGTATATTGGCACAAAAAAAATGATAAAAGAAGTCCCTATTATTCCCATCCAGTGAGAAAAGCGAAATGGGCCGAGGAAAAATCCTGTGTATATAAAATCAAATAGAACTAATAGGGTAATGATGATGATGGTGATAATATAAATCGTTTCTACCAAAAATACCTTATTCCCCAGTAGACTTTGGTTTTTCCCTATTCTTTGAGATTGTGTCATAGACTCGAATATTACAACAATCCTTTTTAAGCTTTTAAAATCTAGGGAATTTAACCCCTCCAATACTAACCTTAGATATCACGTAGGAACACACAGAGAATGGATAGTATTCGCCTTCGACCTGGAGCACATTGACCACGGCAAACGGTCTGTCTTTGGACACAAAATGCATGGACGACGGCAACTGCGGCGATTAGCATCAGGGAATAATGTATATCATTACCTAGAACTCTTATCAAAACTAGGAGGAGAGAAACTGAACGCATCCGTGTTCAAAGTGCCTATGCCGGTTCTATTCAAAGGGTCTTCGTTTTGGTCGGCTACCGCCTCTTCGATGAGTTCTGTGGGAGTCATTCCGGTATATTCGACATAGTGTAACTGCGCGGCCATGTAGACGCCTTTGGTGCCTTTATTGTAGCCCTGAACCCATTTTGAGAAGTAGGGGTCATCTATTAAGTCCATTACTAATAATTAAAACAAAAAACTAAAATAAATATATTAAATTTATTCAAATGAATTTGTCCTACAGGTTAGAACACTTTGAAGTGGTTTGTTCTACACTTTTAAACACCATCAAAGGCGGAGAATACCAATATTCAGGGTTTCTTCTGTCCATGCAACTTCATTCTGGAGGACCTTGTGCAATTCGCTTTTGAATTTCCTTCAAACCACACCGTGCGGGCCAGAAAGCCTCTAGTAGCCAGTTAACACCCATGTCGATGAACTCATGGATGTACACGTCGTGTTCTCGGTCTCCCAGGGTGTATATGCTTTTGACCCAATCAAAGGCGCCCGATGATTTCCGATACTTGCCAATGTACCTCATGATGTCTCGCATATCTTGCGGATAGATTGAGGGATCCTCTCCAGCTTTCAATGGAAAAATGCCATCATATTTCGCTGCCCGTCGAAAGGGTCTCTTGTTGGGCCAGTTCCCTCCACACCAGATCTTGATTTTCCCTTCTGGTTTGAAGGTCACGGGGTCTTGGATTTGATAGTGTTTTCCGTCAAAGGTAAAGGGCTCTCCCGACCACAAGCCTTTGAGAATGATTAGGGATTCATCCAGCATCGCGCCTCGAGTCTTTGGGTCCGCCTCGTCTCCTAGAGCCTTGAGTTCTGCGGTGCCTCCTAATCCCACACCCAGAATGAATCGTCCCTCCGAGAGCCGATCGAGTGTAACCGCTTCTCGGGCGATGACCATGGGCCGTCGTCGTGGTAAGGGCGTCACGGTGGTCCCAATGGTCATGGCATTCGTTTGAGTCGCTATCGCAGCCAAGATCACCCAGGGATCCATTACAGCTTGGTCTGGTGCCCAGGGGAGGAACACGTGATCCCAGATGAAGAAGCCTTCCCATCCATGGTCTTCTCCACTCTTGGCCAACTGGAGGTAATCGTGGGGATTACTGGTAA
>JAEOSX010000156.1 GCA_016840135.1 Candidatus Hermodarchaeota archaeon
CAGTGCCCCCTGCTTGTACAGCCGCTCCCACGCATCATCCGTGCTAACATTGTGGAACTGGTAGAGATCAATATAATCGACCCCTAGAGATGATAGACTCTTCTTCAACCAGTCTAGAGCGGATTTTCTGGTGCGCCACGAAGTTTTCGTAGCCAACACAACCTCGTCTCGACGCCCTGCAATCGCCGCGCCAATACGCTTTTCACTTTCACCGTAAGCAACACTAGTGTCAATGAAGTTAATTCCTAAATCTAGCGCTCGTTGAATGACTTTAACTGCCTCACGGAAAGGTGGACGCTGAATGGGGATACCTCCCATCCCAACCCGTGACACTTCAAGACCAGTCTTACCTAATATAATTCTCTTCAAAACAAGACTCTCCTTTGCTACGCAACAGGCAAATTAGACCATCTTAAGTATTTAGTAAAAGGGCTAGACTTGAACCGCCACCCGCCTTCGCAATCAGTTATACGGTAGCCCCTATTTGCTCATATACAACTTGGGAGGCATTTGGGCAACTATTAAACTCAAGAAGTGAGAGCAGATAATAGATGGGCGAGCTTCAATGGACATCCGAATAAAAGGTGCAGCTGTTCACAATCTCAAGAACGTAGATATTACCATCGGCGATGGCTTAACAGTTGTGACAGGCGTTTCAGGATCAGGGAAAACCTCCCTAGTCTTTGATACCCTCTACCACGAAGCACGCCGGCGCTTCCTAGACATCTACCTCATCGGGAGGTCCTCCTACCGCTCAGCCTCCAATCGGCTAGCCCCTGCCCAAGTAGAGGCCATAACTGGCTTGGGCCCTGCCATCGCTGTGGGGCAGAATCTTCTGAATCGTAATCCCCTATCCACCCTTGCTTCAGCTTCAGGTCTTCACCCATTCCTCCGACTCCTTTTCGCAAACTACGGTGTTCGTTACTGCCCCAAATGCAGAACACCACTAATTGTAATGTCAGAGGATGAAATCATAGAGCAGCTCAAAGCCCTGGCAAAACAGGAATCCTCCCAAGTATTTGCCCCCCTCTTGCATGAGGTTCCAGGAAGCCATCAAACACTGATGGGGATTCTCACCAAGGAATTCGGGTCAGAAGCAATCTGGGTAGATGGTAAACCTTGGAAATCCCAGCCTTTGAGCCCGAAGACTCCCCATAACCTAGAAATTAGGATTGGGGAGCTAGACTCTTCTACCTCCGTGGTAAAAATCCGTGAGATTGTCCAACGGGGCCTTGCCCTGGGTGCTCAGGCAATCTCTGTCCAAAGTAAGGAGGGCGAAACAAGATTCTCTCGAAGCCCTGTTTGTTCACGGTGCGGAACCTGGTTTGGAGAACTGAAAACCACCCACTTCAACAGGCCATGTCCCTACTGTAAGGGTAAGGGTTGTGCCCGTTGTGACCAGACCGGACTTCACCCAGCAGTAGCATATGTCCGGTGGAAAGGATTCAGGCTGCCCCAACTACTATCCCACACCGTGGAGTCTGTGCAGAAGATATTCACTAAAACAGCTTTACCCTCCTCAGCGAGACGTCTCAAATCAGAAATCACGCGAAGACTCGACGCCCTGAACCGTGTTGGCTTGGGTTACCTTTCCCTGGACCGCTCATCTCCAACCCTCTCAAGGGGAGAATCACAACGCGTTCGGCTAGCCATCACTCTGACAAGTCGCCTAGAGGACATGCTGCATGTCCTAGATGAACCTACTATTGGACAGCACCCAGCAGATGTCGCCCGTTTCCTTCCAGCCTTCCGTGACCTATCAGGACCAGTGGTTTATGTGGAGCACGACAGGGTTGCAGCAGCCGCAGCAGACCACGCCATCGACTTGGGACCCGGCGCTGGGAAAGAGGGCGGAGAAGTAACCTTCGCAGGAACACCAGGTGAATTATGGAAAACCGAAACATCGACTGGTCGATACTTCAGCATGCGGGACCGTGTCGAAATCCCCGAACCGCGCCCACAACCTGACAGATTTCTCATTGTGCGCGGAGCCCATCAACACAACCTCCAAGAAATCGATGTCAAAATTCCCCTAGAGCGGCTTACAGTTATCACAGGTGTTTCAGGGTCAGGGAAGAGCTCCTTGGTCGAGCATGTGGTGGTCCCGAGTCTAAAGGGGAACACGCCAGTTGGCTGCAGTGCCATTGAGGGCCCAGCAATCAAGCCTGTCTTGGTTGACCAGAGCCCTATCGGGCGGAACCCACGATCCAACCCTGCCACCTACACCAAGCTAGCAGATATCATCAGAGACCTCTACGCTACAGTGACGGGCCTCTCTGCCTCCCATTTCAGCTTCAACCGACCTGAAGGCGCCTGCCCAACTTGTAAAGGGATGGGCGCCACCGAGGCGAAGATGCGGTTTCTACCCTCAGTGTGGATACGATGTTCTGATTGCGAAGGACAACGCTTCAACGAGAAGGTTCTGGCGTCAAAGGTTTCTTTCGGCGCTCAAGAGCTGTCAATCTCGGATTTCTATGCTCTCTCCATCGCTGAGGTACAGGGACTTATCGAAAAGGAGAAACGTCTAACAGAGAGTCGCTGCCAAGCAGCCAAACGCATCCTAAAGGCGCTACTCGACGTGGGACTCGGCTATCTATCTCTTGGTCAGACCTC
>JAEOSX010000019.1 GCA_016840135.1 Candidatus Hermodarchaeota archaeon
CTATGCCAGAGTCCGTCAAAGCTGCGCTAAATCTGTTTCCACCGGATTACTGGAAAGAAGGCGATGTTGTCATTCTCAATGATCCCTTTGAGGGAGGAACACATCTTCCGGATATCACCTTGATTTCGTCAATTTTCGCATCCGATGAGCTTGCCGGTTTTGTAGCGAATCGTGCTCATCACGCCGATGTTGGTGGTAAGGCGCCTGGATCGATGCCCGGTGACTCTACTGAAATTTTTCAAGAAGGTATCCGAATTCCACCACTGAAACTGATAGAAGAAGGTACTCTCAACCAAGAAGTGTGGCGACTCCTTTTAGCAAATGTCAGAACGCCTCTTGAGCGTCAAGGAGATTTACGAGCGCAACTAGCTGCGAATACCACTGGGCTTCGCAGGTTCCAATCGCTTCTACAGAAGTACAGTGTCCCCAGAGTCACGACTTTCTTTGAGGATTTGCTTGCCTATTCGAGGCAACGGATGCTCCAACAGATAGCGAAGATGCCGAAGGGAAGCTATCTATTCACAGATTTCCTTGATGATGATGGGATTACTGAGGAGGCTGTAGAGCTAAAGGTCAAGATTATACTTGCGAAAAAGCAGATTGTCTTCGACTTTTCAGGTACTAGCCCACAACGGCAGGGCAATGTAAACGCGACCCTAGCTGTAACTCTTTCAACTTCCTACTATGTCCTTCGCTGCATCACAGACCCCACAATACCTCCTAACTCGGGATGTTATGAGCCGCTCACGGTCATCGCTCCACCCGGCTCCCTCCTTAATCCCTTACCACCTGCAGCGGTATCAGCTGGGAACGTAGAAACGTCCCAAAGAATCGTTGACTGCCTTTTCGGCGCCCTCGCCAAAGCTATTCCTGACCGCATCCCTGCAGCAAGTCAAGGTACCATGAATAATCTTACCATTGGTGGTCCTATTCCAGGAACTATTCGTGCCTTCACGTTCTATGAAACAATTGGAGGGGGTCTGGGAGCGAGACCAATAAAGGATGGAATAGATGGAATTCACAGTCATATGACAAACACTCTGAATACACCTATAGAAGCCATGGAAACATCATATCCACTCCGTGTTTGCTGCTATCATCTAATACCAAAAAGTGGAGGTAGAGGAAGATTTCGAGGAGGGATGGGTATTCGGCGAGATATAGAAATACTTGCAGATAATGCTGTGGTTTCGATTCAGAGCGAACGCCGCCGTTACGCTCCCTGGGGACTTCAGGGGGGAATGCCAGGACGAAAGGGTGTAAACCGACGCTGGCGAAATGGGAGGTGGGAAAAACTCCCAAGTAAAGTTACTTTCACAGCTTCCCGAGGAGAAGTTGTGAGCATACAATCCCCTGGGGGTGGAGGCTTTGGCAGGCCTAAGCATCAGAGAAGAAGAAAATCAGAGGAGTAAGCTTAGAAGAACAGCATCCCAGCAGAATGAGAGACCAAAATAGATGAGGAAAACTGAGAAAGTCAGCATGAGCAGCGTATAACCTCTGCTGCCCATTAGGTTGGTGCCCTTGTTGGCGAGCCAGGCGGTACTAATGAGCCAAGCATAATCCATCCATACATGTGCAGCAAACATTATGAAAACGCCTGCAAAAGCAGCGATAAGGAGGGCTTCAATGACAAGGTTGGCACCAGCGGTTAGCCACCAAACAAGAAAATAAGGGTTCAAGCCACTGAAGATGAGACCTGCTAGAAGTGGATGACGGGAGGTAGCTGCAGGCGTTGTTTCAATCTGTTTTGATTCCACTCTCGATTGAAGCACTTCTCGGATTTGCAGACCAGCAAAGAGGAGCAGTACTACTCCGCCAATTGCGGCAACTATCATATTCAATAGAAGGTTGCTAATAATGAAGTTGAGGCCAACAGCTACTAGAAGAATCAGGGGTAGCTCGACAAAAGTATGTCCCATTGAGAGCCAAAGACCCCCCCGCCAACCCCAGCGAGGTGCATTAGATAGATTAGTGACAAGGAGTGGTCCAGGAGAGAGAGCTCCACTTATTGTGACAACAACCACTGTGAGCAAAAAATATTGAAACACCTCGTAGCACCTTGGTTTCTAGCCTTCCCAAATTGCTATCAGTTTAGTTGTAAGTTCTGAAATTTCAGCTTTTATTGTATCTAGGTTCTTATTGCCGTCAAGGATTATCCATCTTTTCGCGATTGCACCGTCATAAACTAGGTGCTGATATTGTTTTGTAACAGCGGTTAGGAGGGCTAGATCTCGTTCATGTCGGTCTGGTGGTGTTCGCCTTTGACAACGCTGCATTGCGGTTTGTGGAGCAACCTCTATGAAGAAACCTATGTCAGGGATAAGGGGTTTTACCAAATCGAGAATCGCCAGAGCCCGTCTAAAGTGGAATCCTTGAGCAGTTTGAAACGCGACTGTTGATGCAAAGTATCGGTCAACGATAACAAACTCTCCCCTTTCAAGGATTTCCTCCAGTTTGGTTTGATCCTTGATGATATCAGTAAAATAGGTGAAGAACTGCTCCACGGGATCGAGTTCCAATTCATTATTGAGGTACTGTTTGATGATTCTACCCCAAGGACTGTCATAATCTGGGTACCTGAATGTCTCCACTGATAGCCCTTGCTGGGTTAACTGATCCTTAAGAAAACCAGTCAAAGTTTTCTTTCCTGCACCGTCGATTCCTTCGAAGGCGATTAGCCAGCCTCTCTTCGTCATGATAACATCGCGCTTATATCCCCTCCTCAACTAATAATAGCTTACTCCAAATGCTAGTCAGTTGTGATAAATATGAGCTTTAGAGAACAGATAGACCGGTTTATTGGATGGAAAATCCGATTTGTTGTAGACGGAACACAAGGCTTGATAGTCGCTGGGATGAGCGCAATGAAACTAGAAGGAACTCTACTAGAAGTAGGGAATGATTACATCAAAGTTCTTGTTAAAGGGAAATTGGAAGTGTATGTTCCCTTTACTAACCTTTCAGCATTTATCCCACTTGAAAAAGGAAAAAGATAGAATCAATTAGCTTGGGAGTAGTTGAAGGCTCTCCCAAGGAGTATCTCGTGGATTGTCTTAGTTAACTAAGACTAGCCATTAATCGAGTCTCTAGGGGAGAGCACTACAACGATTAGACATTTAGAATGTCTTTCTTCAGCATTGTATGATGGCGTTTCTCGTCTTCGAGAATGTGTTCAAGTAGTGCTTTGATGGTTTTCTGTTTTATTGTTGGAATGGTTTCCTCGAGTAAGGCAATCATATCCTCTTCGGCTTTGATGTGTTCAGCTAGTTCACGTTTAGCGACAAGTTTGTCGACCCAACGTTCCACGTGGAAGTCTTTGAAGGAGTACGGCGTCTCTTCAAGGACCCGCTTGATTGTTCGATAGATTCTTGCATGTTTAGCTGAATCCATTCTCAATGATTCGATGAGTAGCTTCACGGCAACATTTTCAATCATCAGTGTTGTCTCGCCGTAGAGCTCTACTGCTTTATCTTCAATTTTTATTGCTTTTTCTAATATCTTCAGTAGCTTTTCGTGAGCCATAGGTACCACCTAGGGAGCCCGGATATGTGCAGAAAGGGTTTTCTCCCTGAAAAAGGGTTTGCGTCTTACGAATCACTCTAGATTTCCCAGATTTCCTGTTTTAATATTTCATGGTGGCGCTCTTCATCGGCTAGCATATGCTTGAGTAAGGTCTTCACAATTGGGTCTTCAATGGATAGCACTTGTTCTTTTAGTAGTTCAATCATCTTCTTCTCTCGATCGATATGTACTTTGATGGCTTCAACGCCCTTGTTGCGTTGTTGCCATGTGCTCACAAAGGTTTCTCGTGAGAGACCACCAGCTTTCAGGTATTGGAGCATTATATGAATTAAGCTAGCGTGTTTAGCTGAGTCAGCGGCACAAATTTCAAAGAAGGCTTTGATTCCGGGATGATCGATTTCTTTTTGTTCAGCACGTAATGATCTTGCTGATTCCTTCTCAAGCTTTAGTTGTTGTTCCAACAGATCGATTAACTCACGCGTCATAAAGCATCACTTCTCAAGTTTCCTTACAAGGTACTCATAGGTTTCGTGTACTTTTGGCATCATTTTCGCATCAAAGTCTTTGAACTCCTTAGCGAGTTGCTTCATAGCAGCAGTGTTTAGTAATTGACGTAGAGATGGGAAAAGTTCGGTATCTTCGCATTTAACATGTGGCTCCATCAGTTCAATGTAAGCGGTTAGATAGTTGGTGACTCTCTGTTTGGCTGCAGGTACACCAGCGAGGTAGTCCCTGGCAGCCCGGCGCAATCCCGCCACATAGGAGAGGAGCTGGGTGTGGTCGTCAACTAGTTCACTGATGGTCTGGGCGATTTCAGGTGAAACACTGAGTCTTTCAATGTAGCGAAAGAGAATTCGTTCCTCCTTAATATGATGCACAATGTCGCCATAGGTACTCATGAAGTCGATAATGCCCCAAAAAATATCCTCAGAAAGCTGTTCGTCTTCGTGCAATTGATTACGGCGTTTTGTAATTGCTTTAACTGCACGTCTGATTAATTTGTGCTCCATTTCTAAATGTTCTAGGGGATTCATCTTAGGGCACCCTCCTGCAGTACAATCAAGGACAACCCACTGTATCACAAAGTATCTATTAAAATACTCACAATTTACCAAGTTGACACGATTAATAGTTCTTCACTTGTGAATCTAGATTTATCCACAAACGATAATAGGATTGACTTGTCAATAAGTGTCCACGTTTGTTAGGGAGCTGTGAGTTGTTTGCTTCAATTACGTAAACGTCATATTGTACTGCTTATCAGTTTCGTGATGATTGCTGGCGGCATCACTTCTGCTTGGGGAGTCCAGAGCAGCTTTGGCTCTGTTCGCACCACAGAGGTCGGTCTTGTCACAGCTGAGGGAACCTATATTCACGGTACACTTCAAGTACATTCTGCGGCATCCTCTTCAAACCCGATGCCTGGTGTCGTAGTCATTCACGGTGTGATTCAATCAAAGGAATGGTTGATGGGATTTGGAATCGAGCTTGCGCGTCGTGGATTTGTTGTTCTTACAATTGACGCTAGCGCTCATGGGAATTCCGATTCAAGCATGGGAACGAATGCAGATCGCGGTGGTATCGCTGCACTTGAATATCTAAACAGTCAACCATATGTTAGCACCTTGGGAATGGTGGGTCATAGTATGGGTGCGGGGATTGCCATTCAGGCGGTCAATGAATCGTCTGTCACTGTTGATGGTCTAGTCCTTGTGGGAGGCAGTACATCCGTCTTAGCAAGTTCTTGGGCCAACACAACTTATCCCAGGAATGTGCTAGTTACAGTAGGGTATTACGACGAATTATTTGATGTGCCTAGCCTTCTTACTTCTCTAGCTGGCTTCTTTGGGACCTCGCCTATAGTATTTGGTGAACAATACGGAACCTTTGCAGACGGCAGCGCCCGAATGATCATCGCCCCACCTAGCAATCATCTCTTCGAGACCATCGACCCGATTATCATCAGTGAAACTGTTGACTGGTTTAGGAACAGCCTGAA
>JAEOSX010000020.1 GCA_016840135.1 Candidatus Hermodarchaeota archaeon
CAAGTAGCAGAACTCCCAGATCCAGAACGTGGACAAGAGGCACTGCTTAAGCACAAGGAAAACCTCCTGGCAGTTGCAAACCAGCAAGACCCTATTCTTGTCAAGGTTGGGGGAGGTGCTCGAGATTTATTGGTTCGCCGACTTGAGACACAATTCGGTACAATGCTAGTTGTTCATCTTCTTGTTGACTGTCAGGATGCTATGGGAGCTAATGCAGTTAATACGATGTGCGAAGCCTTAGCACCACTTGTGGAGGACATCACTGGTGGGAGAGTCTACCTTCGAATCCTTTCGAATCTTGCTGTATACCGATTAGCGCGAGCAGAAGCCACCTTCCCTAAGGAGGCTCTTGGCGGTAAAAAAGTAGTAAAAGGAATTCTCTATGCTTTTGCCTTCGCACAAGCTGACCCCTATAGATGCGCGACTCATAATAAGGGGATTATGAACGGAATTGATGCAGTGTTAATCGCTACTGGTCAAGATTTCCGTGCAGTAGAAGCTGGCGCTCACACTTTCGCTGCTACACGCGAAGGCGGCTACCAATCACTCACCCAATTCGAAGTAACCCCTGATGGCGACTTACATGGCACAATCGAAATGCCTCTTGCAGTTGGGTTAGTGGGTGGTGCTACTCGAACTCATCCAATAGCCCAGATATGTGTCAAAATACTTGGTATCAAATCTGCTCGTGAACTAGCTGAAGTCATAGTAAGTGTTGGTCTCGCTCAGAACCTTGCAGCTCTTAGAGCCCTGAGCCAAGAGGGCATTCAAGCAGGCCATATGAAGCTACATTCACGCAATGTTGCTGTTGCTGCGGGCGCTATAGGTGATGAAATCGACTTGGTGGCTAAAAGGATGATAGCTGACAACAGGGTGAGGTTCGATCATGCTCAGAAAATCCTAGAAGAACTACGTAGTAGCCAATAGCAAAGACACGAACTTTGATATATCACGCCTTCATCATTTTACTTAGAGAAAAATACTAAATTGACTTTCAAAAGCGTAGAGGCCTGGTTTGTATTAGAGCTCCTCTTATCTAAGTGATTGTAATGAAAGGATATCTAGCACTCATCGAAGTCGCAGAGAGTGGTGAATTAGAGCCCCTATCTTGGGACCCGGATCATCTGATGGACGGAAGAGTGGTTCTAGTAATTGATGAGCCGAGGGCTAAAATATGGGTTTGGTTAGGTCTGGCAACAAATGTAGTGCAGCGGACCACAGCACTGCGTCAAACACGCTTCATTTTACGTAATGGCTTCAAGATAGAGGATATCACAGTAGGAGCCAGATGTACGGAATTCATCGAGGTGACTGGGGAATCAACTGATACAAGGATAGGCGAATTGCGTCAATTATTAAAGGCCCATCCGAAGGAAGATGCGTTTTTTATTACTGTAGGGAAGGAGGAAGAGAAAACTGAAAGCATTATTGCAGAGGCTTTCCAGAAAAGACTTGAGACCTTTGGCGAAGCCATCACTCCTGATTCTTCAACAAGGTCAATACGAGCGAAAGCAATTCGAGCAACCCGAAGGCTTCTTTCTTATGAAGAACAATTAGCTGGAAAGGTTCTATTTTCAGCAGCTGACGTTTATGGCGAGGCAACCATCACGCCACGAGGTCCAGATGAATTTACTGTCAGGACACCACAACTGCTTTTACATTTCTTCTGCCGGAATGATGACATTCTCTTTTCCCTGTTCCAAGCATGTACGCCAGAGGATGCTGAAAAATTCATCCAAGTCTTTGGCCAGAAACCAATAATTCTTGAAAACGGAGAATACCGAATAGACTCTTCATTCGGAACCGAGCCAAAAACGGAAGATTCTCCACCTCCTGCTGAACCTGTTTCAGTCACGGATAAAATGCGGAAACAGCTGTCGGAGACCTTGGGCGATGACCCCGAACTCCGAGATCAACTCGATGAATCAGCGGAAGAACCCCCGGTAGAGCCAGCAGAGGAGAAACAGGATACAGATGAATCTAGTGACGACTATGATTTATTCGAGAGCTAGATTGTGGTCGGGTATATTTCACCTATTATCGTTTTCTTCCCATCCATTCATAGAAAACTGTTCTCAAAACACCATATGATACAGAGGTCAGTATTAGGGCGTTTGTGAAAGGGACTTACGTGCAGAGAGAAAGGCAACTATATCATAGGCAATGTCGAAACTCCAAAAAGCAAGAGCATTTTGAAACGTAAAAAGAAAAAGGAAGGGCAATATCAGCACTGTGACCTTAGCTAATGGACGTCGATGCAATAGCCATTGAGATAAATGGTGATGAGTTGACTTGGCAAGAGTGTGAAGCAACTCATCAAGGGCAAATATGGGTATGAGAATGATTAATGTCACGAGGGAGGGTAATAGAGAAAGCCAATGAAAACCAAGAATGAATGAGACGAGAAGGGCGATTAGGGGGATTGTTATGAAGTAACGATTATCTACTTTCCAAACGAGTGACAAGCTAATTACGAGTGCGAGTGCCAGAACTGCTGAGTATGTGTCTATCGCCATCCACATTCCACTGAGCAGAGCTATGCTTATTGTTAATCCCCAGCAGATTGGTGTACGTCCCCGGAAAAACCAACGGCGATCATGAATGTCGTCTAGTAATTTGATTGCTCCTCCAATGTAGGCGTATGATGCAGAAAGTGCCACTAAAAGGAGAGATATCATCATATTCGGTCGAGGGTTATGCGTGTTATTAGTGTATGCTAGCTAATCTTTTCAGCTCTTCCTTCACTGCGCTCTTCAATTCTTTCGGTGTTTTCGAATCCCAAGAAAACTTTAGTTGTCCGTCTTTTCGTTTGAGCGTGTGTTGGAGCCCATCAATGCTTTCGATTAGTAGCTCCTCTGTTTTTCCGTCTGATGAGTATCTTATATGAATGTCTTTTTGGACTCTGATAATAGCCATTAATGCTGCTTCTAGACCGAATAGTGTTTTCAATTCAACAGTTTGCGTGGTTGGAATTTCTTCTGTTCTGGTTTCAGATGCCACAACTCGCTCTGATACTGTTTCAGGATTAGTTACAGAAGCTTGTTCCTCGGCGTCTCCAAGCACTGCATAAATCAGTGATCCCTGTGCATCAGTTTCAGTCTTAACCACCATTGGTGATTCAAGAAGAGCAACAAGTTCAGCTTGCTGTCCAGCGACTTCAGAATTTTCTTCAAGTAAATCTTGGTCTATTGTGAGAAGCTCTACCCCCCTTCCCCCAATAATTTCGCCTCCTAAGCGGTGACCTTCTTGGCTTATCTTCTCAACTCTTGCGGTGGCAGTCCTGCGATTCTTTAGCTGTATAGCACTCCCTATCCAGAACCAAAGCTGATTTTTATACCCGTCAAAGACCAGTATACAGGCATCGCTTCGGAGTTTTCGAGAGGTAGGTCTTACCGGGCGTACAAATCCTAATCCTCCAATTTCTAACATTATCAACCGTGTCAATCAGGTCGCCTCTCTTTCATTTCCCCTATAACTTAGGACCTCCAAGCGCTTCATTTGAGCTAGCATCCTGCGAGTTAATCTAAGTAGTGTCTTCACGCTATCGGTTGCATAATCAATCTCAGAGGTTACATCTAGAATTTGCGTTAATCCCTTTTTAAGTTGACTCTGAGATTGGAAGCCTTGAATGTGATAGCGAAGAGCCGAGAGCTCATCGAGTATATCAATAACAAGCCCTGACAAGATTTGTAAGGTTTCTCTTCTTGGAGTCACTGTTCTTGATATTCCTTCGATTTGATGGAGTTGAAAATAGACTATCTCCTTAATCTCTCGGACAGTTTCTTCTAGTGATTCACTAATCTCAAAAAGAGTGGTGCCCTTAGAGGATAGGTCTAGCCGATTTCGAGCCCTAGCAGTATATTCCAAAACCTCAACAATCTCCTCTAATTGCACATACCTTTTCAGAAAATCCGACAATCGAATCACAGAGCAACTAGGCTCTCGGCTATTGAAAAAAGTATGGCAAGGAGTATCAAGCGCATACTGTTATCTAGAGCCCAGCACTAGCAAGACGGTTCTGAAGGAGCGTTAGAACATCATCACGTTTACCTCTGAAGTCATAGCGCTGTAAAAACCGGATTGAGCCGCCTTTTACCTCGACTTCACAGAGAATACCATCTGAATCCTCTATACTATAAAGTGCAGAGTCTTCCCCACGTTTTATCGCACAGAAGACGCTTGAAAAGTACTCTAGGATACTGGAAATAAGAATCCCAACGCGAACAACACTCATATCCTTCGCAGGAGCGGGTGAAGAAGACTCCACTGCTTTAGTCGAAGTAGAGGAAGAGGGCGTTGGAGACACAGACGGTGAATGCGTTGAGGGTTCTGGGGTGGTAGCAGGTAGTGGAGTGGCAGCCCCAGGCGTATCCGTCTCTAGACTGGGGGAGACAGAAGGAGAAGCCTCACCAGGCGGAGGAGCAGATGGAGGGGTTTCTGGTGGGATGAAGGCTCCTGTGAATTTTCCTAGTGGTTCATCTTTCATGTCGAATTGTTGACCAATAGTATACATGAGTAGATCATAATTACGTTTCATATCAGGATCATCTAATGCTTGACCGTCAACTATTTCAACCCGGCTAATTGCACGACCCCCTATCTTCAAGTGTATTCCTTTCATTTCGTATCCTAGACCCTTTATCGATCGGGCCTGACGTTGAGCAGCACGACTTTCAATCATTGAGGTTTCAGCGCCTTTCCAAATCCAGACGCACGAGTTTAACTCGTCTATTACAATGACGATACGGTCATTGGTGATAGCTGTTGAAGAAAGGGGTATCGGTTTAACAATTCCGCCTGCAAAATCTAGAAGCAGTAAGTATTTTTCCGCCATTTTTCTCTCCCTTTCACCTTGCCGAAGAACCATTATATTTTTTCCTATTGCATAGTAATTTGTCGTATACTGTTCAATTATAAGCAAAGGATGGTTTCTTGGGGAGGGGTTGTAATCTTACAGCGATTTTGAGTGATTGCGACATCAATTTCGCTGCGGATACCGAAGCGCTGTGGCAGATAAACACCAGGCTCAACAGAAACCACTGAATCAGGTAAAAGAAGCCTGGTTTCAGGCATCTCATAACTATCTAGATTAGCACCCTTCCCATGGAGTTCTGTGTCTATACTATGACCAGTCCGATGCATAATTGCGTCCTCGTAACCGGCTGATGTAAGGATTTCACGGGCTTTTTCATCTGGCAAACTGCTAGGAATGTTAGGTTTGATGGCTTTTGTTGCTGTCATTCTCGCCAATAAAACAGCATCCCAAGCTTCTTCGATTTCTGTTGGAAGTTTAGTACCTGTATAGCCCATCCATGTGATATCAGCGAAAATCTCCCACTTTGCCCAAAGGTCAATCATTACAAGTTTGTCCTTCCCAATCTTTGCCTTACTAGGTGTGTAGTGTGGGTTGGCACTGTTTAATTGGACCGCGACGATTGGTGTGTTGACTGTTTCGAGTTTTTCCTCTTTGAAGCGTCCGAGTATATAGCTGGCAACATCACATTCTCGAACAGTGCCGACTCGCTCAGCGATGAATGCGAATGCTTGCTCCATTATTCTTGTACAAGTTTTAGCTGCCCTTTCTTGGCTGGCTAGTTGATTTTCAGTGAGAACCGAATGTATAATCTGCATAAGGTTCTCACCCGATTTCCATTCGGTGTTGGGAAGGGCAGAACGAAGGAGAGCTAAACGACCAGCAGGAATCATATCAGTTTGAGGGTTTTTACTGAAGTTGGCAGCGATACAACCGATATTTTTAGCGTGTTCTTCTACGGCTTGCTTGAATTCAACTTGAGTTCTATAATCGGTTACTAGAAGATTCTGTGAAAGCCCGATAAGCTCTTGCGATTCAATGCGAGGTTTGATTATAATGATTGGGTTTTCTTGGGTGATGATAACTACATATTGACGAGAGTGTGGTGTTAGGGTTCCGAGAAGTGCTTTTCCGGTTGGATCACACCCACGGAAATCGTAAATCAACCAACCATCAATACCAGACTTTTTCATAAATGAACGTAATTGCTTGAGTTTCTCTTCCATTTCGAGTAGTGGAACCAAGATAGCTACACCTGTTTTATAGTTTCATCGAGCTCCCAAAAAACCTTTAGGCGAAAGGGGGTTGGTGTTTCTAGATTTTGGTTAAGGTTGGCGTTTAATTGACTGACAATTCCACAGGTCAGAAGGATGAATTTGGAGCGGTAATCGAGCAGTTACGCAAGGTCCAAGCCGCTATTAGAGCTTGCCATAGGGCGATTAGAGAAACCAAGAGCAGAGCTTGGGAGTGGCGGGACCAGCGAGATGAGCTTAGAGGAGAGGGACCTAGCATAAGGGAGCAAATGGAAAAGCCGAGAGCCCAAAGGGAAGAGCTTAACGCAGAGGTTGCCCGTCTCAAGCGCTTACGGAATGAAGAAGTTGAAAGAGCGCGAGAACTTCAAGAGAGACTTCAAGATCTTCGCGGAGAATTCGCTGAACTAGATGATTTTGTATCTTTGGAGGAGCTGCAGAAGCAGTTCAGGGAACTTGAATGGCGCCAACAAACCACGTCAACCTCAATTGATGAAGAAAGGGAAATCCTTGCTGAGATGAGCCGGCTTACTCTAGCTATGGAGGCTGCCGCAAAGGTTGAAAAACGGTTAGGTGGAGCGCGTCCTGATGATTTAGACCAGTTATGGCAGGAGATTCAGGAAGCTCGAAACCGAGCACAAGATTATCACGAAAAGATGGTTTCACTAGTAGAGGAGGCGCAACAGAAGCACCAAAAGATCATGGGATTTTCCGAAAATCTTGGTCCTGCTCGTGCAGAGGCACAGGAGGCACACGAACAATTCGTTTTATGTCTACAAGAAGTAGACGAGATGCGGACAAGAGTAGAGGAATTAATGGAGCAGGAAAAAGGCTTGAGGAAGCAGCTAGATGAGATACGAACACGGAGAAAAGTTGAAAGGGAACAACGGGAACGGCAGGTGATGGAGGAAATCGCCGAGCAAGCTCGTAGAAAACAAAAAGCAGGTCAGAAACTAACAATGGACGAGCTGCGGGCACTCTATGGATGAAAAAACAGGAATGACATTCTTACCTCAAACGGCCATTCTTCTGAAACTGATGTTGGCTTGTTTGCCTTTTTGTAGATTCACTCTTTCATTTCTACTTGATGATGAGTCTTAGCGCATAGGAAAGCTATGATAAGACGTGCAGCGCAGAGAGCTGTAACGCCTTGGTCATACTTCGGAGTTACTTCGGTAATATCTAGAAAGTCAGCACGGGGAGCTAGGGAGCGAAGTAGAGTGAGGAGTTGCAATGTTGTTATTCCACCAGGTTCAGGGTTACCAACTGCTGGAGCGAAAGCTGGATCAAGAACGTCCATATCTATCGATATGTAAAGAGGTGGACCAAAGGGTATAGAAGAACGAAGCCGTTCAGCGATTACTTCAGCTCCCTGGCGCGCGATGTCGAGAGTCGTGTAGTATGTGATATTTTGCGCCTGTGCATAATCATATTCTTCTTTTGTGGCAGCACGAATACCCACTTGATATAGATTGCTAGGACCAATATTTTCAGCAACTCGCCGCATTACACATGCATGTGAAAAAGGTGTTCCACTGTAGGTCTCCCGCAAATCCATATGAGCATCAAAATGGATGAGAATAACGTCCCGTGGAAGCGCTCTAACTGAACCGAACGTAATCGAGTGCTCGCCTCCAAGAAGAATAACTTTGCGTTGTTGATTATGAAGTGTGTTCACAACCTTTTCAACTGATTGCAGCATACTCTTTGCGGAAGTGGGAGAGACCGCAATATCGCCGATATCAGCCAGAGCCATTGCACTAGCATCTTCCTTAGACCCCTCCTGAAGGCAGAAGCTTTCTAGGTGTTGAGAAGCAGTACGTATAGCTGCTGGGCCTTCTTTTGCTCCTTTGCGGAAAGTGCTTGTAGCATCGAATGGGACACCAGCAATCACAAATTCTGCGTTTGTAGCATCGGTTTTGGCACCTAGAAAGGTATCAAGCACAGTGTTTACTCCTTGAATTGCTCCTAGTTTTGACAAGGTAAACCCCATTTCAATATGATTTGGTATTATTTTGCTTTTATGTCTAATTGAGGATTGCCAGAATATCTATGTTATTTCAGTGGGAAGCTTGAGGTCCAGTTGAGCGATTCGTTTCTTGAGAGTAGTGGGTGTATGGAGTTCATGATATAGTGCTTGTACAAACTCGTCAATGACCCCTGCTTCTTGGGCGGCAACAAAGAACCCTTTGACTAACCAAGCACCAACGAAATAGGTAAACCCATAAGGTGCCCACATAGGATCAGTCATAAAAGGAAGCCGGGCTTTAGCATATTCTTCCTCAAGAGCACCAAAATCCATTAAATATTCCAAGACCTCCTTTTCGCTTCGTCCTTGTTTGTTAAGCATTACCAATGCATTGATACCTACAACTCTCCGCAGTTGCCCAAGTTGAGCAGTAATTTTTTCTGCTTCAGAGAGAGGTCGTTCTTGGCTGAGTATTAGAGTACCAGCGTTAGCTAAACCCTCAGCAATGGTGCAATCGGGTGTATTGATAATTGCTATGGTAGCCTCAACACCGAACTCGCCGCTGTGATAGCCTAGTTCACGAGATACTAGCTGAGTTTGGTGCCCAGGATAAGTCTCATGGCAAACCCAACCCCAAATACTAAACTTGCTTTGGGGAAGCTTGATATTCACTTCAATGAGAGCACGATAATTTCCTTGGTAATGGTTGTAGGCTAGCCATGGCGCATCCTTTACCGCTTTAAATTCGACTTGTTCTGTTTCAGGAAATGAGAAAAGTAGTTGTTGTGTTGACTGCCGAGCCTTCTCTGCCGCTTCCTTTGCGAGCTTTATTGTGTCACTCCCAGTAATGAGGCTACGTTTTCTCCAGCGTGCTGCCATTGTAGTTAGATCATCTTTCATCTCTTTCCGACGCAGCATCCGAAAGGTTTGTTCACGTAATTCCTCGACGCGTTCACTGTGAACAACAACCGGCTCAACGTCTAGACCTATCCGGACTCGTTGTTCAAAGCTTACAGGTTCATCAAGGCTAAAACGAAGTAGAAGTATCATCGCTTCTATTTGATGAGAGAGATATTTTCGCTTTGTTTCCTCTCGCACATTCTTCCGAACTGTTGTTTGTAGATTCTTAAGAAGACCAAGTAGCTTATCAGGGTCATCGTTTGAAACTGGGATGTCAGAGGGAAGAGAAGGTCCGAAATAACTATCAACTACAATAGTTTCCTTTCCGAGAGATTGCTTTAGGTAATAATCTAATTGGTGAGCTAGATGAACATAGCTCTCCCCGATTGAAAAAGGAGAACCTTTCAAAGAGATTACCTCTCAGGAAAATACTTCCGCATCAAAGCTGTTGCAAGCTCTTTGAAAGCTTCGCCAACATTTCGACCGTCCAGAGCGGATGTCTCGTAATAGGTTGCACGCATTCGATTTGCTATTTGACGACCGGTGTACTCTGAAACCTCTCGCTGAGGAAGATCGATTTTATTTGCAATCACCATTCTCTCGTAATCTTTCCCTAGTATAACTTCCACTTCGGTCATCCATCTTTTCTCAAGTGATGCTGCGGATTCACCACGCGTGATATCGAAGACATAAATAACTGCCTGAGTTCCTTTGTAATACTTCTTTCTTAATGGTTCAAATCGCTCTTGGCCTCCTGTGTCGAACATATTGAACTTTAATTTCACTCCCCCTAAATCAACAGTTTTTGCGACGATATTTACTCCGATTGACGGCTTGTAATCCTGATCAAATGTATTATCGGCGAAGCGTCGAATCAAACTTGTCTTACCGACACTATAATCACCAACAATGACGGTTTTCACAATATAACGTGCCTCTTCAGTCATACCTAACCATTTACAAATAACAGGCGAAAAGCCTTGCGCTAACCTGTCTAGCGGTCAGAGATGTTGTAAAAGAGTGAGGAAGGAAGCGAAGGGGAATAATAAGGGAAGGGAGGGGAGCGAGGGAGGGCGAGGAACGATGCGGACACAACAACCAGTCACTCACTTTCGCTTCCTTCAACAGAGCAGTCCTAGTAAAGCTATTTAAAGTCCAAGAAATGGAAATTTAGGAGGAACCACGAGCAGGGCACAGGACGCTTCTTTTTGTATGAGCCTCGTGCGTCAGAATTTTGCTAGACTTGCGCGATTACGAACATAGCGGTCGCTTGCTCGGAACAGAACCCATCCTAACAGGAGAATTATCAAATCCAGTAGTAACAGAAGCCCTATAGACATCCATGCTGTCATCGAGAAGGGGCCGAGGAGGAGAAACTGGCGAAAGCTTTCTAAGCCGTGATAGGTTGGTATTCCTTGAGCAATAACCTGGAGAGAGTAGGGTAGGACCACCAGCGGGTAGCTCATTGGGGTCAGTAGTTTAATCGCACTAACTAGGGTTTCTACTGCCATCCATGCGCGGCGGGCAACAAGGACTACACATGCGAAGAAAAGGACCACGCCTTGTAGTCCAAGAAACATCAGGCCAATAGCGAGTAGGGCTGGAAGAATGCCAGCTAAGTTTAATTGGAGACCGAATAGGGCACCTGCCGCACCAAGCTGGAGCAGAACACCGAGTCCGCCATGTTGTATGTTATGAATACTAGAACCGAATAGAATCGTGGTTCGCCCAACAGGTGTTGCATACAAGCTCTCTAAAGTGCCAACCCATTGCTCTCTTCGAAAGGCCATACCTGTTCCCCACAAGGAGGTGTCTATTAGTGCAACAAAGCAGAAGCCTAACGCGCTGTAGGTGAACCAGTCAGAAGTGTAAGTTATCTGACCTAGTGCCGCGGAGGTAGTGCTGCCGGTAATGGCTAAACCAAAAAGCAGCAGAGGAATTAGCCAAAGAAATGGACTCACGATGAAATAGAGCAGACTAAGTGGGTAGCTGAGTTCGACCTTCCATTGTTTCATGGCAAGCCGCCACGCCGCGGATAGTTCATATCGCCACCCGCTTCTTGCCAACAAAGCTGACTGTTTTTCAAAGGACACACTCATTTAGAAGGCCCCCATTTTCCCCTTTTTCCGTGTATGGCGCTCCGCAAGTCTAAAAATCAATATCCCAACTACCCAGAAGGCTACAACAAGGATTAGCAGAATAAATACATCCACCCAAAGCAGGGCAATGCCTGAAGCTGCTAATGCTGCTTCACGGATTCCGATTATAGCAAAAGTCGATGGAAGTATAAGACTTAGCGGCTGTACCCACATTGGAAGCATATTAACCGAATAGTTCACAGGGGTCAAGGTGTAGATAACTACATGCACGAACTGAGTAAGCACTGATGGATCCTTGAACACTAGAATGAGGCCTGAAAAGGCGAAAGCAAATCCAGTAAAAGCTACAATCATCAAGAACAGAAGCAGAAGAATAGGCAGCACGGCAGTGAGGGCAAAGCTAAGGTTGAACAGGACCACGCTGAGCCCAAAAAGAATCAATGTACTCAACGAAGTGGTTAACAATTCTGCCATCGCAGCGCCAAGAAGAATTGAAAGGCGCGGAGCTGGAATGAGGAACATCGGCTCCAAGACCCCCGCAAATTGATACCATCGAAGTGTGTTGCCTACTCCCCAAATAGCGCTGTCCACATAACTAAAAACAATCCAACCAAGCGCAAGATAGGGGATAAAGTCAGCATATCCAGTTTGTCCCCCGAATTGAGAACTTGTCACCCCACCACTGAACGCGATTCCAGTGAATACAAAGGGCATCAACCAAAGAATCGGCATGAATCCCCAGATTATAAAATTTGCTGGATATCGTAGGCTGACGCGTAGGCTATTTCCTGCAATAGTCAGCGCAGCAGAGAAATCGATGACACGAGCAGGAGTCGCCCTGAGTAAGGATGTTTCTCCATCAGCAACATCTAGCTCGATGTCACTACTGCGCAGAGACACCATTAGCTATTCTCCTCCCAGTTTTCTGGATGAAAACATCATCAAGTGTAGGTTCGTCAAAAACAAACCTAAGCACTTTCCCATCTTGTGCTTCAACCGTGTCCAATAAACGACGAAGAACAGAAGCGCCATCACGTACATGAATACGCACAGTCGATGCATCTGAAGCATCAGAGCTAACAGTTACCTTTGATACGCCGGGAATTTCCTCGAAATATTTAGCTTGGATTACGCCTTTGACCTGCACGGTCAGGACATCAAAGTCACGAGTTTGCCGCTTAAGTTCAGCAGGTGTACCTGAAGCAACGATCTGCCCTTCATGCAACAAATCAATACGATTACAAAGAAAATCCGCCTCGTTCATATAATGGGTCGTTAGTAGAATGCATTTATCGCGTAGTTTGTCACGTACGAGTTGGCGGATTTCCCTTGCGAAACCGGGGTCAAGACCGAGAGTTGGTTCGTCGTAGAGGAGGGTGGGGGGATCGTGGATAAGGCTCCGAGCAAACACGATTTTCATTCTCATTCCTGAGGAATAGTCCTCAACTTTTATGTCAGCTTTTTCTTGAAGACCCATTATACCAAGTAGCTCATCTGCACGCTCTTTTGCTTCTCTTCGAGTAAGACGGTAGAGCCGCCCAAAGAATATGAGGTTCTCGCGACCACTGAGTTTGTGGTAGATGCTTCTCTCTCCACCGGTTATTACGCCAATAGTTGCGCGAGCCTCAGTTGGCTGACGTACCACATTATATCCATTTACTATGGCTTCGCCGCTGTCAGGTAAAACTAGAGTTGATAGTATTTTGATTGTTGTAGTTTTACCTGCACCGTTAGGTCCTAACAGACCTACGATTTCACCGCGTCGTACCGTGAATTCAATTCCTTTGAGGGCTTTTGTCTCTCGTCGGGAAACTGGTACGACTCCGTATTTTCGTTTCGTGGATTTGTAGGTCTTCGTTAGTTTGTGGACGCTGATACCCAGATTCATTGCGTTACCACTCTGATGGAAGGCACGTTTACAGTATTTTATGTAATTTTTGGTGACGCTAAAGAGACAATCAACCACGAGCTATTAGGAGTCTCCAATCAAGGGGTAAATCAGTTCTTTCTGAGAGTACGTGTAACCATCAGCGTCAGGGTCTCCTTAACGCCTTCAGTTGGTCGGAGAATACTGAAAACAAAATCGTTGAGGCTTTCCTCGTCAGGGACATCGATGAGCAGAAATATATCGTGAATGCCGTAAACACTGGAAACCTCCCTAACATGGGGTTGGTCTTTTAGGTGATTATACACCGAGTCGGTCAAAGGCGGGTCAACATCGATTAGAATTATTGCAGTGAGGGTCATGAGGAGCATCCCCTTAGAGGAACATCCCTCTTCTTATTCCTGCTACCTTTTAAGTTCTGTTGAAAAGTAGTATATGATAAAGTTCAAAAACACATGGTACGCATTGTACCAAAGTATACTTCATTTGACAAAATCCTAAGAAAATCCCCAGGAGGGATTCTGTTCGAATTCGCAAAGGACGACAAGATTGTAGTAACAATGGGACTACCGTATGCAAACGGTCCAGCACATACTGGTCATCTACGAACGTACATTCCAGGTGATGCATACACTAGATACCTGAAAAGGTTCGGGTATGATGTCGTCTTTGTATGTGGTTCTGACACACATGGTGCCCCCATTGAGATGTCTGCTCGCCAAGCTGGTGTCTCCCCTCGTAAACTAGCAGAAAAATACCACGAGCACTATTCTAGAATCTTCAAGGAATTACGAATCGATGTAGACCTTTTTGGGTCAACCGAAGAACCGTATCATCACGAGCATGCCCAAGAGATTATTAGAATTTTAGAGGGAAATGGCTACATCGAAGCTCGAACAGTGAAGTTGCCTTACTGCCCAACCTGCGAAACTTTCCTTGCAGATCGTTTTCTCCGTGGGAACTGCCCATTCTGTGGGGAATTAGCACGTGGAGATGAATGTGATCAAGGATGTCAGCGATACCTTGATGCTGATCAGCTGAAAGACCCGCGATGTGTCACCTGTGGCTCAGCCGCAGAGAAGCGAGAAACGCGCCATCACTTCCTCAAGCTCCCAATGTTCAATGACTTCCTCCTCGAATTCAATGAGCAACTCCGAGGAACAACTCTTGCCAGAAATTATGCTTTAGGATGGATTCGCCAAGGGCTAAAGGACTGGTGCATTTCAAGGAATTTACACTGGGGTATACCTTACCCCGACGATGAAGAATTAAGCCTCTACGTTTGGGCTGAAAATTACGCGGGATACATTTCCTTTCTTCAGGAATGGGCTAGACAAAAAGAAGTCGACTGGAAGGAATATTGGGGACCAGATGGCAAGATTGTCAACTTCATTGGAGCAGATATTGTCTATCATCACGCAGTGTTCTGGCCCGCCATGCTAAAAGGAGCTAATTATGATCTTCCATGGGGAATTGTCGCAAGCGGGATGGTGAAGGTAGAGGGACATATTTTCTCGAAGAGTCGTGGTTTCGTAACATGGGTTGAAGAAGATTACATCCAGAATGGAATTGACTTGGATGCCCTACGTTACTATGTGCTGAGCTACACGGGTCACATAAAGGATCTTGATTTCACCTGGAAGGGTTTTCAAATTAAGGTGAATAACGAGCTTGTTGGAATTCTAGGGAATTTCGCCTACCGTACACTCCTCTTCAATTACAAGAACTTCGGAGAAATCCAGTCTGGGTTGGTTAGCGAATCCGTTCAAAAGGAAATTACCCAAGCAATTGAAGACATAAGGGAAGCTGTATCCAGCTTCAAGTTTAAAGAAGCGGTAGATAGAGTTATGCAACTAGCTGCCTTTGGAAACACTATCTTTCAGCAATGCGAACCTTGGAAAAGCATCAAAGAGGACCCTGAGCGTTGCCAGTCAGACCTATATCAATGCCTTCATCTCCTAAAGGCTATCGCAATACTCGTTGAACCAGCAATGCCCACAGTTGCAGAGAAAATATGGAAACAGCTTGGTCAATCGGGTGATATTCACAAAACAAGTGTAAAAGACAGCACTGTTCCCTTGGCTCCAATTACAAAGCTTCCAAAACCGAAGCTCATATTCAATAAAATTCCTGACGAAAAAATCGAGAAGATGACACAAATACTAAATGAGCGAGTACAGAGGGCACTCAATCAATCTTAGTAGAACTTCTTCTTTCAAAGCAAGACCGACTCCCAAAAGGTCTTATTCGTGTTTTGCCCCCCTGCTAGTGCTGGTGAATAACATGGAAATATCAAACCCACCGATTCCCTTTGAAGAGATTGCAGGGATATCCGCGACCCATCGCTCCAAGCTAAAAAGCGCGGGTATAGTTGAATTAACTCAGCTATACCTTGAAAAGGGAAAACTTAGAGATTCAGTTGAACTTGCATCTATTACAGGACTTTCAATTCAAACTGGATTAGAGGTTCGTCATAAAGGGCGCAAGCACATCATCAGCCTCCTTGCAGAGATAGCTGCAAAGCGAAAGATTGACCCCTTCGCAATTCTCTGGAAGATTCATTGGCTCTTAGGAATAGTCCCATCTAGTGAATTACGTGAGGAAGGATTAACTCGAGAATATGAAGCGATTGCAAGCGTTTCAGAGACACTCGAGTCAGCAAAGGCAGCAGCGATTGATCGAATAATAATCCTACTTCTTCATAGGACACTATTCTATTCTGGTGTTTATGACAAGAAAGTGTTTGAGCAGCTCGTTAGTACCGCAGAGAAGTTTCAACGAGCCTCCTTGCTAGCTTATCGCATCGCCAAAGCGAAAGATGTTCTAATGGCTGTAATAGAAGCTGAAAAACCTGCACAACAAGTTGTTGCATTAAGAAAAACCAGGTCTTCGTGGAGCCAAATCTCCAAGGCCCTAGAAGAGCGGGAGGAGCTAATGGGACAAAAAATAATAACAGCCAGGCGTGCAGCAGATAGCTTGGCAGTGTTAGATATAAGCGAACAACATCTAATGGACCGTATTAAGCAAACGATGACCACCACAAAACTCCGCCAATCCCAGTTAACTCAGATAACAGCTTTGATGAACATTGCGGTGGAGTTACATGATGTCGTTCTTGTTGCAAGTCTAGCAGAGAGAGCTAGCCGCATATGGTTTGAGCTAGCACAGGGTAAGACCGGTACCAAATTGACTGACCATCTACTGCGGAGCTTTAGGTTCGCACGTACAGCCACCCTCTATAGTCGAGTTCTGGATGATTCAAACAAATTAGCGAATTTAGTAGAGCATCTCTCCCATTTACTCTCCGAGTTTCCCACAGATAATACAGAAGCTCTGCTAGAAGTGGCAATGGGTGTAATGAATACTCTAGTGCGAACAATACCATTGCTCAACAAACAATCCGATGGAAAAAGGATTCTACTTGTTACACAGCGTATACGTCGTATTGTAACTACTCTAAGCAAGCAGATTACAGACAAAGAAAGACGGCTTCGTCTTGTAAAACTCTACACGAGCTTCTTACAAGTTGCCCTAACACAAATGGAACAATTAGGTGTATCAGAAGAAGTTTATCAAGAGGGTCGACGTGAAATCGTCCAAACGTTATTAACCCTTGCAGATGCTGCTGAAAAGGAGGAGCAGGAGACATTACTAGATCAGGCTGTAAATCACACCATCAGTATTCTGGATTCTGTTGATTCAAAGACAAAAGTGAACCCCCTAGATTTGGAAATCGTTTCAGCAGTTGCTGCTAGACTAGCTCGAAGACCCAGAGAGAAAATAAACGAGGAAGGGCAGCAATTAATGGAGCGCAGTCACAAACTGAATGAGCAAATATATGCTCAAACGAGAGATTCGGCTGTGCGAGGGCAGATGGCCCTTCAGCTTTTACTAGCAGAAGTAGCACCGGATGCAGTTGGTGTTCTCTCACCAACTCCTCCTGAAAAATTTGAGAAGCTTGAGGAGTATGCAACTACCGCTTTAATAGGAAATGTGAAAACAAAGCAGCGACTCAACTCCTTGAAAGCAGGCGCCGTGCTTGTGGGACTACTTCTCAAACAGGTCCAAAATGTGAGTGGTGAAAAACAACGCTTACGTTTGAAACATGACGCCCGAGATTTCGCCAGCAAAACACTCGCTTTCATGCCACCAGCAGAGGATATTACAGGAGAAGCCTACCCTTATGCACTTCTTATCCTACGATGCCTTAGTGATCTGGTCCCTGATGAGCAGGCATCTGCTGATTCCGAGTGGGAGCAGTTATTACAGAAAGGCGAGCAGTTAGCAATGACTCTCGCTGCTGCTTCGTCAGAGAGACAAGAAACCGATAATCAATTGCTTGCTTTTAGCGCTGCAGCTACTGCAACAGCATCACTAGCCTCCATCCAGCCCATTGGACCTGAACGTGCCCGTCTCTTCATTCGTGCTACAAAGCAGATTGAAAAAGCCCTTGACGCTGCTTCTAAGACAGATAAACCTGAGAGTATAGAAGCCATCGTGATGCAATATAACAAGATAATGCGTTCCCGTCTTTCTACGATTCTTGATATTGAGAAACATATGAGCCTTTTTGATGAATGGAGCAACACGTGTAGTCAAGCCGCGGAACTACTTGAACACTCTAGCTCGAAGAATCTAGCAGGTCAAGTGAAAGCATCATGTATTCTTAATACAGAAATCCCTCTTGAATTCTTAAGGCTAAGTAAAGGTACTCAGGATCTTGAATCAGCTAAACGGAAAATCACATCGCTTCTACAAAAGGTTGGGAAAATTGGTGGCAAACAACAAAGAGAGCTAGCCAGCAAATTAGAGCGACGTTGGGCATTTCAACTTGGAGCTGACGCAATTCTGGTGGCTGGTTTTCGCATTGAGGCTACAAAGACAGGCTTCACTCTTGCAGACGAAAAGTTCAGGATAAGTCTAAAGATCAGCGAAAAAATCACTGTCACTAGCCAGTCATTTCCCTCTAGTGATAGTTTTCTCTACCTCCGCCCCATTTCTACACCAAACTCTCCTATTTGGTATGAACTTAACCCAGCCCTCTGCTCAGTCTTTAATGAATCTGAAATCTACCGTTGGCTTACAATTGACGAAGCATCAGAAACTAGTGCCAATATTAGAGTAGAGCTCATCACACAACAAGCCAAAACAATCACTTACTCGATAGAAATGCTAACCATAGAAGCTCCAATCCAAAATAAAGAAGGTATAACTATGAGGTTCTCAGATGGCGAACTCCAGATTCTACGTGTACCCACAAAGACTGAATACCACCAACAACGTGGAAAAATCATCTTTGAATTGAATGTCGTACCAGAGACTCCTGAACCTTTGAAGCTGCGTCTTGAACTACCTTAATCGGAACTACAAGAACTATGGAAATGTCCATAACAACCAATAGACGCTAGCAGTAACAAACATAGCGATTATTACGCCACCAACTAGCTGAGGTACTGTGTGAAGAGCTTGCCGCCAACGAGCCCAACCAACAACACAAGCAAGAAGTAGGAAAGGGGCAGCAATCAATCCATAAACCCAGATAAGAGCCGTTATAGGACCTGCGACCCCGGCTGTGTGTGCAGACACTTTCCAGAAAAGGCTTGTGAGAGCAATCGCAGAAGTAACTCCTACATAAGCAGCAGCGATGACGGCCATACAATAATTCTGAAAAATCCAAGCAAGAACGGAACCTGAACCATAGACAATAATCGCAGCGAGATAAAGTAGAGGACGATCCCGCCGGTTCCTGACATCAATGGTAATTTTTCCACGGGCAACCATGAACGACAAAGGCAGAATGGGTCCCACTACAACGAAAATTATGCCCAGCAAAAAGGATTGCCACTCCACTAAAAGACCTAATCCGATGGGCGAATAAAAAGCAAATACAATAACGACACCTAATGCTATCATCGGAGGAGATAGTAGCATAGAAAGATAACGTGCTAACTGGTTCACAGGTACAATCTTCTGCTCAGTCACTACCACACCTCAAATATCAGCTTTGTTATTTTCCATTAACTGAAAAGCTTGTGCTTATAGAAGTGTAACCTAAGACAATTCTAGGTGCGTTCGATAAGAATTGACGATATCAACACCAGCACTAGTACCTAATCGACTTGCACCAGCTTCGATTAAACGGAGAGCATCTTCAAAAGTGCGAATACCACCTGAGGCCTTAACACCCAATGAGTCACCAACCATCTCTCGCATCAGTTTAATGTCCTCTACGGTTGCACCACCAAGACCAAAACCTGTAGATGTTTTTACAAATTGAGCCCCACTTTCCTTTGCTAATACACAAGCTCGCTGTTTCTCTGAAATCGTTAATAGACTTGTCTCTAATATGACCTTGACTGGAGCACCATTTGCAGCATTCACAACTGCTTCGATGTCTTCTCGAACCACAGCGTAGTATTGATTGCGTAGCGCCCCAATGTTGATTACCATATCCACTTCCTTAGCGCCTAGTTGCACCACTTCTTGAGTTTCAAACGCCTTAACTTTTGGAAGAGTTGCCCCTAAAGGAAAACCAATCACCGTACACACTTTGACTGAAGAGCCCGTCAACAGGTCAACCGCAAGTTCAACAAATGATGGATTAACACATACTGTGGCAAATTGATAGATATCTGCGTCTGAGCAGAGCTGCTCGATATTCCTCACTGTAGCTTCTGACTTGAGAAGTGTATAATCAATAAACTTCACAAGCTCTTCAATAGTTATTTCCATTTTCGCTTTGACTCTCCTTTCAATGGATAATAATCATATTATTATCTGCTATGATGTTTGTGGTATAAGTTCAGTTGGATTTTCGGCTTCTGCGATAGAAATCAAGTCACGCTAAACTCATTGTAAAAGATACGCTACCTGAAAGCTTTTCTTGTTCCTAGTCTATAGCGAAGCGATTGACAATGGATTCTAAACGTATCGAGTTATTACGTAAGCTAGTTGATGGCTTCGGTCCCTCAGGATTCGAGCGAGAAGTCACAGCTATTGTGGCGGAAACGATGCGTCCAATAGCAGATGAAATTACAGTCGACAAATTAGGTAGCGTTCAGTTTACACAGAAGGGCACATCAGATAGACCTAAAATACTTATCACGGGCCACGTTGACGAAGTTGGTTTCATTGTTTCAGGGATTACAAAGAAGGGATTCATCAAATTCAACACATTAGGAGGCTGGTTCAGTCAGGTACTCCTTGGTCATAAAGTGATAATCCGCACTCGGAAGGGTGACAAGTTCTTTGGAGTGATTGCAGCAAAGCCACCCCATCTCTTAACCCCTGAAGCAAGAAATAAGGTTGTTCAGCGTACGGACATGTTTATCGATGTTGGAGCATCTTCGGATGAAGAAGTAAAGGAGATGGGAATCCAAATAGGTGACCCTATGATACCTGACTCCTCCTTTCAATTAATTCGGGACGGGAAACTAGCTGCTGCTAAAGCCTTTGACGACCGACTTGGTGCACTAATTGCCATGGAAGTCATCAGGCACCTCAAAGAAAAAGACATCAAACATCCGAATACCGTGATTGGAGCCGCAACCGTACAAGAAGAGGTAGGTCTACGTGGTGCTCGGACCACAGCCCATATGACTGAACCTGATGTCGGTTTTGCCTTAGAAGTAGATATTGCGGGTGATGTACCAGGTATCAAACCCGAAGAAGCGCCTTCAAAACTTGGCGCAGGACCCAGCCTATTGACTCTGGACCGCTCAATGATACCTAACCAACCACTACTAGAGTTTGTCATGGCAACAGCAGAGAAAGAGAAAATCCCCTATCAGCTGAGTCAGGTGGCGGGCGGGGGCACTGACGCAGGCGTTATTCACCTTGATCGAGCTGGCTGTCCAAGTCTTGTCATTGGAGTTCCAACCAGACACATTCACTCTCATACGGGTATTCTTAATCTTAGCGACATTGACAATGCCATAAAGTTGTTAGTAGCAGTAGTCAAAGGATTAGATAAAACCACTGTCAAAGGATTCACTAAACTCTGAAACTCGGCTTCAACTAGAAAACAAGGAATAAGTAAGGGAGACATAGTGCTCAAACTCTGCGTGTTTGATTTAGATGGCACCTTGGTTACCGCGGAGATTGATTTTCTTGCTATGCGCCGTGCTATCCGAGACCTTTTTGTTAATCAAGGATTCCCCGCTGAGATTTTGCCAATGAATAGCACCCAAGACCTTTTACGTAGCGCTTTCGCTTATGCCCATGACCAAGGAATGACAATAATCGAGGTTAGCCAGTTAAGAGACCAAGCATACGAAGTCGCTATGAAGGAAGAATGGAAGGGGGCAAGAAAAGCAAAACTCGTTCCTGGTAGCCTTGAATCGCTGAAAGAATTAAGGCATCGTAATGTGGAAGTAGCAGTGTTAACTAACGATAACTCCCAATGCGCTGATTATTTACTTTCAAAGTTTGATCTTCTGAGGTTCGTAGGTTTAGTGATTAGTCGCGACGAAGTACCACATATGAAACCAGCTACCGACGGGCTGGAAATGATTCTCCAATATTTTGGAACTACACCTACAGACACAATTCTCATAGGCGATTCTACAATTGATATGCTAACTGGGCGTAAGCTTGGTATGAAATGCATTGGTCGAATCTCAAAAATACGAACAGCTGAGGAGCTTATAGCAGAAGGAGCTGTTGCTGTATTTCCTACATTAACAGAATTAATCCCATATCTAGATAGCCAGAACCTCCTCCCACCCCTTCATCGCGAGGATACTGAGTTATAAAACACTAAAAGCTTTCAAGAAGGTAAAGGAACATTGTTACAACAAGGCCGCGAAGAAAGGCGCGTGAAATTGAGTGCCAGATAGTTTTGATCTCGAGCAGTTGTTAATAAATGGAGAAACACGAAACACGGAATTCAAACGCATTTTAACCAAGCGTGATGGTGTGGGTGATAGGCGTTCGAAACTAATTGCTCAATTGAAGTTAATTTGCAGCGAGGGAGAAGGACGTTTCATTATAGGTATTGAGGATTTACATGGAAAGGAGTGGGAGGTTTATGGTCTCGCAGAAGAAGAGGTGAAGCTGAGTGAGAAAGTGCTCCGCAGTCTTTGCGAGGAAGCAGGGCTTGACATACTTGAACAAACCTTTCACAAAACTCCACGAGGTCTTGTCGTTAGCTTTACACTCGCTCGATTGATTGCATATGAAGTGCCAGAAACGCTTGCAATAAATATGATGGGCAGAGTGAATTCAGGAAAAACCACTCTCAGCGGAGTACTTATTCAATGTCAACTTGACAATGGTAGTGGGGCGGCACGGGCACCCCTACTAAAATACCCACAAGAAATTCGTCGTGGACAAACTGCTGACCTCCACGTGACTTTTGCTGCAATCGACGATAAGGGTCAATTCATCCCTATGCCAGCCCCGCTTGATAGAGCAAAACGAGGTCGAATATTCGATCAAGCTAGTCGCATTTTGACCATCTTTGATGCTCCGGGTCATAGGGAATACGCACGGACAATGATTAGAAGTGTCTTGGGGGCTTCAGCACAGTATGGGATGGTTCTAGTCCCTTGCCTAGACGAGCACAAGCTTGTACTTGCAGAAGAACAACGAAGTGGTATTCTTCGTCTTGATGACATAACAAGGGAGCATCTGCTTTTAGTCTCGAATCAACAACTGCCCTTTCTTGTGATTATAACAAAGGTTGACATGTGTAATGATGAAATGCGTGGTAAAGTATGTGACTTGGTTTTCGCAACTCTAAAAGAAATAGGCCATGTACCTCTTCGGGTTACAGTTGAGGAAGATATTCCAATTATCAGTCGTGAAATTGGTCATCGCGTCGTTGTACCTGTTTTCGAGGTAAGTTGTGTTACTGGATTAGGTTTCGATTTATTACGCCAGACACTAGCTACATTGCCTACTCGTGTCCCTAATGAACGTGTTGAGAAGCCAGCTCTAGCATACATCGACAAAGTGTATCGAGGAATCCATGGCACAACTGTAGTTGTTACAGGAACAGTTCAGGAAGGGATATTCAAACCAGGGCAGAAGGTGCTCTGCGGACCTGACAAAGATGGTAGATTCATGAAAGGGCGCATTGGAACCATCGAAGTATTCCAAAAGCGAGTGGAGCGTGTGAAGGCAGGAGATGTTTTTGGATTTGATATTAAGCGTATGCGACCTGAAAAGGTGCGTAGAGGTCAGATTGTTTGTGACGAAGACGCCGAAGTACAATCATGCAGAACCTTTGATGCAACTATCATAGTAACTCGGCACCCAACCCGAATACGTCCTGGCTACGAACCAGTCTTTCATAGTCACACTATTCAGCAACCTGTCGTCTTTGAGAAAATCTTCGATAAAGAGTATCTTGTTGTTGGTGATGTTGCACGAGTAAGGATGACCCTCAAAAAAGGGCCAGAAGCGTTGCAGATTGGTGATCGTATAGTAACACGGGAAGCTAACACTCGCACCATCGGGAGTATTGTAGAACTAGTCCGGTAGTTATAATTCATCAAACGCTCTTGCTAGTTGTGTTACTTTCCAGTGAAGCTCATCTAGTGAACACATCGTAGCTAACGATGATTTGTCAAAGACTAAGAAGTATCGTTGGGCTACTCCTTGGAGTGTTTCAGCTGGAACATCTGGTAGAGAAGCGCGAAGCACTACTAAGCCGTACTCTCCGCTTCCAGCAGTCCTAGGTAATAGACGAGTAGTAAGAAGGCCCTTCGAATCGATTCTAGTTGTGTATTGGCGGCGCAAGCGTCTTTTCGTTGTAGGACCAATTCTCCTTAATTCTGTTCGAACGATTGAATCAACTTTAGTGGGTAACATGAAGGAGAAGTAGGATGTTAGACCAACAACTAGGGCAAGCGCGACTGCTGTTGCCAAAGCAGCTGGCCACACAAAGGGATGTTGAATGGCGAGTAATAGCCATAGAAGTGGTGAAACATTGGGAGAAGGAGCATAGGGAGGACCCAATTGAGGTAGTAGTAGAAGGTTTATGCAGAAAATATAGGCGCAAAGCGCGCTAACTACCCAGAGAATGGAGAGGAAAACCCACTCGACTAGATACTGCTCGCGCATGATACCTGTCAAAATTTTGTTATCTTTCTCCGTCAACTGATGTTCCATCCTCCAAGGCTTTCATATACAGTTCTCGTGTCTTTGTTCCGTGAACCTCAATCAACTCCAATAGAAACGAGATGAGGGGGTGGAGATGATTGCAGCGAATTGAATGGAGTCGTGGGGTCAATCGATCTACGAGGATTAGTTCATCGCTTTCAAGTCGCTCTAAGGGTCCTCGATAAAGGGATTTTGCTTTTCCTGAATATCCGGTGAGCGTGATAATTTGTTTCCCAGAGGCAGCTCTTGGGTAGATGTGAGCAAGGGAAATTAATATTCGCCGCTGGATTTCGCTAAGAGAAAGGAGCGACATCAACAGATCATAGGACATTCTGGATGGTTTATTTGCCAAGCCTATCCAACCGTTACTACTTGCTCATATGTTGTTCATCGTGTTTCGGGGAAACATCTAAGGTTGCTTCCTCTTTTATATTAAGACCTTTTCATTCAGGAAGATTCTGTAAGGTTATGAGGAATTATTCCTTGTTTTAGGACCTTTTCGATAGCTTACCAATCACCAATTCCATTTTACCTGATATTGGTGAGAAAATTATTAACATCAAGTACGTATTCGTGCCGATAAATATATATTTAAGTAGGAAGAGATATATTTCCTCCCCCAGCGGACGGTTGACTTGAATGATGATTGAAGGTGTAAAAGTCGAGAAAGTGTTGCGCCATCGAACACGCCGAATGATTCTACAAACACTAAACGGTCAGCGAACCTTCCTACGAGATATCGCTCGAGCTTTGGATATCCCTCCAAGTACAGCTGCTTACCATCTGAAACGTTTGTTGTCAGCAGGACTTGTTGAGCAACGACGAGGAGTATACCACTCTTTCTACTACTTGACCGAATATGGTGAGCGAATCGCCCGAGATTTCTAAGATCCTTTGAAGAAGGCTAGATTTCTCATAAAAATCCAGAGCTGGAAAGTAAAGGACTGGATGTTATTAGGTTTCTACATCCCTACCTTTTGGTGTTGCAGTCCACGCTGGGCGACCTTTGAGTTCAATTTTGTTGAGAAATTCTAGATTTTCAAGCTCTTTGATGAGGGCGAGAACATCGGCCTCGAGCAAAGGAGTTTTGCCGATTGGAACTCGTGTGGCGTTAACACCTCTAAGTATATCGAAGAGTGATTGCCACCCCTGTTGACACACAAAAAGGATAGCAAGGTGGTCAGCACCTATTTCGGGAGCCGAAGGTTCTTCTCTTGGTGTACCTGATCTTTCGAAAGGACTATGTGACATTTGCACTTCTTGACGTCTAGTCCCTAAATGTCCGCTTCGTCCCCGGTAATTCACATTATCATCTAACGTTCTTCGACTCGTCATCAAGTCACCTACTCGATTAAGCCTTCGACCTAATCACCTAGCCAGAAAATAAGACCCAGGCTTTTCTAGCTCTAATCCCATTATAGATGAGAAGTCGGTTGGTAAAAAAAGTTTCTTCTCTTGGAATTCGGATTAGAATACTTTGACTTCCATTGCCAATGCCTCAGGAGCCAGCCCGCGGCTAAAACGTACTCGTAAGGCGCCGCCTGAACCATGAACATTGACAATCCTGCCCGATATGGTTGTCTTCTCATTAAACGTTAGGACTACTAATCTACCGATATGCGCGGCTGCTTGACTACTGCTATTAATTCCATGTAACCGGATTAGACCATACCGATGTCGCTGTCTACCGGTTCCCCGCGGATAATTCATTAGAACACCGATTAGCGGTTCAGTGAGTTTTGGTCTAGGCTTGGCTTTAGGCTTGGCTTTAGGCTTGGCTTTAGGCTTGGCTTTAGGCTTGGCTTTAGGCTTGGCTTTAGGCTTGGCTTTAGGCTTGGCTTTAGGCTTGGCTTTAGGCTTGGCTTTAGG
>JAEOSX010000157.1 GCA_016840135.1 Candidatus Hermodarchaeota archaeon
AGAGCAGTGATTTACCACTCTTTGAATCGGGTCATAGAGGCTGAAACCGACTTTCGCCAATCTATTCAAATCTACCGTGAATTAGCCCGTCAGAAACCAGACACATACCTACCCCAAATAGTATATCCATTGTCGAATCTATCCCTACTCCTCGTTAACCTAGGGAGGTCTACTGAAGCAGAGGAAGTATTGCGAGAAGCAGTTCAGTTGAGTAAAGAATTTGCTGAAAAGATGCCTGGTGAAGATGCCCGAGAAACCCTCGCGTATTCGATGAGACTCTACGCAGATTTCCTCTCTAGTACAGGAAAATTCTCAGAAGCACAGAAGACGTACAAAAGAGTGATTGAACTCAACAAGGATCTGCCAAGTAAAACACTCGCCCCTTTAACTACAGCCTATATTCACCTCTCTCTTGCTCGCCTTAGCATACAATCGGGCAAACCAGATGAGGGGGAGGACCTATACTATGAGGCTTTAGAGTGCTTCAACGACTTCAAGGATGAGCCGAACATTGAACAAGGAGGTGGATTGCTTTGCTTGGCAGGTCTGACTCTACTCTTCTTACTCACCAGCAGAATAGAGGATGCTGAAGAGACAGGTCGTGAAGTGATTCGCCTTGCCAAAAAACTAGCAAAGGAAATACCACATGTTTACAGGGTAACACTAGGGCATTCCTTCAACCTCTATGGGACTCTACATCGCCAGACTCGCCAGCTAGCAGGCGCGGAAATAGAACTTCAGGAAGCACTCAGAATCTATCGTGAACTTGCTGAAAAAACCCCCGACGTCTATGTCCAATGGGTTGCACAAGCATTGAACAATATAGCAATCCTGTTCCGCCAAACAAACCAACAAGAGTACGCAGAGACAGCATACCAAGAAGCGCTAGATATCCACCGCCAGCTTACCGACAAGTCTCCAGACCTGTATCGCCGCCTATTAGCTGCCAACCTAACAAATTATGGTGTGTTCCTACGACAAACGGGTAAGCTCTCAGAAGCCGAAGCCGTACTTCGCGAGGCATTAGCAATCCGCAGAAAACTAGCGTCCACAGCTCCCGAATACAACCTTCTAGGTGTTACTAACTCGCTGAACAACCTAGGTGTAACACTGGCTGCAACCGAGCGGCTCTCTGAGGCCCAGTCAATCTTTCAAGAAACACTCAGGTTCCGCAGGATATTAGCCGCGAAAGCCCCAAGCCTCTACCAAGGAGGCCTTACTTCAATATTGAATAATTTGGCAATTCTTTTCAAGAAAAGAGGTCAACTCGTGGAAGCGAAACGAGCCTATCAAGAAGCGCTAGAATATCAGGAAGAACTCGTCACTAAAGCACCGGAACTCTTCGAGCGAAAACTAGTCCATATTCTCGGAAACTTTCTTCTCCTCCTCACGGAACAAAAGGCACCAAACCCGGAAATCCGCGACTTACAGGACCGGTTAGAAAGCCTAAGTATTAAAGATCCTATTGACACAGAGGTTTGGTTTGAAGACGAAGAAGACCTCTATGGGTTCTTCTTTTTCGGATAGCTAGGGGAATCACAATGTCGTCAGAGCCAACAAAGGATGAGTGGAAAGAAACCATCACCCGGTGGTTAAAAGAGGAAAAGATGTTTCGGCGAGAAGTTGAAGATGAAACAGCGACATTTCATCTAATGGCAAACTATCCACCCGGTTCCCCCCGACTGGTTTACATAGCCCAACCCGATGAATACAAAGACCGTATAGCAATAGTGAGTGGAACACCGATAAGCCCAGAGTACCAGAAAGCATTATCCAGGCTACCTGCTGAGGAACGGAACGAAATATTCTACAACCTTCGGATGCAACTGATGCAGCGTCAATCCACCTTTGAGGTAACAAAGGACAGTAAAACGGGAATTTGGAGTCACGTCCTACTCACAAACACCGTGTTTCTTAGTGAATTAACTAAGCCAGCTCTCATCCGCGGCATAGAAGACACCTTCAAAAGCTTCCTCATCATCGTATGGACCCTTGATCATCATCTTGAGGTCCATGTAGATGACCAACTGCACTACTTCAGTTGAAGTTCAACCTTGACAAAATAATGTCTACAGCCAAACACCTTGGTTACGGAACCTAACAATCCCTGAACAGAATCAATATATCCACTCTATAGGTGAGAATCGAAGTAGATACGACTTCTTAGCGTGTCAATGCTCGTGTAAGATTGCTAGGTGTCTTGTTCCTCGTCTTCTTCCGGTTCAGCGGAATCGAGTGCCTCTTGTTCTTCATCGTCGAGGTCTTCCACTTCGATTCCACGTCGTTCTAGTTCCTCTAGCAGTTCTTCTTCTGTCATATCCTCAATCGATTTACCAGTATCCTTTTCGATGATTACGACATCCCTCTGACGGATTCGGAAAGGGTTGGGTATGCCAATGAGTGAAAAGAGCCACCAATCGCCTCTTCTGAGTCGCCGACGATGACGTCTATATGCACGTCTTCTTCTACGTCGTATCCTTCTACGAATTCGGCGGTGTCGACGTCGTGCACGGCGGCGTGCTCTAGGTCTTGGGTTCATAAGAAGCCTCCAAACATATCGAGCTAGGCTTTTTTCACGCCGCATTTATTTCTTTTCTATTTGCTAAGCTCCTACGGAGACAACTTGGCACGTCATACGAATCCGCTCTTTGATAGGGACCCAGTATGGATTTTATTGCGGGACCTATTCTTCCCTGAGTCGAATCAGCATATCCACTCTTCTGTGCAGTCGGGAGGAAATAGCCTGGCTCTACCCTGAGGGGTATTCGAGTACTCCGCCGCATTGGGGACAGCGTTTTGCGCCAGCGTACATGAACAAGGGAATATCTGCCTCGCATTTGGAGCATCTGGCGAGAAGTCGACGCCCACAACTTTGGCAGTGTTCTGCAGGCATAATCCGGGCCTTACAGAAGGGGCACGCAAATTGTGGCATGCCAGTCATCATTGGCATCCCGGCGGGCATTCCAGCAGGCATAGCAGGCATCCCAGCTGGCGCAACAGGTTGGGTGGGTCCAGTTCCGCCCTGAACAGCCGCACCACACCGAGTACACTCGTTTGTACCAGGCTGAGGTCGAGCACCGCAATACGGGCATTTGTTTGCTTCCTTAGCAGTCATAAGCTGAGCGACTGCGACGGAGAACATCTTTCCCTTGCGTTTGCCCTCGAAATCAATGTCATCGCCTGAGCTCAGGGTGATTATTAGCTTATCTTTGTGGGTCGAAGCGTTGCTGATGGCCCGGAGTGGAATAGCCATGGTTTCGGCAGTTCCATCTTCTCCTCTCTTGACCATATGGTGTTTTGCTATTGTATCGAACATGATGGCGCCAGCGGCAACCCCTGTCCCTCGTTCGACACCTCTACCGACGATGTCGCCAACAACTCCGCCATGGTGGCGTGCTGCTCTGCCGACAACTGCGCCGCCTACACCGACCGCGATTGCGGCAGCGACTCCTTTGAGAACACTTCTTCCCTTCTTGGTCTTGTACCAAATGACGCGAATATCGGAGACAATGAGGCGTCCTTCTTCGTCCTCGAATTTCACCTTGTCGATTTTTGTTGCAACCGCCTCGTAGGCGAGCGGGACGAGCTGACCATTCTGGAAGCTGACTTGTCCGAATGACATGCACTAGAATCGGTATCTCCAGTTCTTTAAACCTTCTTACACAAGGTTGGTACTGACCAGCACTCATTTTTCACGACAAATAATCGGTTCGTTACTTGTCTTTTCTTGGTTCGCTATGCTTTAGTATAATCAGTAGTGAATATGTGGTTGGTAGGTGATGGGACTTGTCGTCGCGTATTGCAAAGAGTGTTCGCCGAGTTGGTGAAATTCTCAGAATCAGTGCAGAGGATCAGATTAGGGATTATTCTTCCCGGTTCAGTGCCTTGAAAGGCCTATACGATGCTTTCCTGAAGAATCTCATAGTTAGTACCTTTGATAATGGAGAAGCACGCTCTACTGCTCAATCCTTCTTTGGCACCACAACCGTACCCTTTGCTGCAATAGATGGCACCCAATACGTGCAGCCGATGTTTGATCTCCTAGTATTCTTCGCCGGCTCCTATGCCTGTCATGGCACAATCACCTTTCACGAAAACAAGCCCCCCACCGTGAATTACGGTGAAAGCCTAACCAAACGAGCAGCCGCAGTTTCAACAGTCGCCCCAGTTTACATAAGTAAGGTGCCAGAGATAGACCAGGAATTCTTCGACCCCGAAGACGGAGAACTAATAATTGAACGCCCCCTCAGCGATCAGTACATCATTGACAACTCGAGTATCGCCTCCTTTCTCATGACCTTTTCCGAGTATTTCCTAGCATACCGCCTGGCAACCAGTCCCGTCCAGAAAACCAGGATACTCCTACTAGACCGTACTCTGGGGGGAGGACACTCTTCCTTCCTTTATGATACAGCACGACGGCACAAATGGGAACGAAACATGAGCCTCCTTGGTTTCAGCATAGAAGGCACGAAGATATCAATGGAGGATCTCGCCTATTGCCGCCATCGCGTGGTCAACGACGACCTGGGTTTACTGCCTTCGCGCGGCGACTTCCTACGTCATACACTCCTTTATCTCCTGGAAAAGAGCCCACGCGCTCTAGCCTTTAATGACATTTGTGCCAAGTTGGGAATCACTACTGAGGACCGACGTGACCGGGTGATCAAGTTCTTAGAGAAGGCGGTAACCGAGGGTTTTGTCAACGAGCGCCGCGAAGTCTATAGTCTAAGAACGCCCTACAAGACAGCTTGGCGTCGTATCACCCTGCTGGTGAATCTAATCGGAAACCACATCTTTGCAGAGAGCCTACCAAAGGAGCTGACAGAAAGCCGAAACCGCCTCCAAAT
>JAEOSX010000158.1 GCA_016840135.1 Candidatus Hermodarchaeota archaeon
AGGGACTCGACGCTTCTAGGTTCGTCACGGGTCGAGAGGAACTGGGCACCCCGAAAATCGGCCCAATAGAGAAAACTGCCCTGGAACCGGCAGGATTGGAATTTGCTATCTGATGCGTTTAACCAAGACATGTCACTTTCTCGAAAGTCGGCTCGAACTAGCTGGGCGTTTCGAAGCTTGGCAATCCTCATGTCCGCTCGCATGAAGCTTGAGCTGAAGGAACGGATACCATCCAGTATGGTTCCCTTCATCCTGCTTCGGTAAAAGCCTGACTTGATGATAACTGCTTTTGTGAGGTTTACTCGTCCAAAGTCCGCCTCCCAGAATTGGGACCCGACAATTGTTGTTCGCTGAAGCTTCGACCCTCGCAGCCGGGTCTGAGTACCTGTTACTTGCACTAGTTTGGCTCGCTGGAGGTCTGCGTTCCAAAGCTGGACTCCTTGAAGGTTAGCTTCGTGGAGATTTGCCTCAACAAGATAGGCTTCACATAGATGTTTATCTTCATCACCAGCATCACTAAGGTCCAGTCTTTTCAGATCCTTACCCTTCTGCCTCAAGTGCCAACGACAATAACGTCTACCCTGCTCAGGGCGGTGACGACACCGTTCACCCCTCTTATGGCATCCTGCATCGTACCGGTAGACAAAAGCACAGTTTACTGGCTGACCTGAATGTGACAGAAGCCCCACCTTAGGTTTGTTCATAATTTGAAGAAGGCTTACCTAACGTGGAAACGTTATTGCCTTTATCCTTTCGTGTGACATCCAATCTAATCTCATGAAATAGTAAATGCAGCTAGGGTTTTGCAGGATAAACCGTGAACCTACAGGCGTCTTCACCGCGAGCGATGGCCTTGTCAATAGTCACAGTAACTGGCTTCTCAAGCAAAACCTCAAAGCTAGCCTTAATCCAGCCTCTAGTACACTCGCAGAGTGTTGGGTTCAATCCAACAACACCATATTGAACCATTGGACAAATGCAGGAATGATCCATCTTGGGGTATTCTAGGGTGATGGATTCTATCGAATCCTTCCCTTTTACTGTGACTTCAGGAAATTGTAATTTTGCTTCTATTTTCTCTATTCGCTCCGGAATACCCTCGGTTCCTTGTACGATTTGTTTCACTGCAGCCATAGAGTGGCATTCAGCGCAGTATCTCCCTGTCTTCTCTAAAATGGAGACTCTTGTTTTCTCATCTAGAGAACTTAATTCAAGGAGGATAGTGTTTATCCATCCTCCAGCGTGGCTAAGCTGGGACTTGAGGATCTTGGTCATTGGATCTGTTTTGCCTTCCACACCTTTTCACCGCCTAATTATAGTCTAGTCGGGAACAGACATATCAATGGATAGTACACCTATTTAACATAAATCCAGTAAGGGTAACAATCAAGAAATGGTTTTCTCGATTCTTTGAAGCACAATAACCAGATGTGGGGTACACGTATTATGGCTGTTGGACGTTTCCAAGTGATGGCTGTTCTGCAGGCAGCTAGGGCGTTGGTGCTGGGTGTTCCTGAACCTTTGGCTAGGAGTTGGGGATTGAATCGTGCAATATTTTATGCAGCGGCTAAGCGGGGCTTTGTAGCCAAGGAGCAGCCGCCAAGGCGGGTGTGCGATATCAAAGCCAAGCCCGTTGAAGAGACCCCCGAAGCCTTCCACCTGGGAAATGAGATGGCTCTTAAAACAAAGGACCCCGAGGGAACTGAGTGTTTCACAATTGGTGGGAAGCTGCAGACCGTACAAGAGTTCGCCAGACAGATTGAAACACGCTTTGGCGACAGCTTCGCACAGGCCTGGGAGGAAGCGCTCGAGCTTGTCCGACAGTTTGAACAGAAAATCCTTATTTCACAGCATGGCTTCTTTAGCAAGGTCTACAAGCCCAACAGGGACCTCCTTGCCGCAAAGTGGACAGCTGCCACAGAATAACTGAATCCGTTGATTCCCTTGATGATAACCATCAAATGCGCAAGTTGCCAGAGGAAGATTTTCCGGTACTTCAAGAGCGGGAAGGGGAGGATCTGGCGCTGCTATAAGGCACGGATCCAAAAGGATTTCAGCGTGAGAGAGGGTGACGAGGTTCTTTGCCAGTGCGGGAACAAGATAGGGACTGACGTGGGAACACTGGTTAAGATGAG
>JAEOSX010000021.1 GCA_016840135.1 Candidatus Hermodarchaeota archaeon
AGAGTCAAGAATGTGTAAAAGATGGCTCGGCGGCTATTAACCATAAATTGGAATGAAGCCATCCCGATCTGAATCTTGGCTCGCAAAGACATGACCTCAAGCGTGGTTGCCTCGTAAAGCTATCTCGCCTTATTTAGTTTGGGCTGTTAATGGAGAACAAAAATTACTAGGATTCTGGGTGCAGTTGGTTTAAGCGCTTTGCAAACGAGAACTAGGTGGTGGGTGTTCGGCTCAAGTTCTCTAAAAGTTTGTAGAGGAAGGCAGAGAAGGCCTCAGGTAGTTCCTCGATGGATGTAAGGGACTTGAACATATCTAGGTGCTGGGTGAAGGCTTTATCGGGCTCCGGAACGGTTGAAAAGGCTGTGAGAAGCAAGGGTGCCAGCAAAGTCTTCACCTTAGCCACGATTCTGGACCCCTGCGGATTGTCATAGTTGTAAGAATCTGTGAACACGATTAGAAGCTTTTTAGCGCGTGGATTCAAGTGGGGATGGATGAGGTACGCCGCACTATCGATTGATTTGAATATTGAAGTGCCTCCTCTTGGCTTAGGGAAGTAGCGTCCTTGATGGATAGCTTCCTGGGGAGCTTTTATCTGGCGAATCTTGTCACCAAAGGTGTAAATGCTAAGAGTGATGTTTTCGCCAAGAATCGGAGCTACCGTCTCTGCGATGACCACAGCAGCACGCATTGCGAGGATCCCTGGAGCTCCACTCATGCTACCACTCTGATCTAAAAGGAGAATGATATCCATTGGGGGCTTGTGGAGTTTGTAGCCCTCAAAGATCCGAGGGGAGGGAATGTCTCGGGTGAGGCTCCACATGTAGGCTTGTGGGAGTTCGTCTTCGATTGGTGTGCCCCAACGGCGCCGGTCTTCTTCCCAGATCCTTGCGAGCCGCTCAAACTGCTTTCTAAGCTGCATGATTTCATGTTTGTAGAGGTTTCGAGTATCCTGGTAGAAGACAAAGTCCTCTATTTCGGTGATGACATCAAGCCCGCCCATCCCTGCTCCCTTGGAGCCGAAACCGTCTTCTCCGCCTTCTTGCCCAAAGTTGTTACCGTAGATTTCTTTGAGCTGCTGCATAAGTTCCTCGAACGCATCCGGTGGTAATTTTTCCTCGAGTTCCTTGAGAACCTGTTTATCGATTACTATCGTTGTGCCCTGAGTTGCGCTCTTTAAGGCTTCTTGGAGAGTTTCGGGTTCAAAGAATCGCTCTGAGACTTTGAGGAGTTTCTCAAATATCAGCATTGCCCCAAAGATAGCAGAGCGCGAGTCTTGTCCTCTAATAGCGTAGGTAAGAATCATAACACCTTCAGCGTCAAGGACCTCGGTGATAAAGGGACGATACTCATGGGCGCACTCACCTGCCGCCGTTTCAAAATCACCGTTCCAGAGACCAAACCTCAGTGTGAGGAATAGCACCTTCATGAGAGCAGTGATGAAGTTGTCTTCTCCCTGGGTTGTCGGCACCTGAGCTAGGAGCTTGCTAGCTTTACGGAAAGCAGGGGCGAGACCAGGGTATTCGATGCCCATATAGAATTCGATGCGGATGTCCTCCAACAGGTTTGCTAGAAAACGTACAAGTGGCCACCCTTCTGGGTAATCAGCCCGGATTACCTCATTGAAGAGCTTCCACAACACAAAATCTGAAAGAAGGACATGACCAGATTCGTGGTAGGTTATGGCATTTAGTAATGTTTGCATTTCTTCCTTTGTGAAATTACTTTTCGCCATCAGCTCACTGAACGCGGGAACAGAGATATAGAGCACCTTGCCATCGGTCCAGCCAAGGGAACCGCCATCCCGCTCCTTTGTTAGGAGGACAGGAAGACCAAGAACATTGAACTGCTGGTCGACTTTGAACTCCTTTCTAAACTGCTCAACAGTCATTTTTTGGTGCCCTCTCTCGGGAAATCGGCTAGAACTAGGTCCAGGTGGTGAAGGACTAGATGGAGGAGGATTCTTGTATCCCAGAATTATTCGAGAAGAATAATCATGAAGAAACAGCCCAGATTCTAGTTGAAACTGAGCTTGTCTCCCACCAGGATTTTGCTCCTTCCTCATTGTTCTTTGTTTATCCAAGGGAGAGCTAGCTGCCTCATGTTTTTGATGGCTGGCCAAATACCTCTGACTGTCCATGCAATCCACCTACCTATTCTGAGATTATCTAGGCTGAGAAGATCGATGGAGAATCCTGTCAGCCCAGCAACCCTTCGTTTAATTGAAATTCCTACAACGCCAACATAACCCAGCAAGCGTTCTAGAGAGGGACTATCATCCATTGTTAGAAGTCTTCGTAGCATGGCGTTGAGAACCTCTTGGGTTTGCGCCTTCTCGAAGACCTGCTCGAGTTGTTTTTGCCCCTCTTTCTTCAGAGAATTGAAGAGGTCAATCAGAACCCTTTCTTCGCCCAGAGCCTCCTTCACTAGTTGTTCCCTGTCGATGCGCCCCTCCTCCATGAAGCGTTTAATATCTGATAGGAATTGTTGGGGGACCCCGCCTTCGTGAAATTTGAGGAGCCCCTTCCGTTTCTGAAACAGGGGGTGGCTGAGAAGTTCGCCGCGTAATTCAGCCTGTAAGGATTGTCCCTTAGTAGAACCTACGGCTCCTCTTGTTTGTGTTTTACTTGCAGGGCTTTGTTTCTTGAGTTTTGTTTCAACATGCTTCCATAACCCCAGTATCCTTTCAGACATTCTTTCTGAAACGAAGCTGAGTGGTCTACCACTTGGTGGCGGTAGTTTGAGTTCTTTGAAATCGTTGATTATATCTACTGCAGCTGCTATGACTAATTTTCTGATAATCTCTTTGATATTGCGTTTCAGCATTCCACCTGCAGATTCATAATCTATGACAACACCGGGTGCTAGGGATGCTGCCAATAATACTAGGGCCCAATTCTGTCCGAGGGGTTCCAAGTTATTCCCTGAGTGGAACTTGTCTAGCCATTCCTTTGCTAACCGGATTACATCAGAGACTGCCACATTAGTTAGGAGTAAATCTCGGAGATGAAAATCAGATAAGGAAACGGTGAGCTGCCCCTCTGGATGGGGGAGTACATCTAATTGCTCGCAGGTGCTCTCATCGTCGTCATGACGCCAGAGCAAGCTCTCGTAGTCGTAGCGGAGTGGACGGTCATGTTTTTGGCAACGGGTTCGACAACCAAAGGAGGAGGTAGAGGAGGGCTGGGACCTGATTAGTTTGTGACCTCTTTTCTCTACAGCTGTTAAGATGTCATCAAGCAGAGTTCCCTCCTTACGAGATTCCCGTGCCCAACCACGGAGCTTGGCTGCTTGTTCGATTTCATTTGTGAATGTTTCTTCTGTCATGTCAGGAGGACTTCTATCTATCCTACTGGGGAGAATCTTAGGATGATCGGTTGGTGTAATGCTCGCTTCTCCTTCCCAATGCGGTGTTACATCTTTGCGGGGGGCTGCTGGCTTTGTTGGCTGGATTGCCTTTCGTCTCTTGGCTAGGAGCCCTTTGAGTTCTCGCCGCATTTCAGAACGGAGACTGTTCAATCTTCAACCTCCTCCTATCAGGTTGGTACCACTGACATGAATGCTTCATAGAAGCTTGAGCCCCGTACACGCTGTATGATACCGAGAGAGCCTATGGATTTTCGTATGATGGACCAGTCAATACCTCGAGCAGCCATGTACTTGACCAAGTTTTCTAAATCAGTTGATTTGAGGCCCTCAGTCATGGATTTTGGTAGTTTACCACGTAATTTCTGGTATACTCCGAGTGCCTCCACCGTTCCTTGGGGACTAGCGGTTCCCGTACCAGGTGTTATAGATCCAAGCCTTAGAGCGGTAGTGGCTAGCATGGAAATACTTCTAACACTGAGTGGGATTTCCTGTTCCCCTGATATGCTGTGGCGCATACGCTGGACAAGCCCGGTTGTGAATCGTACAAAGGCATCGAACCCCTCTGGCGGGGTGAAAACCTCTGAAGTTGCAGGGAAACTCCGTTGTAGCATATGCTTAACGATCTGCACTTCATCCTCAAACTGATAGTAGTCAAACCAGAGCGTTACAAGGCGTTCAGCAGTAGAGTCAGGTAACTCGTTGGCTCCAAGATAGGTTCCAGGGTTTGCAGCCAAGAACATGTAAAAGTTAGCGTGGCAGTCACGGTTGATAATTCGGTCGACAATCTCGTTTAGGAGTATGTTAAACTGGGGTGGAAGACTTGATACCTCGTCGAGGAAGACTATTCCTCCTTGCTCCATCATTTGTTGGAGAAC
>JAEOSX010000159.1 GCA_016840135.1 Candidatus Hermodarchaeota archaeon
ATCCTAGCAGCTTTCCTCATCCTTCTTCTTATCCCAACCGCTTTCCTTGTCCTCTTTAACGTTGGGTCGATAGTGCAGCTATCTAATACCAACGCGCAACAGGCCGCAGATGCCCTACTGGCTGAAGAGCTTGACTACCTCCAGAGCATCGCTAACAACGAGTCCTCCCGGATAGACGAGTTCTTCGCCCAGATTGAAGCCGAGGTCACCATGCTCGACTTATATGCCGAGCAGCTTTTCAAAGGTGAAGTGAACGTAACGCCTTACGAGTCTTATTGGTGGAATTCTACAGCTGAATTGGCAGTCAACTCACGCACCATACCTGGTATCGGCTATGACCCTGACTACGATTCGGACATCTCTTTTGATTGCAGCTGTTATTACATGCCCCGAGACAAAATCCCCGGGGGAGATCCCTTTGCTTGGACGCCCGAGTTAGAAGACCTCCTCAACGTGTCGTCTAATCTAGATTACATGTTCCAGAACCTGCACGAAGCCAATCCTAATTATATTTGGCTCTACATGGCTTTCGCAGGGGGGCTTTCGCTCTTTCGTAACTACCCCTATGACACGATGGAGTGGACAATGGAACCGAACCCTGCGGATGATTGGGATCCCCAAGAATGGGACTTCTACACCGGACCTATAGCCACGGATAATACCGTATTCACGTCGCCTTATTGGGACCCTGTCGGCTATCTGATGTCCTGCGGACGACGTGTAAATAACGGCTCTATCATCGGGGTAGTTAGTGCAGACATCACCATCACCCAACTCAACGAAAGCGTCATCGACATCGATGTTCTAGAAAACGGGTACGCCTTCCTCATTGATGACGCAGGTAATTCGATTGTCCATCCTACACAGGGTGACCAGTCAATCGGTATCACTGCCCTTGAGATGGCAGGAACCTCCGCCTCTGAGACTAGCGCTTTCAACACCATTGTATCCTCGATGGGCGCTGGCAACACTGGGATTACCACCTACAATAAGAACGGACAGAAATGGTACATTGCCTACGCACCAGTTCCCACTACCGATTACTCATTGGCAGTAGTGGTTCCCGAGGATGACATCATCGGATCAGCTGTCCTACTACAGAGCGCGATACTAGCTCAGAGCAACGCCCAGATTTTCTTCCTCATCGGCATTCTGATCGCAGCCTTTGTCATCATGTTTGCCATCAGCATCACAATCTCTAACCGAATCACCAGACCAATCAAGGAACTAACCACGCTGACCAGCTTGATGGCGGAGGGTGACCTCTCCCGTGAGCTGCGGAGCGACTCTAGCGAGATGGTTCCAGAAATAGGGACACTCCACCAGGCCTTCAGTAACTTGTTAACAAGCCTCAGATTCGGAAACACAGCCTATTATGGTGGAGACCTAGACCGAGCTTATGATAACTACAGGAAAGCCTTGGAGCTCTTCACGACCACCAAGAACCAACGAGGTATCGCCCTTGCCAAGAACAATCTGGGCAACATCTACCGTGCCAGAGGCAACGCGTCAGCCGCTGAAAGGCACTACCGCGAAGCCATTGCCATCGGAGAACGCATTGGCGATGTTCAAGGGCTTGCCTCAAGATACAACAACCTCGCGCTACTCAGCATGGACCAGGGCAAGAACAAGGAAGCTCTCAAGCTACTCCAGAAAGCACTGGGCTATGACGAGAAAGCAAAGAATGACCGGGGCAAGGTACTCCGCCTGGCAAACATCGGGCTAGTCCACCTCCAGATGGGTCACAACCCCACTGCAAGAGAACACTTCGATAAATCTCTAGCAATAGCCGAGAAAATCAAGTACGACCGGGGCATAGCTTACGCTAAGCTCCATCTTGGGACCCTTCTGATAAAGGAGAAAGATTACATAGAAGCACAAGCACAGCTTGACTCATCCCTCACCATCGCAAAGGACCTGGTAGACGTATCACTAGTAGCACAGTGCCTAGACAAGCTGACCGAGGTCCAAAGAAAGCTAGGATTCACCGAGACGGCTGACCGATACGAAGCTCTCGTTGCAGGTCTAAGACAGCGAATGATTAGCAGAAAGGTTGTCCTCTTCTGTATTGACTATTCAGGGTCAATGGGAGGACCACGCATCCGCACCGCCATTCGTGGCGCAAGGACTCTCCTAGACAAGCAGGTCAATCCGCAAGATGATGTGGGAATCATTGTCTTCAGCGACCGAAGTCAAGTCGTCCTTAAACTGACACGAGTCGAAACTGGTAGAGACCAGATAGTGAGCACCCTTGACAGCCTGATGTACCCGCAAGGCAACACCGCCTTCTACGATGCGTTAGGTGATGCAATGAAACTCTTAGCCGAGGTGAAGGGCAGCGAGCAACGCTGGTTAATCGCCCTCTCCGACGGTATGGACAACTCTAGTCGAGATTACACAATCCAGGTACCCTCTGGGAAAGTGCTAGGAGCACGGGGAGACAATTCTGTACAAGGAGTTCTCCATCGTAGTCTCCTGAACGTGAACCTGATAATCATCGCAATCGGCGATGAACTTCGACGCGTCAAATCAGGACTAAAAACACTGGTTGATCAATCACCAGTGGGCAAATACATCGAAGTCAAAGACACCAGAGATATCGAGAAAGACATCACCAGCGCCTTCCGTAAGGTACGGGAGATCCTGGCACAGGCAGACGTGGAGGGAATCCGCTTCGACAGGGAGTGAGGTGAAAAATCATGGCACGAAGTATCCGCAGTAACGTATTGCTCAGCTTCATCATAATAACCATCGTCTCGATGGGAGTCATTGGCGGCATCAGCATCTACTTCACAAACGCTATCGGCCAAAACACAACACTCCAAAGCTCTGATGCTCTAAACAACCAGATCCAAGAGAACCTAATCGGAAGCTCCGACCTGATAGCTGGAATCATCCGAGAGAAATTCTCCAGCGCAGAAGCAATGGTTCTAGCGATGGCAAATGAACTCGAAGCCGTCTTCAATAACTCACGCTACGGCTTCCGAGACAGCTACTATGACTTCTGCTTCGAATACAACTACTCAGATCCCACCCTTGCACCGACAGATACCCACTATGACAGCGCTTACGATGTGTACCTCTCTTGGAGCTACGCAAGCTACTACTTCCCAGGCTCTCACTACGGTAACTACCACCAGAGAAGCGTCAACCTGAACGAAACAATAGAGCGCGTCGCAAACATGGACTATATCTTCCAGAACATTCACGACACTGCACCCGAGTTCCGCTGGCTCTACATCGCCTTCGCAGGCTTCGACCTGTTCATTAACTATCCTGGGTCCATTGTTGGCGGAACCCACGCTGAAAGAATCGCCGACCCCTACTATCCCACAACCCAGCCCTGGTACACCCAAGTCCTCGCTGGTGGCGGCAACATCGTCTTCACCGAGCCGTACTTCGACGAGATTGACGGTGTTCCACTCATCACCATTGGTCGTCGTGTGAACTACCCGAATGGCACCCTAATGGGTACTATTTGTGGAGATATATCAATTGAAGACCTTGTCACACAAGTTGAGACCTTTGAGATTCTAGAAACTGGTTACGCCGCTCTAATCCAAACATCTGGACTTGTAGTCGCTCATCCAGACGCCCCTCCCACGCTACCCGACATCGACGATGTAGAAGTCAACTCAGCTGACGGTACATCGGCACTATCTACCACACAGATTTCCACCATAACCTCAGGAACAGGACTAATCACATACACCAGAGATGGGGAAGCAAGGTATCTTGCCTACAGGCCTGTAGGTAAAGGAGATTACATCTGCCTTGTGATAGTACCAGTGGCAGAGGCAGTCGCCGCGGTGGCACCCCTGCAACAGAACATCCTACTTGCGAGCCAGGCAACAACGTGGCAAGTCCTCTTGATAATCGTCCTGATAGCAGTTGCTGCCCTTGGCATAGGGCTGGTCATCGCCAACAGCATCATGAACCCGATCACCAAACTGACTAAACTCGCGGTAAGCCTATCCACCGAGCGAGCACGCCAAGACATCATGTCAGGGCTAGACGAAGAGCTCAAGGAACTCGGCGGCACCGGAGAAATAGGAGACCTGACCCGAGCCTTCAGGGACATGGTCGACTCGGTCCAAGAAGAAGAACAACAACTCGCCACTGGCAGCAAGCTCTGCCCCAACTGTGAATCCCCTATAGGTCCCCGCTGGAAGACCTGCATCTACTGTGGTCACGACCTAGAAGCAGCAGCTCCAGTTGCCAGTGAAACCGTACGTGTCCGCCAGCTCATCGCCCGCGGCAAGTGGGAAGAAGCAGCACGCATCGGAGCACCCGCTGTCTCACCCCTCGCCAAGGCGCTCACCGAAGGAGACCCCGACGAGAGACGAGGTGCAGCCGACGCCCTCGGCAAACTCGGAGACGCAGCAGTAGAACCTCTGTCTCGGGCGCTCCAAGACGACGACGAATACGTAAGATGGCGATCCGCAGTCAACCTCGGCAGAATCGGAAACAAAAGAGCCACAGCACCACTGGTCCGAGCACTAAAGGACAAAGACAGCCTAGTCCGGAGCGGAGCCGCATGGGCCCTCGGCCGCATCAAGGACCCCAAGGCACTCACCCAACTAAAGACAGCCCTCAAAGCCGAGAAGGACAGCGGAGTCCAGAAAGCCCTCAAGGAAGCCATCGCCAAGTTCTAGAGAAGAACCGAATTGCCCTTATCCTGTAACCCAGCGCTCTTGCTGGGTTCCTCCCCTCTTTTTTCAATCCCATCCCCACATTCTATTTCACACCAGAGAAGGAATAGTACCCTCGGGAGTGTGAAAATAAACCCTTTTATCTTGCAATTGCGGATTATACGGTAAGATGTCCTAGGAGGGACACCTAATTAGAAGAATAATTACTACAGTCTTGATTCTCTCACTATTTGCCCTCCCGATATTTCCACTAATCCCTGGAGCATCCTTGAATACAGCTAGACCCCAAAACCTAGTTATAGCCCCCCATCATCGAGTTCCTGGGATAAGTGGGGCTTCAGGAGGGAGTGTGACAACGCCAGCCCCGGATCTGGGCGTTGTGAATAATACCGCGAACTGGTTTGGCAACCCAGACCACGAGCTGTGGACGAACCCATACACTCCCACCAGATATTGGTATCCCTGGTTCCAGGGTGACTCATACACCTGGTATGCACAAACCCCCTGGCCCGTCCAGCAAGGTTCCTATAGCGCAGGGCTACAGGTCCGCAACCCGACATATGGACACTCCGAAAGCGCCTATTGGATTCAATCCACATCTACTATTGCAGCAATGAAAGCCAACGATGTCAATGTCACCTTCTACTGGTATCTGGACCAGAATCCAGACCCGGATATTAACGATGACTTCTTCAAGTTTTATACCCGCTTCTACGTTAACAGCGTCTACCGCTACATGCACTACTACCTCAACGGCACAACGGGTCTGACCAATAGCTCCAATGATGCCTATTTCCTTCTTGACGAACCGTCCCAGCAGTGGAATCGGTTCAGCCGCAACATCACCGCCGACTATGAATCGGTCGCCCAGTTCCCCAGCCTCAACCCCGCCGCTGTCTGCAATTACGCGAGGTTTAACGTGGAAACCGACGGGGAGACCGACCAGTATCTCCGGGCCTTCTTCGACGACTTCTGGCTAAAGAACACCACCTACACCTGGATTGGTGGCTCAACACTCAACGGCAACCTGGAAACCACGTCCTCTTGGAGTAAAAATTCGCCCAGCGAAGCAGGATATACTCGGCAGAGTAGCACCGCCCGTACGGGCAGCTATAGCGCCAACATGACTGCCGCGTCAACAGGCAATGAAAGTTACGCTTACCTTGAAGCCTATCCTACTTCACGTGCTACTGCCCAGAATCAGGCGAACCTGAGTTTCTGGTGGTATCTAGACTATCAAGGACCTGGTGACCCTAGCTCTTGGTCTTCAGTTGTTATGCTAGCTGGCGAGAATGGCACTAGGATTGGTCAAGACACCTTTTACGTCTATTATATTCTCGGCGACGGCTACGTAAGCAGCCCGGTTTCAAATACCTCAGAGCGTGTGGCATACATTGTTGACAACCATAACACCGAGGACACCTGGAACTACTTCAACCGCAACATCTGGGCAGACCTCTCCAGCGCCTTCAACATAGTAGAATTCTGCATCGATTATATTTTCTTCTCCTCAACTACGTACGAAGCTACATCTCGAGTAACTACGTTGATTGACACGACGAGGCTTAACGCTGCAGCCGTTAACGGAGGTAACTTTGA
>JAEOSX010000022.1 GCA_016840135.1 Candidatus Hermodarchaeota archaeon
CTCGCCAGGGAGAGGGAGAGAAGATTTCGGCAATGCCTAAGGGGAGAAATCTGGATTCCGGTCAACGAGTTCCTGCTTAGATCCAACTCCTCTAGGCTGGTGAGGTGGAAGAGGGGGGAGAGGTTTATCCGGCTCATCAGATTCTCTGATAGGTTCAGGAACTTGAGCCTGCGGCAGAAGGATACAGGCATCAGATCGATTTCCCTTAGCTGGTTTCCGGAAAGGTCGATTTCCCTAAGATTAACGCTTAGGTGAAGGGGTGTTAGATCGATGCTCTGTAGCTGGTTCCCCTCCAGGGATAACTCAAGGAGGTGGACTGCTCCCTTTAGGAATGATAGGTCTATCTGGGTCAGCTCGTTTCGTTCAAGGTCCAGTACCTGGATTTCCCGACACTGTTCCAATCCACGGACATTCACGGTTTCTAGCTGGTTTTCATGGAGAATGAGTCTCTGGAGGTTCTGACAAGAAGCCAGCGGCGACAGGTCCAAGTGAACGAGGTTGTTCTCTGCTAGGTTCAATTCCTGAAAATTCGTACAACTCCGGAGAGGAGAGAGATCTAGTTGGGTGATGTGATTATCATAGAGGTTTAGGACCTCCAGGAAGGGAAGGTGCTGTATCGGTGTCAAGTCGATTGAGGTTATGTCCCGTTCGGCAAGGTCAACATTGGCTGTTGTGACAGGGATACTGGCGTTCCTTTCTACGCCGCCGCTGATTATGTAACGAAGGGAAACAGTTTCCAATGATGGACCTCCCGAGGGTTTCGAAGAGTGTTGTCAACCAATCAGAATGAAAACCAATATAGAAATGTAACCCTTTCACCTAGTCGAACCAGATAGAAAAAAGGAGGAGAGCTAGGAAGCATTGCTCCCTAGCTGTGAAAGTCAGTTGGTGTTAGCTCTTTCGTCTGAGGAGAATGCAGATGGCACTGACGAGTACTATCGCCATTATACCAAAGCCTATTGCCAGTCCGATGAGGAAGTCTGTGTTCACAATGAAGATTGGTCGCACTATCACGTTGTATTGGCAAGCTGTGCTCAAGGCTTCGCTGTATTTCGTGTTGCCATACCAGTAAGAGTACACGGTGTATGCGCCTGTGATGTCGTTTAGCCCCGTTGAGCCATCGTAGCCGCTTGTCGAATTAGTTGTCGTGCCGATTGTGTAGGTGGTTCCGTCGGGTTTGGTGAAGTGTATGTAGACCGTGGCATTGACGACTGCAGGTGATATCGTTCCAGAGAAGTAGACGACTTCACCAGGGAATATAGTGCTTGGTGTGACCAAGCAAGTGATGGTCGATCGGCTGACTAGTCGGAATTCAAACCAGACATAGCCAACCACCTCATCATCTATTGTTCCTGTGAGGCTCATCGATACAATCTCTGTGGACACTGTCGTGCTGGGTAGTGTGAATGTGACAAGCAGTTTCCTGGATTCACCAGGTTCAAGATAGAAGTTGTTTGGTTCGATTGAAATCTGCCAACCAGGTGGTAAAGAGCGAAGCCCTGGGGGAGGCGCACCTGGTGCAACTTTTACTAATCCTCGTTGCTGGCGATTGTTTGTAATCCACACAGCACGAGTAATAGTAGCTGGAGCCCCAGCGAAAGCTGAGACGATATCGAGGTTTCGGTAGCAGACGTTGTCATAGAGGCTAATGTCTGTGGTACATTTTGCCTGTACCCCGATGCACTGGTGGATGGGCGCTGTGGTTGGTATTGACCAATCCACGTAGACATCTTGTTGAGCACCTGGAGCCAGAGAGGCTATGATGTAGCTGTCGATGTAGGTCCAAGCCGTCGGGTTGGGATCAGCCGACAAGGGAATCCATTGGGCGAAACCGAGGCTCATGTTGTGATAGTAGAAGGACACGTTGATGTTGGTTGCAATATCTGTTCCCAGGTTCTTAATGGTGGCATAGACATGGTTGACGCCAGGGCGTTCAGGCTGGTCATGGTCACTGGGGTTGTAGCCGTTACTGGGTGCATCTACCCATATTTCTGCGCCAGGCTCCCAGGTCCATCTGATTGAGCCCGGATTGGGGGGTGGATAGTGTTTTGGTCGATTGGGGCAGACGCGGATATCGACGTAATCCTCATAGAATATTTCACCGAAGGTTTGGACAGCGTACTCGGTGAACCACACATGGTCATCTTCGGAGATTGTGGTGTAGAGGGGTAGGCAGTTGGGCGTGGGCAGTAGATACTCGTAGGTCATGTTAGTGGGGATTGGATCGATGGCGACCATCTTGTTATCACCAGGACAGGTGAACCACGCGTAGCCCAAGTTATCGGTATCAATGCCAATGGGAAGCGATGTTACTGTTGGTATATGCCAGGTTGCCAGTGGATCACCGGTGACATTGGGTGGTGTTTCGAACACGGTTGCACGGATTGGCGTAATTTTGATGGGGACTGGGAGTTCTTCTGGGTCGAGATAATACAAATTGTATTCTACGTAGTTTTCATATTCTAGGCCCACATCGAAGACCATTTTGTTTTGGCTGCCTGTGAGTTGTTCGCATACAAAGTCGAGCCCGGGTTGTGTGACCCAAATGTTATCGCTTGTGTCAAGGGTTATATCGTGGCTTTGTCCACCTACGTTGAGAGGATAGACATTAGCAAGGCTCATCCAGGGTTGGACACCTACTTGGAATTCGTAGATGAAGTCGTTGAGTAGATCAGTCATGTAATAATGGGTTGTGTTGTGGGCGATCTTCGCTAAGGCACCAACACCAGGAGCTGGGCCACCAACAGCGAAAATTTGGTAGATTGAAAGCAACATGGAGACTGGGTTGAGTATGCCGAAGATGGTTGTGTTCATGAATGTGAAGACAACATCTCCATTCGGTAATCGCTCAATATCACCGGGCGTACCCCACGTGCCGACATTCCAGTCCCAGAGGATGTTGTTGAAATAGTCGAGCCTGCTTATTTGGCCGCTGGCGGGGTTGGTGAACCAGATGGATTTGTTTACATCATCGGTATAGAGGAAGAGGGGATTCCGAGTACCGAAGTAGTTCGGTAACTGATATTCCAGGGCCATCGTTGTAGCTTGGGCTAGAGTTGTGGCTGGTGTGAGGCGATAGAGTCTATCCAAGGCATAGTCTGTGGACCATATGTATCCCGAACCGTCACTCGAATTGCCTATATCGGCAAGGATACGCTTTATGGCATGAGTGGAAATCGCGGGCGTAGGAAGCACATACTCCCTAAGGAGCATTACCGGCTCCGGTTTACACGGAGCCAGAATCGTTGGCTCTTGTGATGTAATAGTTGTCGTGTTTTGTGATGAACGGATAGTATCCTGAAGAGGCGCTGGTATGGAGGTCGCTTGTGAGGTGCTGAAGGAAACGAAGAGCATAACTAAGGTTAGGGAAATCAGAATTCGATCTAATTTGATATTAATACCCTCCTAGTCCTTGTTGAGAATCGGCACTATTTAAGGGATTCTTGTTTTTGCGTGTTTCAGGTTTTTCTTGCCTTCCTTGTTGTTTACTGGTCTGTTCTTTCCTTGGAGGTAAAAGAGCAAGTTTTTTTAAGAACACGGACAGCTGTTAGTTGACCCTTCGAGATAGATTGGGGTGTTATTAGAAATGGTTGTAAAGACCTACAAGAGCTCTGATGAGAGCATCACGATTGAAATTGACCATGACAAGTGCACCGGTGCAGCCTCTTGTGTTGATGTTTGCCCGATGTCTGTTTTTGAGCTAGTAGATGATAAGGCAACAGCTCCACTCGTTGATGAGTGCGTGAGCTGTTGTGCCTGTATCACCAACTGCCCTGAGCAGGCAATCAAACACAATGACTGTCCATAGAACTTGAACCTAGTCTTTGGAATAAAAATACTAGAATTTAGAATGTAAATTGCCGTTTTGTTTACCTGTGGACAGAAAAGTTTGAAATAGGAGTTAGCGAAATATCTAATTTACTGAATTAGGTCGCTTCCATTTGTTCAAGAGGGTCTTATAATATGGTTCCTAGCAGTGCCCACAAACCAGCTTCGGATGCTCCAGAGCTAGAAAGGGCAATTAAGCTGCTGGGACAGGCCGATGAGCTCGCCAAGGGACTTGGAGATGGAGAACAGGAACTAGCTCAGGCGGAGATCTGTAAAGCCTATGCTAGCATCGGACTTTGTGATGAAGCGCTACGCCTTGCCCTCGACATTAGCCCGGGGAACGCTAGATGGCAGGCATTAACCATCTCGGGGAAAGCCTTCGTACAATGTGGTAAGATAGAGAAAGGGCTCCAAGAGGTGGAGAAGCTAGAAATGGAGGATGACCAATCCTGCCTCCTTGACGGGATTGCACGGGCTCTAGCTGAAAAGGGAGAGGTAGAGGAGGCACTGAAGGTTGCGGGCAACATCGTAAGTGACCAACGACGAGTCGTATCCCTTGCTGCAGTAGCAGAAGCCCTAGCCCTTGCGGGCTTTATTCCAGAAGCAGTAGAGACTGTCAAGCAGTTTGAGGACTCGGATAAGGAGAGCCGGGTCCTTAGTAGCGCTATTATAAACCTCTCTCGGCTAGGCAAGGTTGATGATGCTTTAGTATTACTTTCTAGCATTGAGGAAGAGGGCTGGCGCCCCGAGGCCCTCGGAGAAATCTGTGCTGCTTTGATAAGAAAGGGTAGGTTCCCTCAAGCCCAGGCTTTCTATCGTGAGCTGAGAAAGGAGGATTACAAGGTGGTTGTTCTTGCACCCCTGTCAGCGGCTCTGGTTGAAATCGGGAGAACCGATTTTGCCCTTGGACTCATCCAGGACATTAAGAGCCGTTATGCCCAGGCAATCTTGATATCCAAGGTTGTAGGGGCCCTGGTTGAAAAAATGGAAATCACGGAAGCTTTAGAGGTTGCCAAGGACATCGACTCCAGCGTACCTCTGGATGCTCATATCGAGCTGGCTCGGGGCTTTGCTCAGGCTGGTGATCTGGAGCAGGCTCTTTCAATTGCTAGCAAGCTTCCTGCAAAGGGTTCACGGATTGCAGCTCTTTCGGAAATAATCAAGGTATTAATCAATGACAAGCGCTTTGACGAAGCGCTTGAAATCGTGGCACTCATGAAGCGTAAGAAAGCTCAAACCCTAGAGCAGGTTAAAATCGCTGAGGCGATGGCTGCAAGTGACCAGGTTGACAGTGCACTAGAACTTTCAGATAGCATCGAGGAGTCCCTATACCGAGTCAACGGACTAACCCGAATCGCTGTAGCTATCACGGGTCACTCCTTTGTTGAGTACATCTAGCAACTTTTATCGCCCTTACCAGCTAGCTAACTCATTGAGCTATTCTGCATATTTTGAATTCCGCTGAGTGTAGTGGAGGACAAAGACGAGACTAGCTGGTATTGGGAGGAAGAGGAAGACGGTTAGGAGTGGTAGTGCTGGGCTCTGGGAATACCCTAGACCTCCAAGGATGGGGGAATATGGCGTTAGGATACGACCAGCAAAGGAAAAGAGGGCAAAGGCATTGGGCTGCTGTGCTTTTGTAACATGATTCGAAATAGTCGCAGATAGCAGGGAGGATGTCCCAAAGGTTAGTCCATTAAAGGCATAGATTGCCGGGAGGAATAAGACACTTGGGGAGAACACTAGCGCACCATAGAAGCAGAAGATTGCAGTAACTGGGAGTAAGAGTATCTTTGTATGTCCCCACCTATCTCCTGCCATTCCGATTAGGGGCCCCAGAACAGCGCCACTAGCATTGACAACGGCACTGAGAATACCAATCTGTGTCTCCTGCAGCCCAAAATGATCATAGAGGAAGAGGGGAAGGAAGAAATTCGCCACCATAATCAACGTCAGGATTGAGGTCCAGAGGATGGTTGTTACAATGAATACGCGATTCCTGAGAAAACCTCGGCTCCAACGTTTCTCGGAATCTTCGATTTTCCGGGGAACCCCTGATATGGGTATCATCAATATTGTGCTACACGCGAATAGTGCTGCTGCCAGGGTAAAAACTAGGGAGAAACCGGATGTTTCAATCAGCCAACCTCCAAGAATCGGTCCTGGTATTCCTCCTATAGCTGAGGAAGTTGTGACAAGTGTGAAGGCAAGTCCTCGACGCTTTCCGCTGACTAGGTGGCTGATGTAACTGCCAATAGGTGCTGCGGCAAGTGCTGCGCTTCCTTCGCACACGGCACCTAGCAGTGTCCATTGCCAAGTTGGTGAGAATAAATAGATTAGGGGGGCTGGAGCTATCGAGACCCAAGATAAGATGAGAATTGGCTTCTCTCCAAACCGGGTGGTTAGTAAACCTCCAACACCTATCCAGATGAGGACGCTAAATGAAAGAACGGTTTGGAAGAGCCCAACCTCAACTGGGTTGGCACCGAAGCTACGAACATAGAGCCCAATGAAGCTACCGTACAAGTGGATCGCAAAGACCCAGATGATGTTCGATGAGAGGAGCAAACCAAAGCTACGTAGAGGGTTGCTAACCTTGCTGGGCTCGTCACTCATTTTTCTCTCACCAGGGTGGGTTACCTTTCCGGTGGCATCGGTCTATCTGCAGGTTATAAGACTTCCTTCAAAGGAGGCTAAGGATTGGTTTTTTTGACTAGCCTCTAGCTTGTATAGTGAACCAGTCAGATAGTTCGGTAGCTGTTTTTTTGAGAAAAACAGCCTCAACCCCCCATTGTTTTGAGATATTCGCAATAATACGGTGTTTTTTATCAGAAATACTTAATAATAATGAGGGTGGAATACCCTATTGCTGAAAGACACGGGGACCACTTTGTTATTGTCAAGCATCAGCGATTTTTTAGAAGTTTCACTAGTTATTCTATCGAGTTCACTGTTTATCTCCGACGTTTAAGGAAGAGGGCAATACTCACAATGGCAATTATCACTACCACTAACCCACCCACCAGTAAGACCAACTCCAGTGGCGGTGGTTCAGTGGTTGTTCCTCCTGTGTTCGGAGGAGGTGTAAAGGTTGTAGGGTTTATGAGCCAGCGAGCCACTTTCAGCAGGAGCCCCCATTCCGTGTCTGGATCAGCAAGGTCATCGTGACGTGTGGTCCCGTCCCTGGTTCCTCCCTCCTCATATTCAGGATGTGGGCTTGATAGGAAGACTGCTCCACTACCATTACGGAATGTTACCATTGCAGGAAGGTTGTTCTCTGGATAGGAGGCGATAACGTTGATTGGTGTATCATCTGTTGCTTCGAAGAAGCCACACCCCCACCTCATCGTGGAGTAGGAGGCTGGTTCTGCTGTGAGGTCGGGGCCTGTTGAGGCGTGATTCACTGAGATTCCTCCGAGGTGAACAAGTGAACTCACACCGGTTGCTGGGACTCTCATGACAACATCGAAGAGACCGTAATTAGGCCACTCGAAATAGTATCCGCCATAGATTCCAAAATAGGCGCCGCCTCCCTCAACAAAGGATTGGATGATGTTCAGACCAGGTGAGCCCATCTCATCAGAAAAGACTGTGTAAGGGCTTATGCCTGGCATGACGAAGATATCATAGCCATCAAGTCCCTCGGTGCTGACTTGAGTTGGTGAGAGGGTTTCAACTGTAGCGTTCATCCATTCAAATAGATTGACAACAGCCATTCGACTAGCGTAATTTTCATCAGAATGACCTCCACCGTAAACAGCGACGTTTACACCGGCAAGGTCCGAAGATCCTTGTGCCTCAACTGCAACCTGCCCTGAGAGGTTCAGGACAGGAGCGAGGGTAAACAGTAAGAATAGACCAGCAAAAAGAAGATACGACTTGCCTGACTTGACTTTTGGATATTCCATTGGACTCTAAACCTCAAAGAATTTTAGGATTCAAGAAAGGATAGAGGCGCTTGAAGGGTTATTTATCCACGGTAGCGATTTGGTGGTAAAATGGTTGAAAATGAGTGTGGAATGTGCCCATATTCGAACCACTAGGTTCCTTTCTCACCCAATCATTGTATAGGAGAAAGGTCGCCTATTTGGCTCTCTTTGCCTTCTTCTTAGGCTTTGGTTTTGGAGGAGTGGATTTCAAGTAGGTATATTTACAGACTCTGATTTTGAACACCTCTGAGCTTGGGGTGCCATAGGGGAGATATTCCCCGGGAGCGTTTGTTTGAAGGTCTGTTGCAGAGACTGATGACACGGTTTGGCACTACTTGGTTCTAAAACGGTACTTCACGTGGTGCACTAGAAGCTTCAATGTCTTCATAGTAGCTGCTCCCTATACCTAGAAGTGCGTGACGCGCTTTTAATAATTCTCATACCGGCAATCGAGAATCTAGGGGTAGGGATCAGAATGTGAGGAAAATGTAGAGTAGGTAAGCTCCTCCTACAATGGTTAGGGCGCCTAAAAGGAACCAAATCCAGGAGAGAGCTATTGGTTCTGCGATTCGACCCTTTCTGATGATTACGACGACACCAGCTATTATGAACATTCCACCAACGAGGACGAAGCAAATTCCAGCAAGGAAAATACTGAACAAGAAATCTTGGAGCATTTTTTGAGCACCGAGAGCAGATTTAGTCAAAAATATACTAATAATCTTAGTTTGTGCAAGAGCTTTTATCTCATGTTTTTGGGATAGTAATGGTCTAGTACCATAATATTAATAAATGTTTACCAAATTTTAGTATATTTGTGGCAGATAATAGAACAGGAACACCCGCCAAAAAAACCGTATTCCCCGAGGAACAAGCAATGAGACACAAGAAAAACCTAACTCTCCTCATCTTACCCCTAGCTCTAATCCTAACTTCTTCCCTGCTGGGAGCCACCTTTGTCTCCCGAGGTCTGACCCAGACTCCAACCGAAATCGGCACAATCCCAGCCACATTGGATTCAGACATCCAAGCTCAAATGAGCGCGGGCTCCATCCCCTCAATCCAATGTGGTATCGTGATACAGGACCGTCTATTCTGGGCAAAGGGCTACGGCAATCAACCCAACCTAGACACTGTTTACATGATAGGCTCTGTAACCAAGACCTTCACCGCAACCGCTTTCCTCCAGCTAATGGAGCAAGGCCTAATCGACCTTGATGCCGATATTAACACCTATCTTCCCTTCTCGGTGAGAAACCCAGATTACCCAGCAACACCAGTAACTATTCGCCAGCTCCTGTCCCACACTTCAGGATTAGCAAGAGAATTCGGTTACCTCCTGTTTGAAAATCATATGATTGAATGGATTAATGACCAATTTGGTCTAAGTCTTGCCTTATGGGATAGCCCACCAACTCTAGATGAGTTAATCACATCCACGAGCATGTCAAACACCTCGATCTGGGAGTCTCAGCCAGGTACAACCTTCTCCTACTCAAATCTAGGATTCATGCTCCTAACCTACATCTTTGAAGAGGTTTCCGGACAATCCCTGGCCTCCCACATCCAAGAGCACATCGCCACCCCACTGGGAATGAGTAACACAGGCTTTGCCGCTTCTAATTTTCCCGGGCAACTAGCTATAGGGCATGAGCGAGTAAATGCCACAACCATTGCGGCGCTCCCCCACTATGACACCTACTACTTTGGGGCAGGGCAGCTACGAAGCACTGTACCGGATTTGGCCTCGTACATGATTGCCCACATAAACCTAGGACGATACGGTGCGGTTCAGCTTCTACATCCTTCCTCGGTTGAGATAATGCATCAGCCCGAAACACCGGTATATGGACTCGGCTGGATATATCAAAACGATATTCAAGGTCATAGCGGCGGGGTTTGGGGCTTTCTGAGCGAGATGTATTTTCGAGAAACCGATATGGGCTCTTACGGAGCCATACTACTTGTAAATCGCGCTACTGTCTTCATGGTTGACACCAGCTTCACCTCCCATCATGCGGCAATTTATGAGCTGCTCTTTGAAGAAGCGGAACGACTGTTTGAACAAGCACTCGTCAATGCAGGATTAACACCTGTACTTGTTATCGGTGGCATCTCAGCGGGAGTCGCTCTAACAGTCGTGACTGTCTATGTTCTAAGAAAACGGAGGAAGCCCCACAGCTAGACACCTTGGACTCCGTGACTTATACCCTTGAACTAGCCAAATACACTAGAACTGCCGGTATTAGACCAAAAAGGAGTGGTGGGAAAAGACTCGTTATAGCTAGCAACAGGCTAGAATACGTTAGCCCCTTCCTATGCTTGCCAGGAGCCTCTCGCCATTTCACCCAGAGAAACAAGATTAGGAGATAGAGAAAGCCAAAGATGACATAGAGCATCAGAAAGGGGATAAGAACGATTCCAGAGGCTGGGTCGAGGGGTAGAAGTTCGTAGAAGATTCTGAAAGTAATGAGACCAATAAAGATGAATGTGATCACTACGTGAATGACCTGCGTTATTATGGCATTTCTGAGTGGTTTCAAGTCGTAACTTTCTGAGGTCATTGTGGAGGTCCTTCCTGGAATTCCTTTCAAGGACTAAGAGATTACGTGCCTAGTTATCTATTAGCTTTTACCTAGTTTGTCTTTACCGGTTTGATTAGCCTTTTAGGGCTAAGCGAGGTGTTAGAGAGTGAAGGGTAATGAAGAGCCCACTAATATCTTTGACAGTCATTGCACTGCTTCTATCTTTGAGCGGATTAGTAGGAAGTGCTTCGCTCTTTTTCTCCCAGGATTCCACTGAGGTTGGCTCCATCTCACCTGATTGTGATGAGAACATCATCCGCGAAATGGACGAAGGTGAGATACCATCGCTTCAAGCAGGAATAGTTGTGGGAGAAGAGCTTGTGTGGGCGAAGGGCTATGGTGAACAACCTAGCCTTGACACCGTGTTCATGCTTGGTTCGATTTCCAAGACATTCACCTCCACAGCCTTTCTTCAGCTCTACGAGGACGGCACGATTGACCTGGATGCAGATGTTAACACATACCTAGATTTCTCGATTAGGAACCCTAGCTACCCCTCGGAAGCGATTACCATCCGACAACTACTCTCACACACCTCAGGGCTAGTGAGGGACTATCCTTATGGTCTTTATTGGTATGGCAACTCGATTGTTGGATGGCTCAATGACTATGCTGGGAGCAGTTACTCCTTGTGGCCTGACCCCCACCCCCCTCTCGATGATATGGTTCAAGGCTCTTGGATGTCTAGCTCAGCTGTCTGGGCTTATGAGCCGGGCACAGTATTTAGTTACTCGAATTTTGGATACGCCTTTCTTGCTTATCTCTTTGAACAAATAACTGGTCAGTCTTTGCCCGATTATGTTGAGGTGAACATCATGGCTCCTCTGGGTATGACTGACGCAGGCTACTGGGGGGCTGATTTCCTTGGACAGCATGCCTTCCCCCATGAGAGACTAGCCAACGGAACGATCTGTGCATTACCAGTTTTTGATGCTTGGGACTTTGGAGCAGGTCCTGTGAGAAGCAGCGTACAAAGCCTAGCAAGGTTCCTTATCGCTCACATGAATGAGGGGACCTGTGAGGGCTTTCAGCTTCTTGAGCCGGAAACAATCGCGTTAATGCATGCACCAGTCTTGTCTAGCTATGGGCTAGGTTGGTATCGTTATGGGAGTGGGTCCCAAGGACACGGAGGAGTAGATATCGGGTTCATGGCTGAGATGCAGTTCAGGATAAACGAGAGAGGACCCTACGGTATCATCTTGTTGATAAACCGGGCTAGTACAATAGCTTCACGAGACAATGAGCTACTATCCAGCCAGGCAGCCATCACCAATCTGCTCTTCGAAGAAGCAGCCTTGATCTCAAATCAGAGTACAGGCGGGACCCCTCCTACCCCACCACTATTTCTTATCGGTTTGCTAGCGGGAACAGCTGCGATATCTACTACTGTAGTCACCGCTATTGTATTGAAGAGAAGACGCTAGTCCGGGTTCTCCTCTTCCCACCAAGATATTTGCCTTTCAGCCAAGGGGCGAATGTGAGGGGATTGCACTTCGAAGGTGGCGAGACCAACATCCCTCCCGAAGAGCTCTTCAAGGAAGGACTTCACCTCTAAGAAGAGATCAGGTGTAACTTCTCCGAACTCGATGACGAGGTTTACTCTACTAGTCTCACCATGCTCACCGCTCCTTTGGCCCTCAACTATTCCGATTCGCTGTATCCCGAATCGTCTTTGGAGCTCCTCCTTGTTTTCCCGGATAACCTCAAGGATAATCATCTTACTCACCTCAAAATCCTGTCTGAACTAGGTAGAGACTGCCTTTTTTATGGTTTTCTAAGACTTTCGCAATGGAATTTCTTCACTTTCCATCCCTAACAAGAAGTTCTTAAGGGCGATTTACACTAGTTTATCCACAGTCTTCCCAGTTGATAAAAGGAAGGGAAAACCATGGTAGTCCGAGAGTTTGGGCTGATGATCAATGGAATTACAATCATCAGTAGAGACTATCGAACTGAGGATAAAAGGGATGACTCCTTCCGGGTGATCAGGGACGGTTTAATCTCGGCGATTCA
>JAEOSX010000023.1 GCA_016840135.1 Candidatus Hermodarchaeota archaeon
AACCGTTGCTTCTTAGAAGCTTTTTGCTAAAGCAAGAATTGCCAATTACTTTTGCCTTATTTTGCCCAGTATTTCGAGATTGGAACTCCGAACTCTTCTAAGAGCTTGATGACAATTTCTAGCGGGAGTCCGACGACCGCTGTGTAGCTGCCACATATTCTTACTACAAAGACCCCACCCTTTCCCTGGATAGCATAGGCCCCAGCCTTTCCCAAAGGTTCCTGGGTTTCTACGTATTCTTTGAGTTCAGCGTCAGAAATCTTACGGAAGAAGACTTTGGTGGAAGCAGCCTCTATCTGATAATCGCTAGTTCTAGCGTTTACGATTGCGACGGCTGAGATTACATGGTGCCAAGTCCCAGAGAGGAGGCGGAGCATGCTCAGTGCACCTTTGGCGGTTTTAGGTTTACCCAACACCTTTCCCTGGTTAGTTGTGGCCAGCGTATCTCCTCCAATAACTAGACCCTCTTCTAGCCGGGAAGCAACCTCTGAAGCCTTGCGATAAGCATTGACGCACACGATTTGATTTGCCGTGAGCCCCTGTCCCTGGCTCGGAGGTTTTTCACTAGTTTGTGGCGATACAACCTCGAAGGGTATACCTAGCTTGGTAAGTAGTGCCCGGCGCTGGGGTGATGTGGATGCTAGATAGAGAGAAACCATGCGTCTCAGAGTTCTCTATCTGGTTAGACCATTAAAAAGGAGACTGGTCGTTTCCTTGTGGGATACCATGGCACAGAAGGTGAGGGCTCGTCCGATGAGCTGCTCTGCTCGGAGCTTCCCTGAGACGAATTGGTCGAGCTCACCGATGTTTGTAGTCCGAATCTTTAGCAGTAGGTCCCATTCACCTGTTACAGAGTGAACCTCCTGAACACAGGGATAGGAGGCGATTCTGCTGATGATTGCGGTGTCAGAGCCGCCCTGTTCCTGGGTGGTTTGGGATTCACGGTTGAGGGTAACAAAAACGAAGGCAAGGAGTGGTTTGCCCATCTTTTCAGGGTCCAGGACTGCACGGAATTGCCTTATGTGCCCACTGGAATAGAGCTTCTTGATCCGGTTAAAGACGGTGGTCACGGGAAGATCGGTTTGCTTTGCTATCTGGTTTGTCCGCTGCCTGCAATCTCGTTCCAACTCGACTAGTATCCGGAGGTCCTTTTCATCTAACATGTCTTAACCCCTTCTCAGCACAAGCCCATACTGGAAGGCTCACACCCAAATAATCCCATTCCGAATATCGTTTATAAAGAATATGTTGAAGGTCAGAAAAAACCCACCAAGTTGAGGAAGAAATGACCCCAAATCTCAGCAGAAATGGGCATTGACAATCTTTAAATTCACTGATTGAAAGAATCCTATTAAGGAAAATCACAAAGGATGAGGTATTATTGTCTGAAGAAATGAATGCTGACCCACGATATTTGAGAGGGGTCATTGATGCCCTTGAGCTAGTTTCCTCTTTCGTCGAGTGGAAGAGACAGAACCCTGATAGCCCTCGAACTACAAAGGAGTTTATCCAGGAAGCAATCACAAAGATGGAGCGGAGAACGAAACGCTCGAAACTCGACTCACTTCTTGGTCTTCAACTCGATGAGTAGCCTGGCATAGCGAATAGCCCCCTAAAATCAGACCATTGAAGAGAGAGGGCATTCTATTTTGATTTGAATTTCTCCAGGGCCATTGCGACTCCGTGGATTATAGCTTCAGGTTTTGGAGGACATCCTGGGATGTAGACATCAACTGGCATCGCTTTGTCAACGCCGCCAATGATGGTGTGGGTTTCTTCTATGTTTTCACCCCGCCCTTCCATGTAGACTCCTCCGGTGCATGCACAGCTGCCCAAGGCAATCACTGCCTTTGGTTCCAGCATCTGGTCATAAATTCGTTTGACGAAGACCTTAGAATGCTTTGAAATGCACCCAATGGCGACGAGGACGTCAGCGTGGCGTGGGTTCTGCTTCCAGAGGATGCCGAAACGCTCTACATCAAAGCGAGGTGTCAGTACTGCTAGGGCCTCGATGTCGCAGCAGTTGCAGCCGCCGCAGTGGAGAACCGCGACCCATGGCGATTTGCTTCTAGCCCAACTTAGTAAACCCATTTTTTTCACCCATTTATTGTCTTAGTTCCGTGAGGTCCTTTGTGCTCATGCTTCCTTTGGTCACATAGCTTCTGTAAGCGAAGTAGAGCAGCATAAGAAGCAGGAGTGTGGAGAAGGTTAGTAGCGCGATGTCCATTATGATATCAAAGCCGGATGTGAAGAGGTGTAGTGACCCTGTGAGTATTGTAAGGCACGCTACGATTTTCCTTAGGTCAGTTTTCACTAATAATCCGTAGACTCCGATGATGATTAAGAGCCATTGGACACCTTCCATGGTCAGAGTAAAGAGCTGGAAGAAGCCGATGACACCCAACACCACGTAGGTGACAAAGACCATTATCGACAGGAGAGCAACAGATTGTAAGCCATGAATGATTGCCCGTTCCTCAGCCCGCTTGGTTTTTACAGTGACGATGAAGAGCATGACTGGTATAATGATTATAGACACCAGAATCAGGGGTAGAAGCGACACAAGCCCTGACCCTTCGAAGAATAGCTCTGTGACGAAAACAGCCTCTAAGAGCATGAGGAATAAGGGAACCAGGGCGAAGTCGTCTGTTTCCACCACGGCAACGGCGAAGAGAATCATGAGTAAGGCAAAGA
>JAEOSX010000024.1 GCA_016840135.1 Candidatus Hermodarchaeota archaeon
CAACTTCAGCGAAAACTCGGTTTATCTTCGCCAAGTTTGGCAGCCTATCACCTTGACAAGCTGGTGGAGTACGGGCTAGTGCGGTGCGACCGTGGTGTATACTCGGTGGAAGAAGTTGTGCAGGTAGGAGTGTTGAAGCAGTTTATCTTCATTGGTCGCTTAGCCTTACCTAGGCACTTGTTTTATGCTGTGTTCTTCAGTGCAGCTCTGATTACATACCTAGTGATGTACCCGCAGCCACTTATCTTTGCAAATGTTGTAGCTTGGATGCTCGGGATCATCGCAGCAGGAGTTTGTTGGTATGAAACGGTCCGTGTCTTTCGCTCACGCCCCTGATTAAGCGCGTTCTAAACATTAGTATAATATTCATGATTTAACAGTATAAATGGTGACTAACTGTGACACAAAGGTCTTCGCCAAGAAACCGACGCAGAATCTTGTACCTAGCGGGAGCTATTGTTCTCGGGGTTAGCGTAATGGCAATACCCGCCCTCCTCAACCTCATACTAATCCCGGGATCGACAGAAGTTGGTGCTGGCCTTTTGTTTGGAGGCACTTACTCTCAACCGGAGCCAGTAGATTTGACCGGCGATTTACTTATGCTACTAATACCTGCCTTTATCATAGCCACCGTCCTTTATCTGCTCTTTTCGCGGCGCACTCGCTGGGCAGGCTATGACGAGGCAGTGAAGTGGATAAGGCGATAAAAGCTAAAGATTAAAATTTCTTGTTAGACGGATAAAATAGACCTATTTGGTATCATAACAGTCAGTTTAGGGACCGAAAAATGTAGCGTGAAATACGAATGCAGATGACTTCAAAGGAGATTAGGAAGCGGTTTCTCAGATTCTTTGAGAGACGGGGGCACTCAGTAATCCCATCGTCTTCGCTTATCCCAGAAATGGATCCAACGGTGCTATTCACAACAGCGGGCATGCATCCACTGGTGCCATACCTAATGGGTCAACCTCATCCTCAAGGAAAGCGGCTAGCAAACTGCCAGAAATGTTTCCGCACCGACGACATCGAGGAGATAGGGGACACCCACCATTTAACATTCTTCGAGATGTTGGGAAGCTGGTCGCTAGGCGACTACTTCAAACGAGAAGCCATCGAGTTGGCAATGGACTTTCTCACTGACTCATCTGAAGGTTTGGGATTGGACAAGGAGAAGCTTTCTGTAACAGTCTATGAGGGCGATGAGCAAGTACCTCCAGACGATGAGGCGGCAGGTATATGGGAGGAGATGGGAATCCACCGAGAACGCATTCACTTCCTTCCCCGTTCAGATAATTGGTGGGGACCAGTAGGAGATGTTGGTCCTTGCGGACCTGATACTGAGATATTCTTTGATGTAGGACTGAAGTCTTGTACCCCAGAATGTCGTCCCGGCTGCGGATGTGGGAAATACATAGAAATATGGAACTTAGTTTTTATGGGGTACAACCAGACAACTGAACGTGAATATCCACCGTTAAAAAAGAAGAATGTAGATACAGGTATGGGTCTGGAGCGAGTCCTCCAAGTCATAAATAGGCTTCCAAGTGTCTTTGAAACCGATTTACTAAATCCGATAATGGAGAAAATCAAGGAGATTGCACGAATTCAGGAGACAAGGCCTGAACAGGTACAAGCTTTACGAGTCATCACTGATCACGCCCGCTCCTCTGTAATGGCTCTATCGGATGATAAGGGTTTAATGCCTTCTAATGTTGAGCATGGATATGTGATTCGAAGGCTGCTCAGAGTTGCTATCCGCAGAGGACTCCAGCTAGGAATTGAAAAACCGTTTCTGGATGACTTGATACCCACCATTATGGAGACCCTCGGAGAAATCTATCCAGAATTACGCCGAAACCAAGAGCGGGTATCAAAGGAAATTACAAAGGAGGAGAAACGCTTTCAATCAGCCTTACGTCGTGGTCTCCGAGTTTGTGAGAAAATCCTCAAAGAGAAGGGAGAAATAACAGGTAAAGATGCCTTCATGCTCTTCCAGTCCCACGGTTTTCCGCTTGAGATGACCGCGCAGATTGCCAAAGA
>JAEOSX010000160.1 GCA_016840135.1 Candidatus Hermodarchaeota archaeon
AAATTGCTGATCGCTACCGATTATACCTCGTTTTACAAAACTCTACCAAACCTGTTGTGACCGGTACCTTCGCACTTGATGCGTTTGATGATATGCGTCGTATGCTTGAAGTTATCGCTGGTGGACCTAAGAAACTGCGGGAAAAGCCTTTGGCTATTTTTGATGCTTGCCCCTCTGCTCCACTCCATTGGAGCAAGTTAACTGTCCATGACCTGCTTTGTTGTGCAAAGGCAGGTGTCCCTGTTGAGACAATATCCATGCCTCAATTGGGTGCTACAGGTCCTGTTACACTGGCAGGGTCTCTGGTACTGCACAACGCTGAGTCACTTAGTGGTCTTGTCCTCGCGCAACTTACCTCCCCTGGTGCCCCAGTAATTTATGGCGGCTCCCCAACTGCTGTTGACATGCAATATGGTACTGCCCGGTTGGGAGCCATTGAGAGCATTATGCTTACCTGTGCGTACGCCCAAATGGCAAAGCATTATGGGCTACCTACTCACGGTTATCTAGGGCTTTCCGATTCGAAGGTGCCAGCAGATTTTCAGTGCGGTTTCGAAGCAACGACTGGTTTTATTCTCGGTGCCTTGATGGGAATTAACAACATTGCAGGAGCGGGGATGCTTTGCTTCGAGAGCACCCAAAGCCTCGAGAAGCTACTTCTAGATGAAATTATATGCGGGATGGCAAAAAGGATGACAGAAGGTGTGTCTGTTACCGATGACACACTGGCAAGTGAAGCCTTAAGAGAAGTAGGTTCAAAGGGCGGCGATTTTCTGCGCCTCCGCCATACTCTAACATGGTTCCGCAAAGAACACTTCATGCCAGGTGATTTGGTGGATCGTCAATCCTATGAGGCATGGAAAGAAATGGGAGCCCCTGATAGCCAAGCCAGGGCTAGGAGGCGGATAAAGGAGATACTCGCCAGCCATCAGCCCGTCCCACTAACTGCTGATCAAAAACAAGGATTAGATGAGGTAGTGCGTGAATTCGCTAAACGGCACAAGCTAGACCCGAGAACACTAATCAACTAGTCTGGCTTCAGTTAGTATCCTTAGCGATGCCTTTGGCGCGTTGCTGCCTTTGGAGTTCCTCAAGATCTTGCTTGTCAACTTCTATAGCGATGCCTATGTAATCACAATCACGGCATTGATATCGCGCAGCTTCAAGAATGCCTGAAGCGGTGGGGAGCGGGCGTAGTATCTTACTGAAGCATATCGGACAAACCAAAACCCACTTACCTTTTTGTCTCCGTTCGATTTTCCAGCCCAATCCCTCCTCTCTTTGAACATCATCTTTCTCGTCCCTTTTGCTCTGCGGCATTATTCCTTGACCTCAGGTGATTTCGACATCACCCGAATATAAGACTTCCTCAAAAAAAAGTGCAAAAAAGAAGGGAGCGTGCCCCCTGGAGGCGGCACGAACACTTCGAGGTATAGGGAACTAGTAGCGTCTGCCGCCACCGCGACGACGGTCTCGACCGCCACCGCGTCTGTCGCCACCACTGTATCCACGGTCTCGACCGTATCCACCATAGCGGCGTGGGCGTTCATGCTCTTGGGCACTCAAGTCGTTTTCAGTGTCGACCTCTTCAATTGGTGTTTCGGCTTCTTTGATGTTACCGTAACGGCCAATGTTCAGGCGGAGGTGACCCTGAAATAGGCTTGTGTAGCCATTTTCTAGTCGGTATGTCTTATCGACTTCAACGGTATCGATGGAGTCATCCCAAAGGGATAACAGCACTATACCAGTGGAGTCGCCAACTGTTGCGTCTAGCACACGGTGGGTTTCGCCATCGCGACGTGAAGTTACTTCGCGGGCTTCGCCCTTCTCAACTACCTTGAAGGAAATGTTGACACTTTTCATTCTCGGTTTTAGTTCTGATACCGTGGCTTCGACTGGTTCTCTATCGTATGACATCTGGGGTACTCTCAGGTTCTTTTATCTAGTCAGGCTTTCTAACCAACATGTTTCTCAAGGGATCCCTCCAAATGGGCAGAGGAGCTAAGCCCATGATAACACCTAGGTGGTTATCGGCACTGACATGATTCCTCTTTAAGAGCCAATATTTAAACACTTCCTTTCTAAGTTAATTGAGGTTGTGTCTAATGCGGGCTGTTCGTGTAGTTGTTCGAGGGCGGGTGCAGGGAGTCTTCTTCCGTATATCAACGAGAGAGGAAGCCAGACGGCTAGGTATAGTTGGGTGGGTTCGAAACAAACACGATGGTAGTGTTGAATGCTGGGCCCAAGGACCTAAAGCCGCGATTGATGCACTGATCAGCTTTCTTCATAAAGGGCCTCCCGCTGCTTGGGTCGAAACAGTTGATACCCACGAGAAAAGACCTGACCCGATCTTTGATGATTTTAAAATCCTCTATTAGAATCAATTCGGTTCTAGACTCGAAGTAGTATGGAGCCCAGTTTTTAGATAATAGCAAAAAGAAACAGGGGGCGTTCAGGTGGAGATAACTTAGGTTAGGTCACCCACTGGAACGCCTTGGTTAGAAGGAAGGAGAAGCAACTTGGGGGGAGGAATTATTCCTCTTCTTCCAGCTTACCTTCAGCTCGTAACTTCTCTAAAAGCGCCTCTTCTGCGGAAAGATCCGTTTTGGGACGCTCTGCCTTGGGTGCGCTTTGAAGGTCAGGTTTCCCTTCTTCAATTGCCTTTCGGAGTTCTTCTTTCATCCTTTTTTCTTCTTCACCCATTATGTTTCACCAATATTGGACTGCATTTTCTTTTGGTTTAAGTCTTTCCTAAGTTTTCTAGATTTTTATTGACAGCCGGGTGTCTACCAGTCGACCCTCGTAAGCACTGCTATTATTCTTCAGAAAGTTCTGGTTCATCGGCAACCTCAGGTTTAGGGTCAGGTTCAGGCTCAGGTTCGCGTTCAGGCTCAGGCTCTGGTGTAAAGGTGTCGGTGCTGGTGCTGGATTCAACGCTTCCAAAGGATTTGGCTGTTTGACTATAGCTTACCCGTGGACTGACTGTGAGCCGGTCGGGAAGTGATGTTCCATCTTCGTCGATGACGAGTTTCCATCCTCTTCCGATTCGTTCACCGTTTGATAGGAGGAACCCGGTACGGGCTATCGACTCTGCTTGACGCATCGCTGTTCGACGTTCAATGAGACTAGTTCCTTGCGAGAGAACAAGTCTAACTTGTTTGGTGGTTTTTTCTAGCTCAACGTGGATTCCTGTGTCTACGGTGCTTGATTCCACGAATTCGCGGTTCTGAAATATGAGCTTCACGGCTGTTCACCTAGTCAGAGAGGCACACAGCAGTATTTCCCCTGTGCCACACTCACTATGTCTGTCGTATTTTCTGTTTTTTTCAGTTAAAAAACCTTTTGTGCTCACTTGGAATCACGTGCTAAACTTAAGGAGAACATATTCACAGCTAGTTGATGTCAATACGGTGACAAGTAACCAGACCAGTAGGATGGCTAGTATCGTTCATAGATCTTGATGAGAACTACCACAACAGCTATTGTCAAGGCGACCGCACTGAGGAGGAGGAGACCGGCGAGGGGGTCAACAGCTGGTAGGGATCCTTGGACAATATAGGCATAGGTTGTTGAAACCCGTGTATTGTCGTAGAAATCTGTTGCTTCGACCCTGAAGAGAACATGGGTGAATTGGAAGAATGGCATAGCACCAGGGAAAGCAGGGATGGCAGCTTCGTATTGGTTACCACTGATATGAATCATTACTAGAGGGGAATAGATTACTCCGTCAAATGAGTAGTAGAGCGTAACAACGCTCACACTAGTTCCGTCCGTGACGTTGGCGCGAACAGTTACCGTGTCTAGGTCTGTCGGCGTCTCAGGGAGGTAAATGATGTAGGCGATGAGGGGAGGAGTGTCAGCAACAGTGTAGTTGTATAGTGGAGAAGTGGACCATTGGTCCTGTGTATCATTTGCGTAGATGCGGTAGAAGACTTGGAACCTTTCAGGGAAAACTGGAATCACAGCCGTGTAGTTGGATAGGGCGCTTTTATCCACCTTCATAGTGACGTTTATCCAGTGGGTGCCATTGTAGTAGCTAAGAATAACGTGGCTTATACCTGCATCATCGCTAATTTCTGTTGTCACGATCGCCTCGTCTTCGTCTGTGGGCGGGTCGTTCCCTCCCTCATTTATGAGGACATCGATCAGTTCAGGCGGATCTCGATCAATTATGAAGGGCTCTGAGAAGGCACTGGTACCATTTATAACACCACGCTCTGCTGTGGCAGGGGAAATGAAGTAGGCTGTGATGTTGTAGGTTTCGCCGATTTCTAAGGTTCCTTCATCGAGTGATGCGTTAACATCGAATGTCCAGTTATA
>JAEOSX010000161.1 GCA_016840135.1 Candidatus Hermodarchaeota archaeon
CAGTTTGTGATAGTGATGTTGTCAAGGTTGCTGGTGTCGAGAATTGCACCAGTGTCTAAATCCGTCCAAATGATGGTCAGGGAGGTGTTGTACCCCCAAGGAGTTTGTTCAGGTGATTGAGTAACAACGGCAGTGTAGTGGAGTCTTATGGTAACTGTGACACTGGAACTACCATTCCGGTAGAAGCCAAGACCGGCATTGGCGTAGACGGTTACTGTTAGTGTGTAAGATCCGACCGTCCACGAGTCGGTGTCGAGGATGAAGCTTAAGCTGGCGAAGGTTTGATCGCCACCAACGGGGCAATTAGACACTACAACTGAGGAGAGGTTGCCGCTGGCGACATCGGTGCCTCCTAGGTCTAGATCAACCCATTGTACCGTCAAGGAAGTGTTGAAGTCGAATGGAGTCTGCTCTGGCGGAGAGACTATGGTCTGTGTTTGGTGTGCTCGGATGGTCACTGTGACGAGGGCACTGCCATCGGCAAAGGAGGCGTTCCCGTACACATATACGGTTAGGACGTGGTCTGCAACCCCCCAGTCCTCGGTATCTAGGGTGAAGGTGAAACTGCCGATGAAAGTCTGGTCGCCACCCACTGGACAGCCAGTTACGGTGATATTGATGAGGGCATCAACCGAGATGACGGTGCTTGTGTCGGTGTCGGTATAAGTGACGGCGAGGCTGGTGTTGGTCCCCCAAGCCGATTGTTGGGGTGGGTCGACGTTCACGCTAGAATAATGGTTACGTATGGTTACGGTAACCATGTAGCTGTCGATGTCATACTGTTGAGGTGACATATCAGGATAGAGGGTGACGTTCACCTGATGGGAGCCCACGCCCCAATCATCAGTCTTTAACGTGAATGTGAAGCTCCCAGTGAAAGTCTGATCGCCACCCACTGGGCAGCCAGAAACCGTGATGTTGTCCATGTTGATGACAGCGATGGTAGAGCCAGTGTCAAGATCGTTCCAGGTCAGGGTTATTGATGTGTTCAAGCCCCATCCTGTGGGTGAGGGAGTATTGACGATGATTTCGGTTCGGTGGACCCGGATGACCACGGTGACGCTGCCAGAGGCGTCGCTGTAGCTCCGTGGACCAGCCGTCGCGTAGATTGTTGCAGTTAAACTGTATCCTGTGTTTATAGACCAGGAGTCGGTGTCCAGAGTTAGCGTAAAGGCACCCGTGAAAGTTTGGTCGCCTCCGACTGGGCAGCCGGAAATAGTGATATTCTCGAGGTTGCTGGTATCGAGGATGGCGCCAGTGTCTAAGTCTGCCCAAATAAGGGTAAGAGAAGTATTTTCACCCCAGGGCGTCTGGTCAGGGGATTGGACCACCACCGCTGTATAGTGTATTCTTATTGTAATTGTGACGCTACTGCTGCTATTCAGGTAGAACCCAAGACCCATATTTGCGTTGACCGTTATAGTTAATGTGTGGGAGCCCACAGACCAGCTGTCCGTGTCGAGGATGAAGCTCAGGCTGGTGAAAGTCTGGTCGCCACCCACTGGGCAGTTGGAGACCACAACAGAGGAAAGGTTGCCGCTGGGCACATTTGTGCTACCTAGGTCAAGGTCCACCCATTGAACGCTCAAAGATGTGTTGAAGTCGAAGGGGGTCTGCTCTGGCGGCGACACAATTGTCTGCGTTTGGTGTGCCCGAATAGTCACGGTAACAAGGCCACTACCAGTGTCATAGGAGGTGTTACCGTAGACAATCACAGTTAGTGTGTGTCCGGCGACGCCCCAGCCCTCAGTGTCTAGTGTAAAGCTGAGACTACCGGTGAAGACTTGGTCTCCCCCAACGGGGCAGCCGGTGACAGTGATGTTGTCAAGAGCAGAGACGGGGATGGCGGCGCTGGTGTCCGAATCCATCCAATTCACCGTCACGCTAGTGTTTACTCCCCAAGGTGTTTGAGCTGGCGGATTAACCGTTACGGAAACGTAGTGTGCACGGATGGTTACGGTTACCTGGTAGCTGTCGATATCGTACTGTTGAGGTGACATGTCTGGATAAAGTGTGACGGTAATCTGGTGACTGCCTACACCCCAGTTATCAGTGACTAAGATGAAGGTTAGGCTGGTGAAGGTCTGGTCGCCACCCCCTGGGCAGTCAGAGATGGTGATGTTGTCTAGGTTGACACTAGCAATTGTTGAGCCTGTGTCAAGGTCATTCCATGTGGCGGTCATAGAGGTGTTGAGACCCCAACCAGTAGGCGAAGGCGTTGACACAATTACTTCTGTTCTATGGACCCGAATGATTACAGTGACACTGCCAGTGGCGTCGCTGTAGTTCCGAGGACCAGTAGTAGCATACATAGTCACGGTCAGACTGTAGCCAGCACTGATAGACCAAGAGTCGGTGTCGAGAGCGAATGTAAAGGTTCCTGCGAAGGCCTGGTCGCCACCAATGGGGCAGTTTGTGATTGTGATATTCTCTAGATTGCTTGTATCTAGAATTGCACCCGTGTCGAGGTCTGTCCAAATAATGGTCAGGGAGGTGTTCTCGCCCCAAGGGGTGGGTTCGGGTGACTGAACTACTACTGTTGTGTAGTGGATTCTGATGGTAACTGTCACACTACTACTGCTATTCAGGTAGAAACCCAAGCTCGCATTGGCATAGACGGTAATGGTGAGGGTGTACGAACCGACAGCCCAGCTGTCACTGTCTAAGGTGAAGCTTAGGCTACTGAAGGTCTGATCGCCGCCCAGTGGACAGTTTGATACGACCACTGTGGAGAGGTTGCTTGAGGGCACGTCACTACTGCCTAGGTCGAGATCCACCCATTGGACTGTAACAGAGGTGTTGAAATCGAACGGGGTTTGCTCTGGGGGTGAGACAATGGTCTGGGTCTGGTGGGCCCTAATAATCACTGTGACTTGGCCATTGCCAGTGCTGTATGAAGCGTTGCCATAGACATAGACTGTGAGGGTGTGCCCGCCCACACTCCATTCCTCTGTGTTTAACGTGAATGTGAAGGAGCTGGAGAATGATTGGTCGCCTCCTATTGGGCAGTTGGTTACCGTGATGTTGTCTAGGGCTGAGATGGTGATGTCGGTGTCTGTGTCGATATCTCGCCAGTTGACGGTGAGGCTAGTGTTCTGACCCCAAGCTGTCTGTGGTGGTGGGTCCACGGTGACGCTAACATAGTGGGCTCGAATAGTGATTGTGACGTTATAGCTGTCGATTTCGTAGATTCGGGGTGACGCGTCGGGGTAGGCGGTGATGGTTATCTGGTGGGCTCCAACGCTCCATAAGTCAGTGATGAGGGTGAAGGTAAAGCTGCTGAAAGTCTGGTTGCCCCCGACGGGCGTGTTGGATACTGTGATGTTATCGAGGTTACTGATGGCGATGGTTGTTCCCAGGTCTAGGTCGTTCCAAGTCACGGTCATTGATGTGTTTAGACCCCAGGCGACGGGGGCGGGAGTGGAGGCTATGACTTCTACCCTGTGGAGCCGTATCTCCAAGGTGACCGAACCGCTAGCGTCAGTGAAGTTGCGGGGCCCTGTCATAGCATAGGCTGTTACTGTAAGGGAGTAACCCGAATTAATTGCCCAGGAATCGGTGTCCAGGATTGGGGTGAAGGTTCCAGTGAAAATCTGGTTTCCTCCAACGGGGCAGCCGGACACTGTGATGTTCTGTAGGTTACTGGTGCTGAGAATAGCGCCTGTGTCGAGATCTGTCCAAATAATGGTGAGGGAGGTGTTTAGACCATAGGGTGTTGGGTCCGGTGACTGAACTACTACTGCCGTGTAGTGTACTCTTATGATGACTGTAAGGCTACTGCTGCTGTTGAGGTAGTAGCCTAGAACCCCGTTCGCATAAACGGTTACTGTTAGGACATAGGTTCCGGTCGTCCAGGAATCGGTGTCTAGGGTGAAGCTTAGAGAGCTGAATGTTTGGTCGCCGCCCAGCGGACAATTTGAGACGACCACGGAGGAGAGGTTTCCACTGGGTACATTCGTGCTACCCAAGTCTAGATCAAGCCAATCGACTGAAATTGATGTGTTGAAATAAAAGGGAGTTTGCTCTGGGGGTGAGACCACGTTTTGCGTTTGGTGTTCTCTGATGGTGATGATGACCGGTCCGTTGGTTGTGTAGTAGCTGGAGTTGCCGTAGACCCAGATTGTCAGGCTGAAGCTTCCCACACTCCATGCTTCGGTGTCCAGGGTGAAGGTAAAACTTCCTGTGAATGTTTGGTCGCCGCCCACTGGGCATCCTGAGACTGTGATGTTGTCTAGGGCAGAGAGGGAGATTGCGGTGGAGGTGTCGGAGTCCTGCCAATTTATGGTTATGGAGGTGTTTTCTCCCCATGGGCTTTGAGCAGGTGGGTCGGCTGTGACGCTTGTATAGTGGGCTCGTATAGTGATGGTGACTTGGTAGCTGCCTATCTGGTAGTGGGTTGTGTTTGAATAGGCAGTTACGTTTACTAGGTGACCTCCTACGCTCCAGGAGGTGGTTATGAGGGTGAAGGGTCCGAGGGTGATTGAGCTTTGGTCGCCTCCCACAGGGCAGTTGCTGATGGTGACGTTGTCGAGAACTGCGTCAGTCAGGGAGGTTCCGTTGTCGAGATCAGTCCACATGACGGTGAGTGTTGTGTTTTGTCCCCAGCCGGTGGGGTCGGGGGTTTGGACTGAGACGCTGACTCGGTGGGCCCGGATTGTGACTTGTACGGTGGTGCTGTCGTCTTCGTAAAGGCGGGGCGTATTCAGTGCATAGACTTGAAACGTTAGGGTTTCAGTGGCCAGATTCCAGCTGCTGGTATCGAGCCAGAAGGTGAGGCTGTAGGCCGTGGTTACTAGTGTGCCGTTAGCGAAGCGGATAGTGACATTCTTGAGGGCGGAGTCTGTGAGGCTAGATGTGTCTTCTAGATCTGTCCATTGTATGACTATCTGGGTTTGCCATCCCCAAGGAGTGTCGTCGGGGGGTTCGACGAAGACGGCTGTTTGGTGGGTTCTGATCGTTATTCTTAGGTTGCCTTGGCTGTAAACATATAGGCTGGTGTTAGAGTAGATGTAGGCGGTTAGGTTGTAGGTGCCCGTTGCCCAGTCATCTGTGTCGAGTGTGAAGGTGAGACTGGTCACGTTGGTGATGGCTGTTCCGTTTTGGAAGCGGACATCTACACGGTCTAGGACACTGGCAGTTAGGTCTGTGTTAGTGTCTAAATCTGACCAGGTGATTGTTATTGTGATGTTGAAACCATAGCCTATGGGGTCTGGTTGGTCAGCTATTGTCTGGGTGAGGTGGGCTCTGATACTGAAGGTGAGGTTTCGACTGGCAGTAGTGTAGTCGTTGCTGGTGGGTGTGACCTGGACCTCTAGCTCGTAGAAGGCGACCTCTGAGAGCACGGAGGCGTTGATGGTGATGAGGTATTCTCCACCACCCAGGGATGTCCATGTGAAGTTGATGTTCAGGACCAGCGGTGTCCCATTCAGCGTACAGGTTATGGTGGTTACTGCTGGATAGGTTCCGTGTTCGCTGCTGGCGGAGTCGTCGACGAAGTAGTCGATAGTGATGTTCATGTTGGTGCCCCAGGGCTCGGGGTTGGGAGCATCGTAGAAGACCACCGTCGTTATCTGGCGGAGTGTCAGGGTCACGCTCACTGTGCGGTTGGAGTAAAAAGGCGTATTTGCACCAGATAACGTATACCAAGTGAAGTTCACGGTGAAGGTGTGCTGCCCTGCGCCTGGGAGGGTGGAGGTGTCGATGCTTATGTTCCATATTCCAGCGGCGTATTCGTTGATGGTCGCGTCGGTCCAGAGGGACCCTGAATACCAGAGGGAGATGTTGACGTTGGGGGAGCTGGGGAGGTAGGCTCCGCTTTCGTCCAGGTCGGTTATGGTGATTGTGAGGTTGGCTGGCTCGTTTAGGGGGAGGGTGGAGGGTGTGGTCGAGGAGAGTTGAGTGTTGCGGGCTCGCACGCTGATATAAGATGTTACAGTCCGATTACCGAAGAAGGGGTCATTGTCTGAGCCGTTGAGGTACCAGTAGAAGCGGACCTCAAAGGTGTGGGTGCCAAGTCCCTCCAGGTAGCTTGTGTTCACACTGACCTCATACACTCCCGTTGAGCCAGTGTAGGTGATGGAGGCATATCCCAGAGTATCCCATCGGTGGGTACTGTTCCAGACTTGGAGGTGGATGTGTCCTGTGCTGTTGCTGATGGGATAGCTGCTGTTATCGAGGTCCTGGAGAGTGACATCGAACACAGAGTCGTTGCCGAAAGGAACCGTAAGGATGGCGCCTGTGAACAGGTGGGTGTTCCGTTCCTGAATGATGATAGTGAGGGTGAGGGTTTGTGTCTGGTAGCTTGTTCTCTGGGCGGTGACCTTCATCTTGTAGGTTCTAGGTTCGCTGACACCACCTGCGTCTATTGTGAAGTTGTACCATCCGCTGCCCTCAGCGGTGGGGTTGACTGCGTTGGTCCAGTTTGAGGTAACGGTGGCACTATCGATCCCTGTCTCGTCTACCTCTCGTCTGTAGGCAAAGCTGACGGTTACCGCCTCCCCGTAGGCCACAGAGAATCCCGGGGTGGAGGGTGATGTCAGGGTTGTCTCCTCTACCACACTTACTGTTATCAAGCAGTAGGCATCAGCATGGTACTGTTTGGTAGCGTTTACCCAGAAAGTGTAGTTTCCAGCTGTCTGGGCGGTGGAGGCGAGTTCAGCGACATAGAAGCCGCCTACTTGCTCAAAGGTGTCAGATCCTGTCCAGTTGCCCACCACGGTTGCACCCTCAAGGAAGGTGTCTGTGGGAGAGGTGTCATTGCTATAGAAACGGACCCGGGGGTAGAAGTAGCTGCCCGACTGGCGAACCACCTCGATGGTACTGTATTGGGGAATCAGAGTGGTTGTGCCATGGGTGACGGTGATGATGGTGGAATCAAAACCAGCGGCTGTCTGGGACTGTGTATCGCCATTGTCATAGCTTACGCAGAGGGTGTATTCCCCGGCAGCGAATTCGGTTCCGTTATCAAAGCTTACCGCGGAGAAGGAGGCTGCACCTGCGGCAACTGTTTGGGTATCCTCTGCTACGATGGTGCCTGAGGGGTCGTAAAGGGTTAGGTTTGTTTCACCTGTAGTCTTGCCGAAGGTTGCGCTGACAGAGAGGCTGTTCGGTGTGTTGGGGGCTATCTGGAAAGCATCAAAATTAAGGGTGACCGTGTCAACCCGGTTCGGGGAGGTGAGGGTAAAGTTCCACCAGCCATAAGCGTCGTTGATGGTGGAGTGGGTCATGCGAATGTGGGTACTGTTGCTATCGGTGATTACGGGACCTGTCCTGTTATTGAAGAGCGCGTCAATGACCGTATCTATTGTCCACGTCTCGGTGGTGGGCAGAGCGATGGTGAGATTGTAGTCATCAAAGTAGAAAGGTTGGTACGCGTAATACCAGGTGTTCCAATATATGTTAGTTTGGTTCTGTGCTGAGAAGGTTGTACCTTCTGGTCCGGTCTGTTGCTCGGTGGTTGATTCCCTTGTTATGTAGAGGGTGAGGTTATAATCAAAATAGACGCCGCTACTGTTGCTGGAGTAGGTCTCCCAGAGCGCCTGTACAGTTGAGTGGCTGGCACCGGGGTTTGCCCAGGCCCCCGTTAGAGTGATGGTGCCAGTTCCATAACCAGTGCTGGTCACCACTGTGCTGTTCATGCGTAGGTCAACCCAGGTATGGTCTGGCTGAGCCTTTCCTGTTAGTTCTAGTGTGACATCGTCGAAGTCTAGTGCCCATTCCTCAGCTGCTGGTGCGTCGACATCTGCGGTGAAGCTGAGCCCGAGTCGAACTGTGAGAAGTGGCAGACTCCATGTGAGGATGTCATCGTAAGGAATGCTCACATTGACCTGATACCATTGACCGTTGTTCGGGACTGCTGATGCGAGGAGTCTTGGGTAAATTATTCCCTCTATTTCGACATAGATGACCATATAGCCTCGGCATTCAGCGGGTCCTGGATCAATTTTGTTTGCTTGGACGTAGAATGTCAGCTTTGCGTAAGATATGTCGGTTCGAGGAATGCTTATGTTATTGAACCAGCCAGCATAGGAATCATCATTAAAGTCATAGTTTTTGACCCATTCTACTTGGACTCTAGCACCGTTTGAGCCTGATCGCCCGTAGGAGGTTCCATAATAATTATTGACTGCGGTGGGGCTAGCGACCCAGTAGTCGGTGAAATTCCATTGAGTAGGGTCTGATCCGCTGCTGGTTTCAAAGTCACCGTTTTCTCGGCTGCCATTAATCCAGTAGAGTTTATCACGGAGATTGTCGACATTCGCGGTCAACTGATAGCCAGTCCAACCCGCGGGAAGCCGGATCTCTCCGAAGCGGTCATCGCCATAATCCATAGGGTTCGATTCGGGGACTTCCAGCGACTGGTTTGTACCCACTGCGTACTCTGTGGTGTTTAGCACAGTGCCAAGGCCGTCGTACTGGTACTCTCCGTCAACAAGGCTGGGTCCAGAAGGAGGCAAGGGGGTAGATATATCCAGGAGGGAGGAGGGCACCGAAGAACCGGGCTTAGCTGATTCTAATAGACCCGTCGGGTTGATGAAGGGAAGGACGGGCGTCATAATTGAGGAGGATAGTAGGAATAAGGACAAGAAGAGGAGTAGTATGGGTTTCCTGAATCGCATATATTTTGACCCCTTTGATTTCTATTAATAGCGAGGACTCGGTCAATGAAACAAGAAACGTGGCAGTAGCTGGTTCTTAGTGTAGGTTTTCGGTCTTTCATTCAATTGTGAAGGAGTTTTTCTGTTTTCAATTCATTCGTTCTGTCAGCTTGTCTGCTTCAAAGACTCTCGAATCCACCGCTGAGCCATTTAAAACGGCGTTTTTAGTCTATAAATAGCTTTAGCAGATTTCAGGCGGTTTATATTCAATTCTGCTTTGGGATTGTGGTTTCTACAATAAAATCCCGTATTTTTGATAGTTAGATTTACGAGAAAGCTCTCCATTTGAGAGGTTTCTCCTGTATCTAATCATCGTTCGGAGTGACACGGAAGGCTTCGATGCAGCTGAGCTTGGTTTGGGTGTGTAGGCGCTCGGGTATGAGTTGGGCCTGCCAGAGTTTGTGGAGTCCCTGGTAGATGATGACTTCAACCTCAGGGTCTTTGAGGAGATTGTTTCGCTGGGCTAGGCGTTCTAGTGCTTCTGAGAACTCTGGATCCGCCTCCCAGGAGGTTTCTATCTTCTCCTTCAGGAAGGTGAGAAAATCAGAAGCCAGCTCTGTTACAGGGGCTGTGCGCTGTTCAAGGTTACGGGGAACTCGTCTGTTGAGATCTGTTAGGAGAAGAGGGGGAATGACGAAGAGGTGAGTTGTTTCATTGTCGCGTTGGAATCCTAGTAGATAGAAGGGGATTTGTAATTCAAGCACTGTATCGGTGGGTAGCAAGGCTTCTGGTTCCATCAGGTATTCTTCGAAGAACTCCTTTCGGCCCTGGCAATGGGTAACCTGGTCCTGGATAAGATTCTGAATCTCTGTGGAGAGCTGCTCAAGGGTTTGTTGGCGGTCTCGAATTTCTTGGAGCTTCTGGTCACGTTCCTGGTCAAGAGCGACAAGACGAGCGTTCTCCTGCTCAACTAGCTCAGCATGGTGATTGTGTATGCCTGCTATTTTTTCTTCAGCTTCGTGGTTTAATTCCCCTAGGTCTTTCTGAGTCTGTTGGATGAGTCTACGTCGATCCTTAATCTTATCCCTTAACTCGTTACTGAAGGACTTGTCTAGGACATCGAGCACTTCCCTCATATTATCCATGAATTGGTTCGCGTCGGGATTAACGCTTGAATCTACCTTAATAAGCCGGGATAGGGCATCTCTTTGCTGAACGAAATCCTCGTCAACGGGTTCTAAGCTGGACCTGAGCTTCTCAACGAGTGTGGTTTCTTCACCTTGCCACCACTCCTTTGTTTCTTCTACCGCTGAGTTTTCCTGACTGGATAGGCTTTCTAGATTTCGTTTAATCTCTTCTACAAGGTTCTCGCGCCTTGTTTGATAATAGGATTGCATTTCTCCAAATTCGTTTACAACCCGTCTTGTCCATTCTCGAATCTCCTCTTGGAAGAGGAGGCGGAACTTGTCCCACTGTCCAGCTGCGGCAACATGGCTTTGAACAGCATTATCATAGAACTTTTCAGTTTCGCTGATGCTCTGTGACTGGACCATCTTGGGAGGGAGAGGCGACGCATACTCAGCTCTTGTACTTGCTAACCCGCCTAGCTTCCTGATTAGTTTAGAAAATTCGGGATTGAGAAGATATGTGTCGAAGGGGCTTGTTCGTGGTGTTGAACTGATATCTTCCTTTAGTTTCTCCAGTCCCGCAAGGAACTCAAGGTTGTTGTCAACTTTGAGGAGCGCTTCGTAGCGGCTAGTAGAGGGTATATTACCTCGTTGCACCGCGTGCTGATTGAGGGAGAGTCCATCTATAATTGCTATTCGCCCATTTGACTGACGTACAATCCAAAGAGGCCAGAGAAGCTTGGAGAAGAACTGGTAGCAGCCTTTCTTTAACGGCTTTAGGCCCCTTGTGTTTTGACGGATATCCTCAGCTAGAAGGTAAACAGCTGCCAGTTCCTGATGGGAGTCAAGCACTAGCGAACTATCCATTTCCAAGGAGTCTATGGATACTTCCTCTAGGTTTTTACCATCAAGACAAAAGGGAAGGGCGAAAAAGGTCTCTCCGCCTGCGCGCCGGCTTTCAACGACAACCACTTCAATGTCACGGATGAAGTCTGCGAAGGGGGCAGAATCCCCACTCCAACCAGAGAGGGTGTCTTGATATTTCTCAATGAAGCGCATCCTGATCTCGGTGAGGACTTTTTGAACATCTTGAGCGTTATGGGCTTTGTCGGTGGCGATAGCGAAAAGGATGTCATCAGCTTTATGGAGCATGAAGTAGAAGCTGACTTCACCCAAGTTAATTGTCTCAATGCCACCGTGACCTAGTTCCTCGGCGAATGCGTTTAAGGCGCTGTAGAAGCCACTGAAGACGGCTTCGTCGACTCCTTTACGGCTAAACGTCTTGTGAATCATCACTTCGCCTGTTGCCCGCTTGAGTACATAGACATCGCGTATCATTTCAACCCACACTCGACTGTGATTCGAAGATTATTAAGCCTAGCCCCACTACTATAAAAGCTCAAACCATGATTAGGAAACCGAAAGGAGAGCATCTAGGTAGTGACCGAAAACAAGCTTCTTGAAAGAGCTAAGAAGCTGCGGTGGATGGCAAATCCCGTCTTCTGGGGTCCCTTTCTAGCTATCATCATTGTGAAGTTTTGGGTTTTTCATCTCTCCGTAGTTAGGTATATCGAGTACCAAACAGTCTACTTCGAATGGTCATATTTCTACTTCGGTATGGACTTCGAGATCGTGGAACCCTACGCTGACTTCCAAGCATATTACATGACCTTTGTAGAGCGGTTTGTTCAGGGCAATCTACCCTATACGCCAGATTTGTATATGGTAGGTGAAATCCAGGTTTACATCTATCCTCCCCTCTTCCTTTACATCACCACTGCGTTCTATTATATCCCTATTGAGCTGTTGTTTCCTGATCTGGTTCTATTATCGCTATTCTCGTCAACCAGCCTGTCCTTTGCTCGTGTCGGGTTTTGTTTTGTATTCTTTAACATCGCCACCTGCATTGTGGTGTTTGTAGCAGCGAAGAAGCTGACAACAAACAGGTTTCTTCCCGCTGCTTCGATGCTGCTCTTTGGGTTAAACCCAATCGCGCTTTGGTGGGGTGACTACATGTGGATGAGTACACCAATCCACACCTTCTTCCTAGTTTTGGGTTTCTATTTCATGTTAGATGGGAGGCTTCGTTGGGCAGCTTTTTGGATTACCATTGCTACTATGGTTAAGCAGACTGCGGGGCTTCTGTTGCCTGTTATCCTCATGCTTGAACTATCACGTGACTGGAGGCGTGTTCCCATCAGCCTAGGCATCATGGCAACCGTGGGGATTACACTATCCATGCCTTATCTAGCTCTCTACCCTGTGGATTATATCTCAGCAGTGGCTAGCGGCATGGGGGGTTACTGGATGGAGGCTTTACCCCAACAGACATATCCTGTCCCCGTCTCCGTTCTAGCCTGGTACCTGCCGCCAATGGCTAAGAACGCCATCATCTGGGCTGTATATTTCGGGATACCCTTTCTCATTTGTCTTATGACATTCTGGATTCTTACCTGGCTAATTGAAAGGCAGCCTGTTCGTCGGTATAAAGAGCAACTCCTTGTGCTTACTCTTCTTCTCTCTTTGGCATTTCATACCTTCTTTCCCCGTGGAATCTACAAGTACTATTTGATTGCCCTTTTGCCTTTCCTTGTTCTTCTCATCCCTGCACTCCATGGTTCCCTTGTACAGCTTCGACAGGGCAGTTGGTTGCATGAAACCTTTCATAATAAACCATTAGTACAATCGATTGTTAACAATGCAGCCACCTGGGCTTTGCTCCTAGTTTCGGTGGTGAGTATAGCCCTCTTCGTGGTCCACCGATTCGTTTCACCTGCTATCCTGCTTTCGCTCTTCCTCTTCTGCCTTTTAGTAGCTTGGTATCAGTTCGACTGGAAACACCGATCCAAATCCCCCAAGGAAAATAAGTGACGAATCAAATAATGGTCACCGTTTTGGTTTGAAGGGATGTGGGTGAAGGGTGGAGTTATTCAAGAAGCTAATCCAAATGTGGCGTCTACTTGATGCGCTCTCCACAATTAAGACAGTATGATTCATCAGGCTCTAAATGGACGATTTTATTACAAGATGGACAAGTCGTTGAACCGAATTCACGGCTTCTAGCTGTACTTGATATCTGCTCCTTTGAACCTGTTCCTTCATCATTCCCTCGTGTGCCCCAAAAAAAGATTGGTGGAAACAGGAAGAAGATAAGCAGCGGAAAACCCGGGATAAGCACCCAGAGTACTATCATTAGAATGGTGAGAATTACACTCACCGCTGATATCAGATACCACCGTTTCATTTCCTCGGTGAACTCCTTGGGTGATTTCCTAGCTTTCACTAACTTTCTGGAACTTCATCGAGATGCTCTGCGATTTTATTAATGATGTAGCGTGAACGCCGTATTGCAGTGAGGGAGCCGAATTCAGCGAAATGTAACTCGTCTTGAGAGAGGGTTTTCGGTCTGCGTTTATCCTTGAGCTTTGAATGAAAATCTTCAAGATGGTGGTAAACCTCGCGAAGGGAGGAAAGTGCTTCTGAGGATGCACCAATAATCAATTGCGCGAGTTCTTTTGCAGGAGGAATTCCTGATGTATCGAGGAGTAAGTTGCGAACCTCTTTGAAATGAGATTTGATAGATTCGAGAATATCGCTAAGCTCCTTATTGGCCTGGAGCATTGCTTCGAGTTCTTCTAGAGACTGAGAAGGGGCTAGTTTCTCCATTATTTTCTCATAGGGGATGAGGTTCGCTTCTAGCTGTTTTTGCAGTTTTAGGATTTTTGAACGACTCATATATTATCACATTGATTCAGGTTTTTGTGGATTTATGTATTCTGAAGAGTCCTATGCCCTCAAGCAGGTATGCTAGTTTTGTTACGGTTTCTATTCCCGCTTGGACGTCAAATTCAGCTTCTAGTTCCAATTGTATCTCAAAGAGGTTTCGGTCACCATCAGCGTAGTTCGTAAGTTCTAGGAGAAGCTCGGTGAAGCCGGGTTTTGTTCTCTGACGGCGTAACCATTCTCCTTCCTTTGGTGGGAGGAGTCGGCGTAGCTGGTCAAACGAAAGGGGACCAGTGAAATCTCGGCGGGGAGTTAAGTGTTGAGCCTCCTTCTCTAATTTTCGAAGGCGAAGCCTTGAAGGAGGTTCATAATCGAGAGAGTCGCAACGGAGTTTTTCAATCTTGAAGAGCCGCCGCTCCTCTACCTCTTTCACTCGCTTAAGGTCAACTATTAGACTGTTAACAAGGCGTATAGCTTCTCCACCTTGCTTTGAGAGCTTGTTTACGGTTTTTATGGCGAGTTCATCGCAGCTCACCTGGCTCCTGATTTTTCCGATGCCCTTACGGAGAGCTCTGAACATGGTGTATCCCTTTTGAGCAGAAAGAGCATTATGGATGATTTGCTGGCTTGTGCAGCTCAGCCGCCTAAGGGAACGAGCATAGACCTCAGTGGCGATGAAAATGGCATCCTCTTGTCCAGCGTAAGCCTGTACGAATGTAGCCATGGCCACTGCAAAGGCTACACGTTTCAATTGAGTAGCATCGCATTTGTCCACCGAGTCCTCACTAGAGTGGTAGAAAGCATCGGGCCAATGGTTTAACATTGGACAAGGTACACCGATGGTGGTATCCACCAGCATTACATGGTCGCTTCCCCCAGTAAAGCGCTTTACCTTGAACCGGAAGGGTTGGCGACTTCCCCGAGGAGAGAGAAGACGTGAGTCTTTGGAGGCTTCTTCTAAAAAATACTCGAGGAGATCGTTGATGTAATTGGGAAGAGAATTGGGAGTCCGGTATAGAATCAGGGAGCCCCCGCACAACAGAGAGTCTTGACCGACCATATCACAGTTTATTGCACTAATAGTTCGCTTTGCTAGTTCGGGATGTTCATGAAGGTAGCAGATGGTTCCATAGTATTCGGGAACCCACATGAAACGGATTGTGCGGAGTGGGCGAGGGATGTGCCCCTGAGCTATTAGAGTGCTAGTGGTCCGGGCAATCTCCATAAGTAATGCACTGCCACTGGCGTTATCGTTAGCGCTGGGACGCGGATGACAGAGGTGGGCAATGAGTAAAATCTCCTCCTCTGGGTATTTCTCACCCTCGATGACTGCAGTTAGAACCCGTTGTTCCCCTTTGTATAGTTCAGCCTCCACCTTCGCATGCAATAATACTTCCTTCTCCTTTTCCACAAGTCTTCGGAGCCGCAACCCAGCTTTCCCCGAGACAGCGAAGGCAAAACCAACATTTTTTACTTCGTCTCTAATTGGCCAGATTCCCTCATACTGAACAAGATCGGGGTGAGGATTTCTTCTTTCTACACTAGGAAAATGAATGGTTCCCAGAGCCCCACGTCGAAGCACAGCTTGACGGTGAACATCTCGGGCTCGACCATACGATAACACGATTTTCCCTTCAACTTCGACCTTCTGATAGTCTCGATCACGACTTCCCTCTCCCACATATACTAGGGGTGCCTTGACATCCGTTCCTTGACTGTGGGCAACAACACTAACAGGTGTTTCAGTAAATCGTGTGATAAGCTCTTGGTGAGGGTGGATGAGGCGAAGTTCGCCGCTTGATATGCGCCAGCCCATTGGTGCTGTCCATTGCCATGTTCTAGTGGACCCGTCAGCAGTGTACACACTTACATCGGTTTTAACATCAGGAAGAAGATTCATCTGCTCCTGCACATACATAATCGCTTCGTGGAACCCTGGTGAAGCTTGAATCCTGTGAAATCGGGTTATTTCAGAGATGAAATCCTTGGCAATTGACCCAGATAGCTCTCCGATAACGGCATCACGAAATCTAGTATGGAACATGTCATGCTACCCTCCAGTTATTCGTAAAAAACTGAATAGAGTATCTCTATTGGTGCTTAACCTTTAAAAGTAGGTGAAATATATTCTGTTAGCTAGGTGACTGGCTTGTCAACGAGCCTCCAGGTACATGATGTTCAGGACACAGGTGAGCTCCTAGAGATAAAGCCAAAGGGTGACGTTAGGGACGAACTCGCTGGTGAACGTGTCCTTATAATCGTTGACCATGATGACCGGAAGATTTGGGTCTGGGTGGGGGGACAAGCCCGAGTCCGCAGGAAATTTATTGGTGCTCGTCAAGCGCAAGCTCTTCGTAGCCAGGTTGGCCTAACATACAAGGTCGTATCTGTTGAGGCTGGCGAAGAACCAGCAGAGTTTCAAGCAGTTCTAGGCCTGAAAGCTCCCACCAAGGTTCAGAAACCAGAAGTTATCACTGAGGTGGATGTCACTACACGTCCTACCACTAAGCCAACCACAACCCCCAAGCCAACCACAACCCCCAAGCCAACCACAACCCCAACTCCTTCGAGCCAGCTTGGTCAGGAGTATGAGGGGTTAGAACGTACCTTTCCTATAAGGGAAACTGGTGTGACCTCACCAGAAAAATTGGATCGTATCATTAGCATTATAGAGAGTACTAAACTACCACCAGGTTACGCTCGTGAATTAGTTATTATCGGCCATGAAGTCTTTACAGCTGTAGAGCGTACAGTAGCAAATCTAGGTGAGGCGAAAATCACAATCCAGCTAGAACGCACCCAGAAGCTACCCGAAGGCACTTTCTTTGGCGGCGACTACACTCCCCGAATTATCGTCGAAGGCGGGCGAGTGCTTGCTACCGAATTCCTAAAAAGAATTGATGATGGAGACAGACCAAGCCTTCGCGATACTACTCAAGATGCTGGTGTCTCACAGCTCCTTGACATTTTCCAAATCAGCACAGAGAAACCGAAACCCCCAAAACGGAAGAGAACAGCCAAGACCTAGCTCACAGCAAATCCTGACAGGGATAAAATGAGTAATTAACGCGCTTGGGCTCTTGTAGGGTATTTTTGCAAAAATAGATAAAGGCTCAATTCGTAGCTCAGTTCGTTAATAACCTAGTGGAGTAAGAGAAAAATGACTCGGAACTGCACGAAATGCGGAGCAACAATTCCTGATACTGCAAAGTTCTGCCGCGTCTGTGGACAAGCTATAGAACCAAAAGTTAGCCCCGAGCCACAGAAGTGCCCTACCTGTAACCATCTAGTACCGGGGGGTAAACGAAATTGCCCGAAATGCGGTAGTCGACTTCCACGCCCAAAAACCAAACCATCACCTCCTCCTGTAACTGGCGGTGTCAAGTCCTGTCCCAGTTGTGGTTATGATAAGATTCCCTCTGTGGGTAAGTTCTGCACAAAGTGTGGAGTCCCCCTTTCTGAATCTGCGCCCCCTGAGGAGGAGCCTACAGAGCCAGTGGCTTCCACGGTTTCTGCAAGCGAAGGCGTTTGCCCAAAATGCGGTAAACCTATAAAACCGAGAGCAAAGTTCTGCACCAGCTGCGGTTCAGGCATTTCAAATCCTTCATCTTCTACCGTTTCGGTGGTTGAAGATACGACTCCCCGTGTTGTTTCAGCAACAGAGCCCTCTTCTGGGTATGAACCAATCCCTGTTCCAGCAAAGGCTCTTAGCCAACTTGTAGCTAGGGGAAAACAGCTCGCTCTTGAAAAGGGGTATACAGGAAAACAAGATGGTGACGAGAAGGTCATTAAACGCCTCAGCGAGGCAGAGAAGGATGGCGGTTTCCCTCTAGAAGACATTGTTGATACCTATATCCGCGAGAGGGGCGAGCAGGAAAGACTTGAAGGATTACTTGAGAGTGGGGAGGTTACTGAGCGAGTCTACTCCCGGCTGTCAAAGGAGTACGATGAGCGACTACTAGATCTTGAGGAGAAAATCAGAGTTGGGAGAGCAACGCTTCTAGGTTATCTAGCCAAACTCCGAAGTGACCTCAAAGATGTAGAGGAAGAGCTAGACACCATTGAAACCCGAGCCCAGATTGGCGATGAAAAGGACCTAGGGAGTAAACAGAAGAAACTCACTAAAAAGATTCAGAAGCTTCAGCTAGCCATCACAGCAGGAGTTCACATCCTCAACAAGGAAAGCGCTATTAGCGGCGGGACACCGATACGCTTTGAAATCTCAGAGAGAACACTAGGGGAACCAATCGAAGAAGAAACCGAAACCAGTGATGAAGACTCTACTGATGAAAAGGCTGGAAGTACTCCAAAAGAGAAGCCAGCTGTAGATATTGAAGGCGGGAAAATATGTCCCAAATGTGGAGTGGTCACTGCACCTTCAGCGAAGTTCTGTACTAAGTGCGGCCAAAAAATCTGATAAATCGCTTAAAGAGCTGGTTAGTCTCTCTGGGTTTCGAGTGCAGCGAAGAATGCGTCAGTCAGTCCAGCCCTGTATTGGAATCCTCCCGATTTTGAAGCTAGTAGTAGGGGGCGAATTTCGTTTTGCAGTTCATCCAGTGTTCGCAGTTGAACATCGGAGATTTCATTTGGGTCTTGTGTGCCCAGCTTTCCTCCTATTGACTGGGCAAGGAAAACATAGGAGACCCAATCGATTGCTGAGTGCCCTTCACAGGTGAAGGTGACATGGGATTCTAGGACCCATCGTTCTAGCTCTATATCTAGTCCAGTCTCCTCTTTCCCTTCTCGGATGGCGGCAGATTCTAGAGACTCACCAGGTGAGGCTCCTCCTGAGGGAGCTCGTAGAATCCCAGTTTTGGCGTACATGTGCTTCTCGATGACCACGTACTTGTCTTGGTGCAGAATGAAGAGGGTTACATCATGGTAGCGCCCCTGTTGGGTTGATCGGCGTACTAGATGAAATTCCTCTGGATTCATTTCGAAGCAGAAATCAATGCACTGTGGTTTTCCGTAGCGCTCTTCTAGGACAGTAAGTTCTGTTTGAAATTCCTCATGAGACATGTAGAACCCTCAGTGCACTTTGAAACTGATTCAGCCTAAAAAATTGATGGGAGCAGCGAGAGGAAGGGCGGGTGAGGTTAGCTCCCGCCCTTCGTGCCTCCCAGGTGTGCTATCTCTGCTGACTGGAGTAACTATTGGTGTTTAAGTTGGATTTCGATTACGCCGTTCTTGAAGTGTTGTTCTTCGAGCTCTACTTCAATGGGTAGTTCGAGTTCTCGGAAGGGGTTTCCGTTAACTTTGACGCGTACGTGTCTTCCTTTGACACTGGTTTGTACTTCTTCGGAGCTGGTTGCAGGTAATTCGAAGATTACTATGAATCCGTTCTCTTTGTCGATGACGTCGATGAGGTAGTTGTCGGCTTCTTCTAGCTGGGGATGGGGTAGTGGGTTGGGGGTGGGATCGAGGGGTTTGGGATAAGGTTCTGCAGGTCGGGGTCTGGGTACGCGTGGGGGTGACTGGAAACCAGGAGGAAACATTTCTTCTCTGGTAGAGCCGTCGAGGCTCTGTCGTTTATCGGTGGGTACATTACTGAATTCTTTGGTTTTGACTTTCCCATCAGGAGTTACGATTGTGGCTCGGCCGTAGATTATGGGTCCCCATCTGATTGTTTTACCATGTTTGTCTTCCTTGATTTGGGGTTGTATCTGTTGTAGCTGGTCAGGTTGATTGGATTGGAGCAGGTGGAGGAGAGCTTGGAACTCTCGCTGAATCATCCTGTTGAATTCGTCTATGATACTCATTATTACCTCACTCCATTATACTAACATTATGTGACTAACTCATTGTTAGCGACTCTAGAATATAAACTTTTTGACATTACAAACGGGAAACCACAACATTTACTAACATTAAGTGAGTAAAAATCATAGTCAAATACCAATGGAGAAGCTTTAATGCCACCAACAGAAATCACCGACGAATTCGACATCCTTTTCCACTTGCTAGGTAACCGCACCCGTTATGAGATTCTACGCCATCTAGCACGTGAACCCATGTTTCTGGGGCAATTAAGCCGTGAACTCGCCATTGGACAGCAAGCCATTCTGAGACACCTACGCCAACTCATCAAACAGGGCCTACTTGAAACCTACGAAGATGAAAGCATCCGTGGACCACCTCGGAAATATTACAAGCTTGGAAAATGCATACGCCTCAGTATACGGATCTCACCTGAAGGCATTCACGTCATCACCTCAATACCAGACGTCGCCAAACCTCAAACAGTGGAGGAGCTTCTTCGGAGAAACTATCCAGAGCTCAGCAGGTTACTTACCCGTGTCACACTACTCCCCAGGATTTCAAACA
>JAEOSX010000162.1 GCA_016840135.1 Candidatus Hermodarchaeota archaeon
CAATTGTGCTCTTGTCCGTGGGGTATTTGGCTCTGAACTTGTCTAGAGCTTGCTGGAGCCTGGGGATGGCATAGGGAATGCGGTCCGGGAAATGGATGGCCCGTTGGGTAACGCCACACAGGATTCCGAGCCCAATCCGTGCTGAATGTTCCAAATCTGGTACCTGGGCGGCTCGAAGGAGGTAGTAGAAGGCGGCGAAGTCACCGATCTGGGCGAGGGCATGAATCGCGCTTAGTGCCAGTTCTATGTGCTGCCCCTCAATGAAGTAGTGTTCGAGGATGGCGGTAAGGAAGGGGAGGGAAAGGCTTTCTCTCAGAAAGGCAAGGGCTCGGATGTAGAGGGCTTGTGGGCTCACATCCGTGCTTTCCTTATCAACATCGGTGAGGGGGTGACGCGGGAGCCTTGAGTACTCCCTGAGGATGAGCCGTGCAGCATCAACGGATTTCCCCATATATCTAAGGACCTCTGCGGTATTCAAAATAAAGGAGCGGTAAGTAGGATTCATGAGAAGCTGGGTCAGCAGCTCGTATGCCCGCTGCCCGCCGATTTCACCGATTTCTTGGATAGCCTCATTTAACATCCATCTGTCTTGGGGGGCAACGCCTAAGGGTAGCGGACCATACCGGGCAGGGAGCAAGTCGAGAACTTCCCGAAGTCTTTCTAACTTAGCCTCAGCAGACTCTTCAACATCGGTATTCTCGCTCATACCTCTTCTTTTCCTCTCCATCCTATAAGTTTCCCGAATCCCTTCGCTACTTCCTGTCCTACTGTTTTATCTCCCCCTTCCTCCCCTTCTACCCCTCCATCCCCTTAGTTGTCTTGTGGTGAGGGATTGTCTGGTTTTTCTCGTTGGGGGTGTTGTTTTGTGTTTGTTAGGGCAGAGGTGTTATCTAGTTTATTCACTTAACTCGCCCTAGCTCTACGAGCCTCTTGAGCGGCTCGGGAACACATTTAGGAAATCCTCTCAAAGAGACAAGCAACTATAGCAACTAAAAGCCTTCCTTTTTTGAGTGCAGCTCGACAAGAACAGAAGAGTCCCCAGGAAAGCCGGGTTAGATCCCCTTCCTCCACCCAATCAAGAATTATTTTTCTGCACGTCTGCGACGTTGTACCAAGACAACAATGAAAGCGGCAATCAAAACAATGCAAATAACAAGGATAAGTGCAAAGAGAATCACAGGAGGTGGAGGAGCGAGAACATCTGTCATCCGGAGCAACCACACATCTGAATAGCCAGCACCGTAGCTACTCGTTCTGCCCACAACCAGAATATCACTGGTCCCTATTACAGTAATACCAAAAGCCTGATCCCATCCAGGTCCACCGTAGGTGCGGTTCCAGAGATGGTGACCCTGTAGGTCAGTACGTACTACCCACACATCATCCCATCCATCAACAGAACCTCCAGCATGGCCTGCAACGGCAAAACCACGGTCAGCACATTCGGTTATAGCCCAGCCCATGCTAGAAGGTTTACTGTGAACGAATATCCTGCTCCAAAGGACCTCACCAATACTGTTGGTCCGTACTATCCACAAACTCAGGTCGTCATTATAGTTATGGACGTATCCAGTGAACGCGAAGCCTCCATTGATGGTCGCTACCACAGAGAGGAACTCCGAGCTGCGTTCATAACTATATGTTCGGTTCCAAAGTACTGTTCCTGTTGAATCAGTGCGTATCGCCCAAGCCTCTCTATCCCCGTATAAACTGGTGCTAGAGTACCCAACAATCAGAAAGCCACCATCAGCACACACCACAATGTCATTACCCCAATCGGGAAAGGGTCCACCGTAGGTGCGGTTCCACAGAAGGACACCCTGCTGAGTCGTACGCACAACCCAAACATCCGTGTCACCGGCACCAAAACTGTCTGTTATTCCAGTAATGGCGAATCCTTGGTCGCTACATTCAGTCATCGCGTAGCCCGTGTCAACACCCGTTCCCCCGTAGGTCAGGTTCCAGAGATGATTGCCTTGGGAATCCGTGTGAACGAGCCACGTGTCACCTTCGCCTGCACCGAAACTAAGCGTGGTTCCTAGCAGAGTGAACCCTCCATCCTCGGTCAGTACAACCTCCATTGCGCTTTCCCCATCAGGACCACCATAGGATCGATTCCAGAGTGGATTGCCATTGGTATCCAGTCTCACTAGCCACATATCATTGAAACCTACACTGAAGCTTACGCTAGAACCAGCAATAGCAAAGCCACCATCACTAGTTTCTATTACCGAATACCCTTGGTCGTCGCCGAGTCCACCATATGTCCGGTTCCATACGAGGCTGGAAGACGCGTTCAGTCCATCAAGAAGGTGGTTTCCGTTCTGTGATTTATGATGATAATCGTTTGACACTGGTAAAAGTGGTGGAGCAAATAGCGAGAAGGGTGTTCCAGCAAAGAGGGCACCGGTAACAACAAGCGTCGCAAGCAAGATTGATGTCAATAGAGGGTTCGCTATTCTCATAGGAACATCTCATCAGTTGGTGGTATATGGATGTACTTAAGGTCAAGGGACAGTGACCCTACTGCCACCGGAAACTAGAATCTCGAGACGTAACCTAGCCTAACTGAAATCTTCCCTACCATCAGGTTATTCGATACCCAAGCAGGATGGGGATTCTTTTGGTGTTTGTGTGGGTTGTTGGTGATGTTTTTATTTGGTTATTGAGTAGGTTTTCCTGTTGTTCGAGGTGTTTGTGTGTCTGAGTTGCAGGTTCCTGATATGTGTGTGTATGATGGTGCTCATTGTACTTTGATGCGGTTGGCTGGGTCTGGGTTTTACACGCCCGGGGACCTTGGTCTCAAGCCCTATCATACAGTGAGTTCTTGTTGGCGGGGGTACATGTTCATCTATCTGTGTTGGGAGCAGGAGCTCTTCTTGAACCAGATACTCGTTAACGCCAAGGATCCTCCTGTTATTGGGGGGGTTAAGCCGGAGCCCTTCAAGGGGATGTTTGAGCACTGGTACCGGAATCTCGGGCTCAAGGAGCGAGGCACCGGGCATCTCCTCATTGGTCAGGGGCAGGACCGCTCCAAGCTCAAAGGGCGCCTTTATCCTCTCCCCGTGGATTTTGGGAGAATCATCCGGATCACGGTGGAAAAGGGGAACATCACTGCTGTGATGGACCATGCAGACTGGGCTGGCAGGGAAGAAGGAAAATAGCACCACCCTTCTCCATCTGATTTTAAGCAAATGGGCGGCTAGTTTGTATTCCAAGAAGGTGAAGTATATGAGCATAATGGGAGAAAGAAGGTTCTTCAGCAGGTACCCATGAGGTGGTTGAATTAGATGGGAACTACTAGGGTTGAGAAAGCAAGCCCTGACCGGGACTCCAAGGCTATTTCGAAGCTCATTGACATATGCCGCGGGGAACGACGAACTGTTCTCGACGCGTACACAGCGGAGCAAGAGAAAGCCTATCTCGCCCAGCTTCATCAACGAGACGCAGTGTTTGTTGCTCATGTGGAGGAGGCATTTGCAGGTTTTGCAGGGATCTCCCGTCGCTGGCCCTACAGCGAACGCCTAAGCCACTGCGGAGAAGGTGGCACCTGGGTGATGCCCGAGTTCCGACGTGCCGGAGTGGGCAAGGCACTTTGGGATAGCGGTGTAATTCCTTGGTGCCAGAGCGTGGGATTTCATCATATCGGGTTCTTTGTGATGGCCCACAACAAAGACGCCATCACCTTCTATGAGACGCTCGGGTTCAGGGTGTGCGGCTACCACCGAAGGCTCGTCCAGTGGGGACAGGAATACCTCGACACGGTCGAGATGGAAATCTGGATAGAATGAACGGCTCCTCTTGACTTATAGGAAAAGTTCGCTCTCAAGTCTCTTGATAAAGAATTCGACGTTTTGAATCCACTTCTGCGCGAGACGTTTTGCGGGCTCAGTATGCATGCACGCCGCAATTTCCCGAAGAAGCGGTATGGGTTCCCACCTCG
>JAEOSX010000163.1 GCA_016840135.1 Candidatus Hermodarchaeota archaeon
TCGGTGTCGGAGGGTCGCTGCTTGAACCGTTGGGCAGCCTCCAGCATCATGGGTATGAGCCGCATGTCGCCTGCAGTGATTACGAAGCTGTCCTCGAGCCCCAGCGCCCAGTGGACGGACTTGTCGATGGCCCCTTGGTCCTCTAGGGGCAGGTAGAAGTAGGTGTTATAGGTATGGGGTCGGTCGCCCCAAGGCTGTCGTGTGATGGATTTGATGGTCTGAACCGCCACGTTACGTTTACGGCACAACTCCACCACACTGTTAAAGTCTTTGGCGTAGCGTGGATTCTGCATCGCCAAGAAGTTGTAGGGAAGCAGAACGGTGTCAAAATCAAAACGTTCCAAGCTACGGAGATGCATGCCAGCAATCTTACTGCCGTGACCCGTCACACCTAGGTACCGAACAAGCCCTTGGTCCCGGGCTTCGATGAAAACATCCAAGACACCCCCCGGTGCCATGACTTTTTCCCAGCTTTGGGGGTTGGAGAGGCTGTGGATTTGCCAGAGATCGATCTGGTCCACCTGCAACTGGCTCAGAGAGCGCTGGAGGTCTTCCCGGGCTTTGTCGGGTGAGCGGCTGCGGCACTTGGTGGCGAGGAAGAACTTGTCACGGTGCTCCTTCATCCACTTGCCGATGCGCTTCTCGGCATTCCCGTAGACAGCGGCGGTGTCGATGTGGTTGATACCCCATTCCAGCAGCAGGTCGAGGATTCGGTCTGCCTCCGCTTGGGTCGCCTGGCTCAGAGCCCACCCGCCGAATATTACCCTCGTGCTTTCATGTTCAGTCCTTCCGAACTTAAGTTTGGGTATCATTTTTGCATCATTCCTTGACTTTGGTTCTTAGGCTTCTCATATCATTCTTCTGCTGGTTCGCCACTCAATCCGTTGATAATCTTTTCCACAGCGGGGAGTGTGATGTTGGTCCGTTCCTGAAGGAGCGCATAGACGTTGAGGTAGTGTCGTTTGTGTTGTCCCATAATGGCGACGATATCGCTACGCAAACCTGTACTAGCTGAGTCACTGCCTACGACTGCTAGAAAGTCGGCAAGACGCCGGAAGATGGCGATGACCTCAAAGTATTCGAGTTGCTGGACCCGATCACTACGTTGCGTTTCATAGGCGTGTAGTATCTGCCCCCGCAGCTCCTTACTCCTGAAGGTCTGCGTTAACAGTAATGTCCACGCCAGGTCCTCACGGGCATCAGCAATATGGGCGGCGGTCCAGTCAATCACGTAGGGGGCTCCGGCTTCGTCGATGAGGATATTATTGGGATGGTAGTCGCCATGGGTGAAGGAGAGCTGCTCACAGGATACCTGGCTCGCTCGTTGCTGAAGCCAGCTATGGATTGGGCGGAGGACTTTGAGATTGTCATGTTTAATCCTGTTGTCGATATCAGAGAGGGTGTGGTCAATGTAGAGATACGGGTCGGTGGGGTCGATTTCTCTTTCGTCGAAGTTGAAGGGCTGCCATGCCAAGCGGTGTAGGCGGAGGAAGAGGTCACTAAACAGGCTGAGCAACTCTGATTGTTGGTCGGGTGACCCCGATCGGAACAGCTGGTCCATCGTGGACCCCTCAATCAAATCCATGAGGATGAACGGCATCCCTACTGGATCCGCTTCGGTTTCCACCAGATGCACCTTGGGAACAGGATACCCTAGCTTGTTGAGCGTGTGGATTACCTGAAATTCCCGGTGGGCTCTGCGGGGCCCTGGACGCCCGGGGAACATGCGGATAATCATCTTCTGGGACACCGCTTCACCATTGGATGTGTAGTCCCAGGTGAACCCGTGGATGCGGGTTTCCCAGCCCTCCCCGACGGAGCGGAAATCACGAATCGCCACCTTCTGGTGTTTTGGGAACCTTCTCTGTAGATATACTAGTAATTTTTGCTGGACCATACACTCGGTTAAGGGTAGGTTTCCTAAAAATCCACTCATCCGGCAAGCCTGTTGCGCATCACTTTCTCTGGGGCGGTCGCATCTTTACCAGCAGCAGCTTCTCCACGTCCTGGGCATCGAGTTCACTGACCACGGGAATGAAGAGCCAGCGCCCGTCTCTTAGCTGTGGTGACTCCCTTAGCATCTGTGACACCTTCTCTCCGAGCTCTAGCTTGAGGGCACGCTCTGCCTGAGCCTTGCCAAGGACGACCTGCACTATGATTCGTTCCTTCTGGGGGTGTAACGCCGTCAGTGATCTACGCTTCCGCCGGTAACGGAGCCCCCAGCCCATCTTGGCAGGACCCCAGGTGCTCCAAGCCCCTTCAGCCTGATAGGTCGTCTCGACGAAGCGGATTAAACGCTCCCAGAGTGGGAAGCAAGAGCCTAGCGCTGACCGGATTTCCTCTTGGGTCGGTGGGTGTTTAGGGTCCGTGAAGCAACCCTCAGTCATGGTTTGACATCCTCCAAGTATCGCTTAGGAGTAAAATACATCAGGTTTGACTTATAACTCGTAGCAATTAGGTTTATATTGAAAAACGTGAAACCAGAAGGTGGATGAACATGACCTCGAAAAGCGAATCTCTATCCTTTAAGCGGATATTTTTACAGGACATCCAGCCGCTCTTTGGGGGACTTGACATTGCCTTGAAAAGCGACGGTGATGTGCGAGTTCACATCGTAACACCCCGAGAGAAGGTGAGGGGCAACAAATACTGGTTTACACTTCAAGCCACAAAACTCGAGGAGATTGACAACCTTCTCGCCGAAAACGAGTTCGAGAAGATACACATAATAGACCGGCCAGGAAAACCCGACGAGGCTAGCCCCAAAATCACGGTTCTTTACCGTTCCGGAAAGGAAGTCGTGAAACAAAAGTGGGCAAATGACGAACACCCCCAATTCGACAAGATATACAACTGGCTAGTTCAACTCGCAAGAGACATCGAACGAGAGGGAACGCCAGACATTGAGAACTAACGCATACTAGTCCTAGGGAGGAATGAAGTTCTTCGTGATGGGATAACTTTTGAATCCTCCCACATCTGAAGGAGCTTCATCCTGAATTAGAAATAAATCACACCAGAATCAAAAAACATTTCCTCCTTTTTTCTCGTATGGAGTTAGCTAAACAAAGTGACAGGGAATTTAGCTTACCCACAATGATATTAGGGCTAACCCCTGCATTACCTATTGAATGAAGGTGAAGCAAGTGGGTCCTTTATCAGAAATACAAGTAAGATTTCGTGAAATGGTCTTTAACATAAACAATGCTGCCATGGTTGAAGCGCTATATGAACTGGGCATACACCCAAATATTGTGACCACGATGGTATCAGCGCGTTATGAAGGACTACGGGAGGTTCTCTTCAGGCTTCTGGGAGCAGCTCTTGTAGCCTCTGGAACGCAACAAGAACTACCTAGTGATATTCCATCAATGGTCGCATTCTTATCACAACTAGCCATGAAAGGAGGGCTTACAGGACCCGTTGTAACCTCTGATGTCTCAGACTCTGGATTTTCATATGTTATCGAGAGCTGTATGTTCTCTACGACACGAGACATCCTAGTCGAAAAACGTCCCGGGATTCTACCACCCTGTTTCATAACAAGCCTAATAGCAGGAATGATTCACACAGCTATGAAAAAGGTAGTAAGAATCGAGTCACAAGAAATCATCGATGGAAAATGTAAGATCAGAGCTGTTGTTGTTTAAACTCGCTCATAGAATCCGGCCGTAATCATGGTATCCTTGCCTAAAAGGGAAACGGTACTCTTTTCACTCTCAAATCCACGGTATTATTCTTGAAGAACAGCCAGTATGAGAACTTTTAAGCTAAATAAACGCATTTTTCCCTCTGCAGAACCTAATACACTTGTCGGGTCAGAACTGAATCATATGGAGTGATATAGCTGCCGTCCAAGAAGGTGAGGATAGATACGCTTAACAAGCAAATACTCCTCGAACTACTGGGCAACTGTCGGCTTTCATACCGAGAGCTTGGTAAACGCTTAGGTGTGACTTCTCAAACCATTCGAAGACGGCTGACGAAGCTCATCACTGCAAAGGTGATCGTTGACTTCAACCTCATCCCCACTCCCGCGTTCTTTGATGAAGATGAGGTAATGTTACTAGCCACGGTAGACGGTTACCACTCAGAATCCACACTCCTTGAGGTAATAGGGGAGCACCCTCGCATCTACTTTGGTCACACAAACTTGGATGGCCCGTTACGTTTCTTCGCCCACTTCCTCAACTCTAGAGAACTTGCAGAGATTGGACGCTACTGCCGCCAGCAACATGGGGTTAAATCCGTTGAATCGCACATCCTCCTCCGAGAACCTGGCCAAAAGTGTCGCCTGACTTCTAATGACCTGAAAATCCTCAGATGGCTCTTGCCCGACCCCCGCCTTAAAATCAGTGAACTCGCACGTTTAAGTAGCGTTTCTCCGCGACGTGCACGGAAACTGTTAAAGAAAATCTTGCATCCCGACGGAGCAACTCCCCCACGCTTCTACCACAGCGCTGCTGTTAGCCAATACCATATGAACAGCGCCCCTTTCACCGCCACCATTAGCTTCCACATCAACTCTGAAACAACTAAGCAAACGGGTTGCGTTCTAAAAATCCACCACAACGACGTAACCACCGACCGCTTCCAAGTAACCCGATGGATCCAACGCCAATTCCCTGACGAATACTGGTACTCGTATGCCTCCGCTTCAACCCCTGTGTCCTTCCACCTCTTCACCGTCGACAAAATCGACCTACTCGAACCCCTCCTCGACTACATCAGGCAGTCCCCCCACATCACCCACGCTGAGGCACTGATTCCCCAACTACGCAGATCCTTTTCGCTCACTTACTCAGAGGTCCAGCTAGAAAAACTCATCCAACAGGCCTCTGTTTGAACTCAAACACTTCCAGAGGAGGAAACACGAGTCCAGGGTTTATCGGATGCCCTCTTGGGTTGGTGGGTGCATGGGGTCGGTGAAGGGGCTTTGGGTCATTGCTTGCTTCCCCACTAGATTTTACA
>JAEOSX010000164.1 GCA_016840135.1 Candidatus Hermodarchaeota archaeon
CGGATTCAATTGATCGAGAAATCCTGATGGCGGTCCGAGACTTCGGGGGTGATATCGTAGCTGTTGAGGCGCGCCTTGGTGCAAGGGCTGTAGGCGCCAAAGGTGAGGAGTGGTATAACCGACTTGCTAAGCTCCAATTACTCGGTCTGGTTTTCATCTCTGAAGACGAAGGAGTAGTGTTTCTAACCTCCGCTGGTCTCGATGCGCTACAAACACCAGCTGCGCTGTTCGTTTCACGAGTTCCTGATGAAATCTGGAAATACACTTTCCAATCAAAAGTTGAACTCTGGGCGGAAAACTGGTACGGTGCTATAATTGAAGGCGGCAAAGCCCTTGAAGCCATTCTTCACGACCGAATCGAATTCATAAAACTAAAACACCCAAGAAGATGGGGACAAATCCGAACAAGTGTTTCCACTGTTCCCATTGAGAAATGGTCTGCAGGTAAACTCCTACAGGGGTTAAGGGAATTTGGTTACATAAAAGAGAGGAGCTTTGAGGACACTCTTATTGGAGACATGGTAAGATTACGTAACCGTATACACCGGAGAGGAGGAGACACCGCCCCCATAAGCCCCGGTGAAGCTTCAAGGTTAGATATGTGTCTTGGGATTCTCCTCAGAATCTATTACGGTCCGAAATGATTCCATTTGACTTTTTTACCAAATGATTTTTATTTTAAAAGACTCGGTTCTTACAAGGAAAGGGGCTACAATGTTAAATAAGAAACTACTTTGGGTTGTTGTCATTTTCCTTGGGCTTGCTCTACTCCCTATCTTGTTCCCATCTGTTACGGTTGCCCAGCCGTTTGATTCGTATTTACCAGTGAGGTACGAGACTGGACATAGTGATGTCTATTCAATCGTGTCATTGGATACTAACAATGATGCCTATGAGGATGTCCTACTTGGCACTCAGTCAGGGGTGTTGCTCGCTCTTGGTGGTTCATCGGGGTTAGAAGCTCCCACCAGTATTTGGGCATCTTTGACCGTGCCAGTTGCTTGGATGGGTGTCGGAGAGAACTTGGTGAATTCCCATCCTGGTGTAGTGGTGGCTACCCAAGAAGCTACGGGTAATTCCACCTTGTATATTTCCGAGCTCACTTCCTCAGGTTTAGCCAATCCTGTGGCTTTTGGGTTGATTCCTGAAGTAGCTTCTGGCGCATTCTTGGATATTGATAACGACACATACAATGATGTCTGTTTCGGAACTTACAACACTGGTGAAGTCTACAAATGCCTGAACCTGGGTGCTAGTCTGGGATCACCAGAATCCCTCTTTAACAGCAGTCAAACTTGGATGACGGCTATGCTGGGTGGGGACTTCAACAGTGATGGGCTAGATGATTTAGTCATTGGCACCGATGGACCAGGGCTATTGGTGTTATGCTGGAATAACGGGACACACCTTGAACCCAACACCATAACAACAGTAGGTACTGAGCCAGATGATAACTGGATCACGTCGCTTGCGAAGGGCGACTTCAACAACGATGCCAACTTGGACCTCGCCGTTAGTGCGGCATCAACAGCTACTGATAATTTTCACACAATTATTGTCTTCCCCGGCAATGGAAGCGGACTCGACGATTATACCTACACAATGTTCATTCGAAGCTATGGCTACCCGCGAAGCCTCACTGCGACAGATTTCAACTCAGATGGCTACGCGGAGCTAATCTATACCGATACTTGGGTGTTTATTCAATCGGATGTAACCGCTCCTTCACCTAGCACTTTCTATTCAGATTACAGACCGAACACCATCGATATCATTCCCTTCGACCCTGTTTATGTAACCTACCCAGACCTGTTTCCCTTTGGGCAGCAGGAACAAATAGACACCTCGATATCCGCACTAGCCACTCCTGACTTGAACGGAGATAACACGCCCGATTTAGTGTATATAACCCGTGACAACGGTTATCTCTATGCCTATTACGGAGTAGAAGGGCAAATCTATGATCCCTACACTCAATTCATACGTGAAACTCTGGGAATCCTAAACCCAGAAGCCTTGAAAGCATTTCTAGCCTATTTATCAGGCTTCTTCATCAGCTTAGTACTCCTCTGGTTCTACAAATCAGAAAGGGAGGAATACCTTCGCGGAGACAAATTCTGGGATATAGGATTCGCCCTAATCTTCTACGTAATTCTCTACATACTAAGATATGGGCTGCTCCTGCTCCCACAAAGCATCCTAATTCCACTGTACCAAACAGGCCTCGTTTCATTCCTTGGAAGTTCCATCGCTAATTACTTACTCGTATTTGTATTCGGGCTAATCCTAATTGTGCTCCTTATGCTGTCAGGCGTTGACCCGATTGAAGACTTTGTGGGTACACCCGCGATTTGGTGCACCTTACTGATGGGCATTCTCCTTGTAGTATTCTGGGTTGCCTTTGCATTAACCAGCTTGTATCCTATTTTCCTGTCAGCAGTCGTTTCTTCTATACTCTATGTCATCGCGGAGGTAATACTTGAGACGCTTAAAGCTCAACAAAAACTGCACCCAATTCTAAAGGCTATTCTAAGCTTGCTTATTTGGGTCATAATTGTCTCAGTTTTAGGCGGCGTGATTGACGCTTGGCTCGGTGTTTAATGACCTGTAAGACACAACAAACAACAGCGTATTATTCAGGTTGATTCCCTAGCTATAAATCCGAGTTACCAATAGCTGACTTGAGGCTTAATTCTTGAATGTCTTGGTAATCAATAGCAGTCCTCGAATGGAGCGAGGTGGTACCGCACTTCTTGTTGACGTATTCTTACAAGGCGTCAAAGAAGCAGGTGCTCAAAGCGAAGTAATCTATCTTCAAAAAATGAACATTAAATCTTGTCTTAGTTGCTTCTCCTGCTGGGTTAAAACGCCTGGGATGTGTCCCCAAAAAGACGATATGACAGACCTCCTTCCCAAAATCGAATCAGCAGATGTGCTTGTACTAGCAACCCCTGTTTTTGTTGATGGAATGACCAGCAGGATGAAGGCACTGTTGGACCGGACCTTACCCCTCCTCATGCCTTTCTTCGAAATCCGTGACGACCATTGTCGCCATCCTAGACGAGGAACTTCAAAGCAAGGGAAGATTGTGTTGCTATCTGTGTCTGGGTTTACCGAGTTAGACAACTTTGACCCCCTCGTCCACCACATTCAGGCTATTGCCAAGAATATGGGGCGCGAATATGCAGGAGCTCTCCTTAGACCGATCGGGGCAACTATTCCAGTACTGAAACATATGGGAATAGCGGTTGACGACGTATTAACCGCTACCAAGCAAGCAGGGGTGGAAGTAGTACAAGAAGGACGGATATCTGAAGGAATAATGCAAATCGTTAGCCGAGAAATCGTACCCCGAGAAGCCTATGTCAAACAAGTCAACATGATGTTTCAACGACAACTAGATGCGCAAAAACCAGAGTAAATGAAAAGGGCTAGGCGAATAAAAAAAGACTTAATACTCGACTCCACCCTTTCTTCTTCTTGGGTGGAAAAGATGTTACTAGACGAGCTTGAAACTGAAGGATTAATCACCAACTTTAACAAGCTGCAAGAAACCCGGTCAAAGCACACTCCCAAGGAAGTGCATATCTGGGATGAAACTCTTCGGGACGGAGAGCAGACACCTGGAACTACCTTGCTCATTGATGAGAAAATCGAGATTGCGAAACTGATGGACGAGATGGGTGTCAAGGTTATCGTCGTCGGCTTCCCAGCAGTTTCTGAATCCGAAAGGGAGGTTGTTCGTCGAATTGCCGCAGAGGGCTTCTCCCAGGCAAGCCTTGCCGCTCCTGCCCGGGCTCTTCGCTCCGATATTGATTTGTCAGTCCAGGCTGGCGCCGAGGAAGTACCAGTTTTCATCGCAACCAGCAACCTCCACCTCAAATACAAGCTCAAGATGGAATGGCAGGAGATTCTAGACAGGGTCACCGACAGTGTCGAGTACGCAAAGAGCCATGGCGTGAAGGTGGATTTCATATCAGAGGACACCTCCCGCACAAGCATCGACAGAACCGTGGAGGTCTTCAAGACTGCAGTTGAAGCAGGAGCCGACAGATTAATCATGACCGACACGGTGGGCTTTCTGCGACCCGAATCTATGCGATACCTTGTGAGCCAAGTTCGGGGCCGACTCGGGAAGGAATCAAAGAGAAAGGTACCCCTTGGAATACACTGCCACAACGATTTCGGGCTAGCCACAGCAAACACGCTAGCAGCAATCGAAGAAGGAGTGACCACTCCTCATGTTTGTGTAGCAGGATTCGGTGAGCGTGCAGGCAACGCTCCCCTCGAAGAGGTAGTCATGGCTCTAGAAATCCTCTACAATATACCCACAGGGATCAAGACCGAACGCATTCATGAATTAGCCAAGCTCACAAGCTTGTACTTTGCCATCTTGCTACCGATTCACAAGGCTATAATCGGCGAAAACGCCTTCTCCCATGCCGCTGGAATCCATGTACACGGCATACTTGCTCACCAACTCTGTTATGAGCCAATTCCTCCTGAATCTGTTGGTCGTCAGACAAGCTTCTATCTAGGAAAATTCACAGGCAGTCAGATGGTTAGAACAAAACTGGAACAGGAGGGGATTCAGGCCTCAGACGAGCAGGTGCAGCGAATCGTCTGTCAAGTCAAAGAGACTCACAGGCTCCGCGATAAAAGAGAGATGTTACAACAACTTCAACAAGCCCAAGAACTCCTCCGCGAAACTCGTCTTGGCCTCAAAGAAGATGAATTCTGGGGAATAGTCCGTGCTGTAACTGGCAAACAGCCAAGTAAATGCTAGATTCCAAGTATTTTTGCTGCGTTTGTGCCAAGGATTTGTGTCTTCGCCCTATCGCTGATAGCTAGATTCTTCACCGCTTCAATGTTTGCGCCTATGTTTAGTGTGTCAGGCCAGTCACTCCCAAACAATACTTTCTCAGAGATGGTTTCTAGCTTGGGGAAATAGCGGAGAAGATTCTTTGGTGGGAGCCCCGATATATCAATAAAAACATTGGAGTGCATTCGAGCGATATAGAAGGCTGTATTGAACCAGGGTCCTCTTCCGCCATGAGCCATGATGATTTTCATATCCGGGAAATCAACTGCTAGGTCGTCGAGAAAGAGTGGGTTACTATATTTGAGGCGGGCACCGGGAAAAACACTGGTTCCTGTATGGAACATTACAGGAATGCCCAGACGTACACTGCACTCGTATAGCTTGCGAAGCTTCTTCATCTGAGGGTTCTCTTGGTAAGCATTAGGATAGAAGTACTGGTAGCTTGGGTATAGCTTCAATCCTCGCATCCCCAATCCAGTCACGGCTTGTTCCAATGTCTCAGCGGGGTTCGGGTTCTCAGTTGGGTCAACACTAGCATAGGGGATTAACCTGTCTGGATAATGGCTGCAGAACTCTGCAACAAACTCGTTGGGCACTACACCGGTAACCTTTGGTGAATCTTCTGCCAATACTACGGCACGGCTGACTCCATAGTTATCAAGCATAGACACGATGTTTTCAGGCTTCATGAACTCGCTAATCTGCTCTTGGAGCGCTGGATTTGACATCCCGAACAAGCGGAGAATGGAGGGGTTGAAATGCTCCCTTAGCCCTATGTGTATGTGGAAGTCAATAACTTGGAGTTCTTGATTAGGGGCGTTGGACATGCTCTGTACTCTCCCGCGTTTAAGGCATGGATGAACATTATAAGGTTTTATTCATAAAAGTCCAAACAAGACCTAGTATAATCCTGTTATGAGCAAGCATTCAAGATTGACGTTATAGCTCGTGGTTAACTATGGGTTACGATGTAATGTTTGGAAAAACCGGCAACACTGTGCTAGGGCTAGGGAACGAAGCAATAGCTCGAGGTGCCCTAGAGGCAGGTGTTCAATTCGCAGCAGCGTACCCAGGTACACCTTCGTCTGAAATCCTCGGGAATCTTGCACTGGTCTCAAAAGGTCTGGGAATATACACAGAATGGAGTACAAACGAGAAGGTTGCATTCGAAGCCGCAACAGCTGCAGCCTGGTCAGGGCTACGAGCCTTGGCATCTATGAAGCAGAACGGCCTCTTCGTCGTGTTAGATTCACTAATCAATGTCGCCTTCTCGGGACATGGTAAAGGCGGTCTTGTGCTTGTCGTTGCCGATGATCCCCTTGCCCATAGCTCAACGACTGAGGGTGACTCACGCCCACTGGGTAATTACTCAGACGTGGTCGTGCTGGAGCCATTCACCCATCAACAGGCAAAAGACATCATCTCCTACGCCTTTGACCTGTCTGAAAAATATGGTCTAGTGGTACTGGTAAGAGAAACAACACGACTAGCTCAAAGCAGGGCACCATTCACCTTGGGCGAGGTTCCCCATCCCTCCAGGAAAGCAGTCTTTGATCACAGCATCCCCCTTCACAACCTGCCTCGCCCTCACATCCGACACGCTGAACTCCACACACGCCTTGAAGAAATCCGTAAGAAAGAATTCGAGAAATCACCCTGGAATAGGTATACCGGACCCCGGCAACCTTCCCTTCTGATTATTACATCAGGAACCGGCTGGAAATACGCCAACGAGGCGACACAAATACTATCCACAAAAGGTGTTGGAATCCTTGCACTCACCACCCTTTCCCCGCTTCCCGAAAAGTTGATACTAAAACACCTGAAATCCGCAAAGAAGGTGCTCTTCCTAGAAGAAATCGACCCTTACTTAGAGACTCAGATTCGTAGCCTTTCAGCCGGTTTGAGTAAAACAGCCACCCCCAAGTTTTACGGTAAGTTATCAGGTCACATTCCCAGTTACGGTGAATGCAACATTGACCACGCCATAGATGCCATTTCTCGGATCCAGGGCATCAAATACACACCTGTTTCAAGGGCATATGCAGTCAAGGCAAAAGAGGCAGCCACACTTGCACCGAGAAGGGCTCTGACGTTCTGTCCAGGATGTCCACACAGGGCAGCCTATTATAGCATCCTTCAGGCAATCAAGAAAAACAAGGGCAAGGGCTTTGTCACCGGGGACATAGGCTGCTACTCCCTTGGCGCATTCTATCACGACATAATGCGTAGCCAACTCTCAATGGGTGCAGGAGCAGGATTAGCTAGTGGCTTCGGCAATCTTGACCAATTTGGTCTAGACGAACCAGTAATCGCTGTGATGGGCGACTCAACCTTTTACCACGCTTGTCTCCCCGCTCTAGTGAATATAATCTATACTCAGTCAAAGGTCACATCCATCATTTTCGATAACAGGTCAACAGCAATGACCGGCTTCCAACCCCATCCTGGAATAGGAATTGGTGCCACTGGCGAGAAGGTCACAACGGTGCCCATCGAGAATCTATTGAAGGGCATAGGCTTCACCGAAATATCAGTCATCGACCCCTTTGACATCGAGAAATCAATCAAAGCTGTCTACAAGGCTATCACAGCTACTACAAGCCACGCCATAGTGTTCCGACGAGAATGTGCCCTCATCACTAACCGTCGACTAATCAAGTCAGGAGAGCCAGCCCCACGGTTTATCGTTGATACAGACGAATGCATCGGCGAAACATGCAAAATCTGTTCCGTCCAGTTCAATTGCCCAGCTTGTGTCTGGGATAATGAAACCTCCAAGGCTAGAATTGACGGAGTTCTTTGTAATGGCTGCGGTGTGTGCGTACAGATATGCCCAGCCAAGGCAATCACAGGGGTAAAGAGGTGAGTGATCTGAGAACCATTAACATAATAATCGCTGGTGTTGGAGGACAAGGCAACCTCTTCTCATCCCGCCTCATAGCCCTTGCGGCACTCAACAAAGGATTCTATGTTGCTGTTGGTGAAACCTATGGTGCAGCACAAAGGGGGGGCTCAGTAATGTCACACCTGCGCATTGGGCAAAAGGAGGTTGGTCCCCTTATTCCCCAACATTCAGCTCACATACTTCTCGGGTTTGAACCAGCAGAGACACTCCGTGTAGGGGCATCATATCTGAATCCTCAGGCATCAGTCATTATGAACACACATCCCATCTACCCAGCAGAGGTTCTGACGGGCCAACTCGAATACCCGCCAACCACCGAAATAGAAGAAAAAATAGGCAAGCTCTGCAGCGACCTTTGGACCCTAGACGCCGTAGAACTGGCAACAAAAACCGGCTCACCATTGGTAATGAACACAGTCATGGTCGGTGCTCTAATCGGATCTCAATTGACCCCACTAACCCAAAACGACTTAGAACAGGTAATCTCCTCCCAGATACGCAGATTACAGAAGGTAAACCTAGAAGCCTTTAAGCTCGGGTTTAAAACAGTGAGAAAGGTCACTCTGGCTTTTTCCTAAGCAAGTAGGCTTTACCTGAGGAGATCATAATACAGATTTGTAGCCCACAATTGGTACAGGGCACAAGCCAGATTCTGATTTTCCTCGCCAGAAAACAAAAGCAGAGAATAAAAACAAGCACATACAAGAAGATGACCAAAGCTATTGCTCCACCCACTCCCAGAAAACTAACTACAAAAAATACTGGACCAAAACTGCCACCGCCTAGAACCACTCCAACTATGAAGATGATGGGCGGTGCAATCAAAGCAATAAGAAGAATGAGTAACCAGCCAGTAGGGCGGAACGACTTATCGGTTGGAGTAATCCCTATCTTCTCTCTTTCCTCCTCTTCTTTGAAGACTACCGATGGAACTGCAGTTGCCCGGCGACATGAAGGGCAATCAAAATTGAATGCTCCACCAGCTTTTTCACACTTGGTAATCTCCAGCTGATTCCTCTGCTTCATTTCAACTAGCTGGAGAATCTCATCGGGCTTGTAACTCTCCGGCGGAATAGAAGACACCTCAATGCACCTACCTTCGACTGAAGATAGGAATTAATGCTTAGACAGCTTAAGACTTGTGGTGCCTTCCTCAAAAGAATTAGGTTTCCTTCTTCGGCTTCCTTCGAGAAGTGGTCCGTTTTCTTGTGCTACGCTTGGAACTACTTCTTTTCTGAGTTGTCCGTCGCCAAGCTTCTGCACCCACCGTCAAAGAGGGAGGTGTTCCCACACCTGAATCAGTGATTTTGGTGATTACCCTGTCCGTTTCAGAGACATCACTAGAAGCTGGTAGACCTAGCTGCTCTGCGAGCAAGGCCCGAACCGCTGGCTCACAATCTCGGGGATGGCAAAGACCGAGACGCAGGCCCAGGGTTTCCTCCACATAGCTAGGGACCCAGGATCTTCCTGCCCTTGGCAGGTCATAGAATGGATAAACAAAGAGGATGACGGGAAATTCGGCTCGCTGGGCTTTCACAGCGTTGTATAGAACTCGGGCGAATAGCCACTTCCGGCTTCTCTCAAACTCGACAGCGAGAAGCCGTTGAGCACCCTTAGTGAATGCAAAGTCTATACGGGTCCTATCTGGTGTGCGGAACTCGCGCCATCCATCCAACCCCAGCTCTTCTGCCAAAGCCTTCAGCCCTTCTGCTAGAATCTTAACCCGCACAATCCAGACCACACATTTACTTTGCCTTGATGCTCTATCCCGTTTTGTATTACTATTTACCTCTGACCCAATGCTTTTAAGCCTCAGCCTAGAGGTTTATCTTGAGGAAACGATGGGAAGTCGTAGAATATTCTCTGAAGGAAAAAACTGTAAGTGTCACAGGCGCACTGGTGGAACCGATAGTCTGCGCTGGGAAATCTATATCGCTGCCTTGCGTGGAAATAGGACCAGCATTGCACCGGACCTTCACAAGATTAAGGCTGAAAACGCTCGACAGAGAGCGGAAGAGCGCTTCTTTAGAAGCCGCCACACATCCCGAAACCTTCTTCGAAAGAAGTACTAGAAAGGACCTCTTTCTACTTGGAATTAAGCGGGAAATTAGTGTAAAATCATTATTAGAGGCGGTATTACCCGTCTAAAAAGGATTTCAAAGATTATCATCCTTTCTTTCTATAAACAGGGATTTGTTCCGACATTTTCTTCCGTTACAAATAAAAGGAATGAAAATAAAAGGCAGAGGGCAACGGAGGACACAACGTGCCTAAAAGCGGAAGCCGCAGCACTTCAAGCGCTGAGAGGGCAAAAGGTTGGACCGCCGTCGGAGTCACTGTACACACAAAGCACCGGCTTATCGCTCTGAAGAAAGCCTTTGAAATGCAACTGGGCAGAGGACCAGTAACCTGGGATTATTTCTTCGAGTCCTTATTCGACAATCTTGGTTTGCTGACATGGCATTTCCTCATCGGACAAACGGTAAAAGGAATCAAAGCAGATCAAGAAGCTTGTCCGCTTCCACAATCACTCACAGCAGAAGCACAAAAGGAGACAGGCTAGTACCCTTTCCTTTTTATTGGGTTGAAGGCTCAGCGAAGAGTCTAGACAAGTCCTTATACAAAGGTGCTTTAATTCTAATTATCTTACTATTTAGCAAAACTCAAAGTATTTATAGATAACTTCACAAACTTAATACATACGTCTAAACTAACGCTAAAAGTAGAAAGGAACTCTATGTTGATTCCTTGGTTAAACTTCATTTCACTCCAAGTAAGCGCATTTCTATTTGCATACTACGCCATCATCAGTGTGATGCCAGTTACCCGAGCAGAAAAACATGGTGAAAAAGCATGGAGAGATTGCTACAAGTTCAGGAAAATCATGAGTGTCTTCATAGCCATCATGGTAATCAATATGATACTCTGGCTCTGGTTTCCAGTTCCTGAACTCGCCTGGCTACTAAGCTCCAACCCTTTGATTGGGATACTCGTTGGTGTCACAATAGTCATTCCCTGCACAGTTATCATGTGGAAGGCACTCAAAGATGGAGGCACAGAACATATGAAGCCTTCACAGGACACCAAGATGCATAGTGGAATCTACAACCACATTCGACACCCAGGAATCTGGGGTGAAATGCCACTATACATCTCCGTCGGCTTCTTTGTCAACTCGATATTCCTAGTCGTCTGGGCTATGATATTTGCAATCTTGTTCACAGTGATTAACATCCACTACGAAGAAAAGGATCTTGTGAAGCGCTTCGGTGACGCCTATCGTAAATACCAACAACGTACAGGAGCCCTCATCCCGAAATTCAGGCGCAGAAGAAAACAACCCCCATCGTGAGAGACTGAAAAATGATAGAATGGTTAAACCTAATCATACTACAAATCTCTACCCTGTTGTTTGGGTACCTCTATATCCTCAGCGTGATGCCAGCAACACGCGCGGAAAAACGGGGTGAAAAAATATGGAAAGAATGTCAAAGACTCCGAAGCATCTCGTTTATCTTCATGCTAGTAATGCTAATTAACCTGATTCTGTGGATTTGGTTTCCTATTCCAGAACTGGCTTGGCTGGTTCACCCAAATCCCTGGGTAGGTATCATCATTGGTGTAATCATACTTATTCCCTGTACTATCATTTGGATATTTGGGGTCAAAGCCGCAGGCAGCGAAAGCATGACGCCTTCAACAGAGACACGGATGTATGGTGGCATCTACAATCATATACGCCACCCGCAGACCATCGGAGAATTCCCTTGGTTTGTTGTCTGTGCTCTATTCATTAATTCTCTATTCCTTGTAATTTGGACCACCCTTTTCATCGTCATCTATACTCCGATAATGATTCACTTCGAAGAGAAGGATCTTGTGAAGCGCTTTGGTGACGCATACCGTGAATATCAGCAGCGAACAGGCGCAATCTTTCCAAAAATCAGGAAACGAGGTTAAAATCACACTTCCAACTAGAGTATCCAATGTATAATGAGGGCGGGTTGATATGAGACTATAAATACAGGGTCAGTTTTACTTAGAATCGAGTGGAAGTGGAGGTTCTTGAAAATGGAATTACACAAACAGCTATCAATGTTATTTCTTGGAATCGTCCAAGATGTGCTCAATTCCCTGCATAGTGCAAAACACATGCTTGCCCAGCCGCCGAATCCGGAAACCCTTTACATGTTCCTCCTCATAGGAGTGGTTGTTGGCGGCTTCTTCTTTAGCCTGTTTCTGCCTCTCTTCCTTGATGGACATCTAGGCTCGCATAAGAAGAAGATGATTCGTCTTGCAGAAGAACAGAGTAAGGTCAAACCAGATTTACGTGGACATTGGCTGGAGGGTGATAGCGGCGGCTGGCTCATCTTTGCCTACATCGTTTTTAGTCTCATCGGAATCTTCCTGCTCATCCTCTACGCTCCTTGGCTACTGCTTCCCATTTGTGGCCTCGTGTTTTGGTTAGCCTGGCCTGGTATCGCAATTGCTCTGACCCTCCGTGACAAAGCGAAACAACGAGCAGCCTTGAAAGCAGCTCCTAAGGCACCCCGCGGTTACTGGAAAGAGGTAAGGAGGAAAGAAAAGAGGCAACGTAAGATCTTCGCAATCCTCCTAATTATTCTCGCAGTCGCGGCAATCCTCATCGCAATTATAGCCATAATACTGCAGACATTGCCCTGATGCGAACGACATCTCCCCCTTGATATCACTAACCTAACAAAGCCCGGCATATGGCTGCGAGTTGATCTGCTTGTTCCTTTGCCACGACACCGACAGCGGCAACTTGCACTTTTGCTACCTGAAAAGCGAATCTCAGTGCTTCGTCGGGTTTCAGTCTCCCTGCAGCGAGAACCTTCATTCCGGCAACAGGATACCTGCTGTTGTCCATCTTCCCCAACAAATCGACTACCTCTTTCAGGGGTCCTCCAATCGCCCAGCCAAGATGATTGACGGGTAATAGGAGACCAAAGGATTCCTGTCTTAACGGGTGATCCCCAGAATGCAGAACCTTGAGAGCCTGATGGGCGTTGTGAGTCGCGATACCTGGGAAAGCGCTAAGGTTACGGATTGCCTGGAAACATTCGATAATCTCCTCAGCCCGCCGATCTAAATACTGATCAGTCATGGAACCGTGGACATAAACGACCTCGGGCTCGAGGGCTGCCACCTCTTCGAAATTCTCCCTCCAATCATCAGGGAGTAGAGACGCAGTTACCTTGAGTGGGTGAGACTCCTTGGCTAGACGAGCTGCCTCGATAATGCTTGGATAGGCAATGATGTGTGCTCCCGGAAACCCTAACTCACAGAAATGAATGAAGAGTTCCGCCATCCTTTCAGGGTGGTTAAAGAATTTGTGATACCAAGCCGCACCACTTCCTCCAAACTGACCGGCGCCCATGAAGGGACTAGTACCGCACAGTAAACGGGGAAGCACAGCAGAACCATACGCGACCTCATTCATCTAGCTCACCATCAGACAAGAATCAGACCTTTCTGATAGGCGTCACTGTTTTTTTCTCTTGCCTTAAACAAATCGGTTACCGTCAAAAGCCTATAGATTACAGGCTCAATCTTGACCTACAAACTCTTGCAAAACGAGTATACTAGGATTTTATAAGCGAGGTGTATGTTTCCTCAAACTCTGTCGCTTTCTCGGTAAACCCGTACTTACGCCATGCAGAGACCGCAACATCAAACAGCATTTTCGTTCGTTGATAGTATTCCTCACTGTCTAAGAGTTTCCAGGATTTAATCAGGAGACTAATGAGAGGTCCTCCAATAACTGCGGCCTCGTATCCGTGTTTCTCAAAACTGGGAACCACCACACGGTTCAAGGCGAAAACCGCTTGTATAATTGGCTCTTGTTTGTTCTTCGGCAAGTCCTCTATTATTTGATCCACAAGATAAGTTGCAGTGATAACATCGTCACGGCATATAATGCATTGAGAGAGCAAGAACTTGTGAATCCGAATAAGCGCCTCAATGCACTTCTGAAGAACCAGAGCCATGGTCTCTCTCTCCATCGTTTTTATCGCTAATGCTGCGAACGTGTTTAGGAGACATCCAAGTATCATAGCGTAACTCTGAGGATCTGAATTCTGTAATTTACTAATCGCATCCTTTTTGGTCATTCTTAACGCGATATATGTTAGCTGGACTTCCTCATCGACTAGTTGTCCAGCCATAGAAAGGATGGGACAAAGAGCATTGGTTACAGCGAATAGGGGTGAAGCATCAACTTGCCGCTTAATCCATTCATCATTGATTAGAGTAACAATATCACGTAGGAGATCATGCATGTGACCGATATGTTCGGATTTTCCTTTCCCTGTGATTAGCAAGAAGTACTCGGCCATAGCTACACTGACACTTTGAAAAACGCTTTGAATAGTGTTGCTAAATAATGGGATTTGGATTCCAAGAATTCCACGGAAATATTCTCTGTAAATTCGGATAATCTCAGTAAGTATTTCCTTTCTTTCACTAAGAGTAAGGATAGTCGATTTGGCTAGGGTGGTGCTTAGTTCTAGATAGGTTTGAATGTTAAGTGATTCTTTGATGCCTAGTTCACGTTGTTCCGTTTCCCTGCGAAAATATTGCATCTGTGACAATCCAGGACGAATTATTACAGCGACCTTTTCTAGAGTTTCCCTTATTTTCGTCTTCCAAATTCCGAGGCTATCTTTGAACTGATCGTAGCTAGTTGTCGCGTATAGGCTGCTGATTTTGGATTGCTCTAAGAGCGTAGAAAGGAATGTAGTGATGACCACAGACTTGCCTTTGAAGTAGTTCATAATCTGGGCACAAAATTCTGGTAGCATCTTGATTATGGGGTCGACAAAAAGAAAGGCTTTGAGCAGGTACTGTTCATCATCTATACACTGGAATTGTTCAGCTGCATTACGAAATTGTTCAAAATACTCATCTGAAGATATTTCCTGGTTCCTGAATCGTATAGCTGCCTTGACCAGGTTGACAAAGGGGTCCTTTGAATCGTATAACGTTTCAGCAATGGATTTCAAGACACTAAGAGGGGGCGCTTTATTCCTCGTCATTGATAGAGCCAACAGCCCAGTTTTAATTGCGAACAGCTTTGAAATAGGCGCTTCCAAATCTTTAGCGACAGCACATGCATAATCAAAGGCTCCAGAAAACGCGTAATCTATTGCCTCTTTCAATGTTCCTTTCGTCTTGCGATCAAATTGCAGCCAGCGTTTCTCCTCCTCTCTCTCTGCCTCTAACAGCGTTTGATCTGATTTCTTTATGAGCTTGGCATGTTGTTTATTCCGCTTCAAGGAATTTAGAATGGGTTCCCATATTGTTGATAATATGTCATAGAACTCAACGTTAATATTGGTTTCTAAATACCGTTCAAGAATGGAATCGACCTGTTTTGCTAAGGCTGCATTCACTCTTCCACCCGGCTCTTGAATGTCGGATTCATCAAGTTCTTCAGCAATAATCCGGATGAGCCCTTCAAGTTGTTTCTCAGCCTTCGATACTAAGGCGATGACAGTGAATCCCTTCGCTGATTCGGTGACAAGTAGTTTATCGTCCTCGAATTCCAGCATTTGAACTTCGCCACTGCCAAACATCGAGGACAATCTTTTTGCAACCTCTATCATGCCAGTGATGAACAACTTTCCTTCTGATTCGAGAGAGCTTCTCCACTGGACTGGTACACCTCCTTGAGTAATAACTCCTAGTAGACGTATCAATGCTTCCAACCCCAGGTCTGACTCCTAAATCCTGCGTTAGTTGTCAGAAAAGCTCCTCGCAAGAAGCTCCAGATAACTTGCTCGTTTATCTACATAAAAGAATTGTCTTCAATCATTTTTTGCCTAGAAATATTGAGGATAATTCAAATCACCGCTACCTCCCGGGTTACTGACTTGTTTCAAAGCCCCTCTCACTCGATGATTTATCTGCTTCGACGGACTCGTCTAATAAAAATCGTTACTACAGTGATTACGATGGCAGTACAGACAACTCCTATAATCAGTAAAATCAATTGCTGTTGGAAGGGCGGTTGTTCCGGCATCAATACCTCGATTATTGCATGGATCGCCTGCCAGACCTGCTCTGATAAACTCATTACAAGATTTGCACTAGGCTGATACACATCCCAAATACTATCCGCTTCATGGTTAACATAGGTCTCCAAGGTCCCACAGGGCACGCCAACTTCGCCGTACATCCAGTCATCCCAGATTCCCGAGACGGGACCCAACTGGCTCCAAGGAAATCCTGAAGCCTCTTCAACAGCTTCGCCAAGTTCTTCGAATAACTCTTGGTCAGGGGGAAGTTCATCGGTATAAGACCAGGGTGTCAAGAAGATTTCAATGCCTGTGTGCAATGATATGGCAAAGGATAGGCTCTCACCATAGATTTCTGCGAAGTTTCGCATTGCTTGGGTTTCAGGCTCACTGAAAGGCGCTAGCCCATGATAGTCCAGTGACTGGGGATCTGCACTCCCTTCTTCCCAGGCTACAGGGTAATTTCGGTTTAGGTTGATTCCTCCTGGTAGGTCTTCCCCAATTGAACCATCTCCATCTACATCAATGCCTTCGTACTCGTAGATGTCGTACCGTTCCACGTAATTGTTCCCGTTCATATCTTGTATTTCGAACTCGTCGGTGAGTCGACCATCCCCATCGTCATCGACTGGGTGTACATTTTTCCTAAGCCAAGGGTTGATATGAATTATTGAGAGTGAATCAGGGCAAAGGCTGGGGATGATGTAGATAACGAAATTCATCAGAATCGCATTAATTTCAGGCAGAGCACGATTGGCTAACAGGTAATCGAGAATGTAGAGGGCATGCTCCACCGTAACGGTTTCGCGTGAATGATGGTGAGCTACTATGAGAAAACCAAGACGACCTATAGGATTACCGGGCGCAGTTACAGTTATGCAGGGAATTGGTAGTCCATGATAACTTTCACCAATATCAAATGCTGTCACGTAACTAGGAAATTGAATCAGCCTGCTGATGAGGTGTTCTATAATTTCTGAGTGATTGTGAAAGGGTCCAAGACTTGGGCCCCAATGAACCACATCGTCACCAGGTAAAGGACCTGGGGCTCCCTCGTATTCTTCCCAAATCCAAATGCCAGCTTCTTGTCTAGCTGGAACTTGAACAAACTCGAATGGGCTGGATATTTCGGTACTCTTCTGGGGTATTCCTTCAATTGAAAGAAGTGGTGACAGTAACAGAAGGAATGTCCCAACTAATATTACTAGTTTGTTTCCGCGCATTTGGATTCCTCACTCATCTTCGTCTTCCTTTCGCAGAAAAGCGTGGGGGAACTTGATGACGAATCGTGATCTTCTAGCGAAGGCAGAATCAAGATCTCCCCTTCTTGAGGCTGCTAAGATTACTATGCCCTTTGAGCGTTCTATTCTTTCTAGGAGAAAACTAGTGGAGATGTTCCCATAACGGTCGTGGGCATCCCTTACCCCGGTTCGTTTCCCAAACAGGGCTTCTGCCTCATCAAAGAAGAGAATCACATCAGACACTTCAGCGGCATCAAACAATTTCCGCAGATTCTTTTCCGTCTCACCAATGTATTTACTGACAACAGCTGCCAAGTCAAGTCGATACATAGGTAAATCTAGTCTCTTCGCCAGGACTTGTGCTGCCATTGTTTTCCCTGTTCCTGAGGGGCCTGTGAAAAGGCATATTATTCCTCCCCTCCTTCTTGTCTTTCGGGTTTTTTGAGTAGCCCAGAAGGAGGCGATTTCGTCAATCTTTTCTCGCTGAAAGGTGCGCAAGGTTTTCGGGCTCATATTACACCACCGATAACTAGGCTCGGGTTGATAAAAAGAATTTGAGTGTTTGAACTTCTCCGCATTTATTGTCTGTTTGTGTTTGGGAAAGGTTTAAATGAGTTATGAATATAAATTCATAACGTGCCAAGACCAAGAAAACACAGGTTTGTCAGTGAAAAACCAAGAGCAACCTACTACAAACCCAGAGGAATCCCACTAGCATCCCTCGAGGAAGTAGTGCTCACCATCGACGAGCTAGAAGCACTCCGACTCGCAGACCACAAGGGTCTATCTCAAGAAGAAACAGCAAAACGACTGGGAGTCTCCCAGCCCACACTCCACCGGATCCTTCGCTCAGCGAGGAGTAAGGTGGCGGATGCTCTGGCAAACGGCAAATCGTTACGAATAGAAGGTGGAACCTACAAGCTCCCCTCAAAACGATTCTTCGAGTGCTTCAGGTGTCAACACCACTGGGACGAACCCTTTGGAACAGGACGCCCACAACACTGCCCCCAATGTCAAAGCCCTAATCTTCACCGCTTGGCACACACCAAAAACAATACAACTCCTTAGAAGGAAAAAAAATGAAAATATGTATTACAGCACAAGCTCCTACACTGGACGCACCAATCGATCCACGATTCGGAAGATGTGCTAATTTCATCTTCGTCGATTCAGAGACACTCGCCTTCGAAGCCGCAATGAACCCCGGTACAATGGCAAGCGGTGGAGCAGGAATCCACGCCGCTCAATTCGTCGCAGAACAAGGCTGCAAAGCCGTGCTGACCGGAAATGTTGGACCAAATGCCTACAATGCTCTAGCAGCTGCCGGAGTCACTGTATACGTTGGAATCAGCGGCACTGTAAGATCAGCAATTGAAATGTTCAAGTCAGGTCAGTTAACAGCTACATCCTCCCCGACAGCCAGGTCACATGCTGGTATGGGTGGTGGGCGAGGGATGGGTCGTGGAATGGGTCGCGGAGGACGAAGGTAGAAAACAGTATCTAGGTGATCAACATGGTTGAACGGATTGTGGTACCGGTTCTAGAAAAGATGGGAGAAGCCAGCCAGGTATCTCCCCACTTTGGACGAGCCCCCTACTTTGCCATCGCCGAGGTCGAACTAGATGAAGGACTTCAACGGCTAGACTTCAAGGATAATATAAGCACACATTTCGGAGGAGAAGAACGACCTCCTGATCTCCTTATAAGCTTCAAACCAGATGCCATAATAACAGTTGGAATGGGACCCCGAGCCATCCGGCTCTTTCAAGCAGCAGGTGTTGCTGTGCTGCAGACAAACGCCAACACACTTGGAGAAGTTCTCAGTGCCTTCGCTCGAAGCGAGTTAAGGGAATTAACTGAGGGCTGCCGCGAAGCCCGACACAAATAGGGAAGCAGGAATTCAGTGGCAGAATTCAAGGTACTGTACAGGTCAAGGAGGATATGATGTGCTTCTAGCTGTCGCGAGCGGAAAAGGAGGAACTGGCAAGACAACAGTGGCTGTAAATCTGGCACTTTCGCTGGAAACGCAGGTGCAGCTGCTTGATTGTGATGCTGATGAACCCAACGTTCACACCCTGCTCCCACTCAAGGTCTCTGAAACGAAACCGGTCACCACCATGGTACCAAGTTTTGATGAATCGAAGTGTGAAAGATCAAAGGAATGCGCAAAGTTCTGCGCCAACCACGCGATTTTCGTCAGTGAAAAAGGAATCACTTTCTTCCCCGAGCTCTGCTACGGTTGTGCCGGCTGTGTCATCATTTGCCCCAGCAAGGCAATCGAGGAGGAGAACCGGCAAATTGGAGTGACCCAACACGGAACGACTCCTCAGGGTGTCGACGTCATCTATGGTCAGCTTGATGTCGGGGAAGCCCTTGTAGTACCGGTTATCAAGGCCGTTAAAGCGGCGGCTCAAAAGGACAAGGAGACTACCATCATTGACTGTCCACCAGGAGTTTCCTGTCAACTAGTCGAATCCGTTCACGGAAGTGACTTCTGCTTATTAGTCACCGAGCCGACTCCCTTTGGGCTACATGACCTCAAGCTCGCAGTGGAGGTCATACGTCGCCTAAAAATTCCCTTAGGAGTCATTGTTAATCGGGCAGGAATCGGTGACCGACAAGTCTATTCCTACTGCAAGAAGGAGAAAATACCAATTATGATGGAGATTCCAAACAGCCGCGAAATCGCTGAACTCTTCTCAGAAGGCATTCCCTTTGTCACACGGATGACAGAGTGGAAATCAAAGTTCCAGGACCTATTCAAAGAGATCCAATGGAGGCTCAAACAATGAAAGAACTTGTTATTGTAAGCGGGAAAGGAGGAACTGGGAAAACAAGCCTCACGGCAGCGTTTGCCGCCCTAGCAACAGATCATGTTGTATCTGATTGTGATGTGGATGCACCGAATCTTCATTTGCTTCTAGCCCCGAAGGTGGAGAAAACAGAGGATTTCATTGCCTCCAAGGTCGCCTCCATCAACCCAGAGTTGTGTACTGAATGTTATGCCTGCAAAGAGTCCTGTCGTTTCGACGCTATCAGTGAGGAGTTAATCATTGACACTATCTTGTGCGAGGGATGCGGGGTCTGTAAGCTTGTATGCCCAGTAGAAGCCGTCAAACTAGAGGATGCCCTTTCAGGTCATATCTACGCTTCAGAAACTGAGTATTGTCCAATGGCCCACGCACTCCTGTTTCCAGGGGAAGCAAACTCGGGTAAACTAGTTTCTCGCGTACGGCAACTTGCCAAAGATATTGCAAAGGAGAAAAAGAAGGAACTATTGCTTGTGGATGGTCCTCCCGGCATTGCCTGTGCTACAATCGCAACCATCAGTGGCGCTTCGGCGGGGGTTGTGGTGGTTGAGCCAACCATTCCTGCCATTCACGATATGGAGCGCGCCCTGCAACTGTTTGCGCACTTTAAGATTCCAGTTATGGTGGTCATCAACAAGTTCGATCTGAACCTCCAAAAAACCAAAGGGATTGAAGCCTACTGTGCTGAACAGGGTGTAGAGGTCGTTGGTCACATCCCCTTTGATGACATGATGACAGAAGCTGTTGTAGCTGGCAAACCCGCTGTCATCTTTGCACCTCAACACACTCTATCAAAGGCTTTGAAGGATGCTTGGGCTAGCATTGAAGAAAGGTTGGAACAGTATCCTTCTCAATAGTCGAGACAACACCAAATATGGCTGGAACTAATCGATTCGACTCTGTCCTGTACAACTAGCGTGAACGTACCTGTTCGCCGCATTGGCTGCAAAAGTTTGCATCCACTCCCAAGGAGGCGCCGCAGTGTACACAAAAGTTGTTAACACGCGCGTCTATTTGGGCTGGCGGAGTAACTGGCTGTCCTGCCTGATTAGGTGTTTGTAGCTGACCTCTTTGGTATAGGGTCCAGCAACTGCCACGACCATACTTCCATCCTGGGCGCTCCCATGGAGGGAGGTGAGAAAAGGGTCCATTTCCGGGCCAAGGGCCTTGGTTTCGTCGGCGGCCACGACCGCCTCGTCTTTGCATTTTGTTTCTTGTCTCCTTTTTGAGTTATGTGCTTATGCACAAATCATTATGTGATAATGCACAGAAATATATAAGTGTATCCAAGA
>JAEOSX010000165.1 GCA_016840135.1 Candidatus Hermodarchaeota archaeon
AAGATGTTTCTTATAGATCCCTTTCTTCTAATCCTCTTCGGATTCCTCTCCTATTACATTGGTGACAGATATGGTCACCGAACCCGTTTTCCCATTGCCAAGTTCCTTGCCTACTTCAGCTTCGCCGCGATGGCCTTTGCAGGCGTCTCACTTTATCTAAACAATCCCGTGATGGACTGGATGTGGCGTCCCTTCTTCCCATTCGCAGAATCGGGTAGAGACTTCATGATCAACTCCCTCATCTTCTCTTTCCCCTTCGACCCCGCTAACACGGTCGGTTTGATTGATGCTCTAGCAGCGGTGTTATTCGCTCTTTATCCCCTGTGGCTCTACATGGGCATCTACATTCAGAAACGGTTTGCACCAGCTTAAACTCAATATGTGTAGGCGGAGATTACTACTTGACAAAACACGCCATCCTCGATAAATTAGTGGATATTCTCGGTTCAGAGAACGTTGCCTGGGAGCCCCAAGGTCCTAGAACAGTACGCAACGGACTATGCGAAGGAATGCAACGATGTCGACATCCAGGAGAGCCTCGGGATACCCTTCTTCATCGTGGGCGATGCTCAGCATGAGCTGTATGGACCCCATACCAGCAACTACCATATCTGGCTGCGAAAACTCAAAGCCGCCTTTGATCCGAAAGGCGTATCGGATTCTGGCCACTACATCTCGGGAGAGAAGTGAACTATAAAGGCAGAGAACCCTACAACCTCTTATTGGAGCTATTGAGAATTGAATGGTGAAACACTAGATGCCAAAAGGGAAATCAAAACCACAATCAATTGAAGCGCTTCATTATACTTGGCATTATTCAGGTCTTGGGATACAGGTGACACCTGAGGATTTCATTAGCATAGTATTAGAGAAGGACCTCATTGTCATTCGAAGAAAAGAAACCAGAAAGGGATTCTACTATTACTACGCATTTGGACAAGCCATCTTCTACTACACTCGATCCAGGTATGAGTTACCCGAGATTCATGTAGATGTTTTAGTACCTAATTTCCATCAGCGAGTGAAATTCAAAGGCTGATTTAACGAATATCAAACCAGAAAGGGAGATTTAAGTCTAAAGTTACACTACATTTCAATTGAGCTAAGAAGAATCAACAGGTGAATCACGAAATGACTCAAGGAAAACCAAAAGTAGAACCACTCAACGCAATGAAGGTTCAAGCATTAGGAACCATATTAGTAAGGGTGAAACCTGAGGACTTCATCGAACTGGTTACTGGAAAGGATCTTGAAATCATCCAGGGACGAGTTGGAACCATCGCCAGATATTACGTCTATATCGCCCCTGATGCACGAATCACCTACTACACGAAGACAAAAAACCAGATACCTGAAATCAAAGCTGACATCATCACAGAGGTTTTATACTTAGGTGGCATCCATCCTTAGGTGGCATCCATCCCCTCTGAAGATGTTCTATATTTTTTTGTTCCCCAAAGGAGTAGGTATCGAGATACTCCTCGTATGTGCCTTCCAGCGCTTGTAATCTAATTCCCGAGAAAAGCAGGTATGAAGATGTAATTAGAGCAATCTTTTTTCCATGTAGAAGTTGGTTGTTTCATACTCCATCGATTGGAAGAGCTTGACCGCACCATGGAAGTGGACATTCAGGAACATCTGTACATCCTTGCATCCCTGAGCGTAGCTCCAATTCTCAATGAGCCGTAGGAGGAGTGTACCGAGTCGCTTGCGCCTGAACTGGGGTTTCACCTGTAGGTCCAGAAGCCATACCCGTTTCTCTTCTCCCTTTTTTTGGAGGACGGCTAGGATGAAGCCAGCAAACGTGCCATCTGCGGTTTCAGCAAGGTATGCCCTTCGGGCAGGATTGGTCAAATCAAAGGCAGTCTTGAACCCTGGATACCGTTCACGGATATCCTCTACTGATAAGGATGCCCCGCCAGTGATTAGTTCACGGAAAGAATCAAGCCTCATCCTATAATACTCTGATAGGTCCTCATCTGGCCTTGGTACTCTAGTCGTGAACGGTGTGGCAGGTAATGTGGTATCGCCTGCAAGGTTTTTTCGTATGATGATACTTTTCTCCTTGTACCCCATATCCCGATAGAGGCGTAGGGCTATTTCAAGGTCATGACTTGTGTGGAGCCCGATTCTCTTGATTCTTTTCTCTCTGGTCCATTCCTCAGCTTGTAACATGAGTTGCCGACCCAGCCCCTGACCCCTAAATGCCGGCACTACTTCGACATCATAGACCCAGGCGGGAATTTCCTCAGGAAGGTCCCAAACAAAGCCTTGCTCACGTACCCCCACCCATAAAGCTCCAGCAAAAACCCCTTGTTCGTTGTGTGCCACGTAGAGGCGCCGATCGGGGTCGCTGAAATCAATCTTCTCAAGCTCCGCCTTGTGTTTTTCAAAGAGGACCTCATCTGACTCTTTTGAACCCTGGTAGAAGAAGCGTTTGAAGAGATCGAAGCTTATCGTGTAGTAGTCCTCAAAGTCTCGGCTGGTTTCTGCTCTCCGAATCGTAAATGGCAACCTATTCTTTTTTCTCCTAGATTTTGGTTCCCCAGAGAAGCAGGTATCGTGGTGTACACTCTATGGGCCCTGCTTCGAGATCCCGTTCCATTTCCTCTATCCCTCGCTGGAATGCGTCCTTGGGTATCAGG
>JAEOSX010000025.1 GCA_016840135.1 Candidatus Hermodarchaeota archaeon
AAATGCTGGCTCCCAAGAGCGGAAAGAACAACAAGGGGCGCTCCACAGAAGCGGCAGGAGAGCTTACTGTGCCACCTACCACCCAAGGAAGTGGCGACACCCCGCCATGGAAAACCGGTGACTCTGCGGGCTCTTTTGACTCTACCCCAGATCGTGTCACAAATACCGCCTGCCACAATGATAAAGACAGCAGAAATTATGAGCAGGATGTTAAACAAGCTGAGGATGCCGCAGATAAGCGCAATAAACCCCACAACAAGAAACCTGAATCCGGCCTTATCAGGGGCTCTCGACACCAAAGTAGTCGCATGGATCGATACAACCGCACCAGCTAGACATATCATAAAGAGGGGAAGGAAAAGGAACCACCTAGCTGGAGACAGGAGAAACAAGTAAGGGTACCTGAAAGGCAGCGCAAGGGCTACCAGGGGGCTCAACACGGCCCCGATTCCGCCTAGAACTCCTAAAGTTTCAGCCGACGTAAATTGACTCATAACCATTCCTCAAGATAGTGGGTACTATCTACTAGATAACTCCCGAATCCGTGATTAAAAAGGTTGACCCTCACGGCAAAGGCTAGCCCTTTTTGCTCACGGAATCCGTAAGTTACCGCAGCCAAGTAAATAATACGCATTCAGTTTGTGAGCATGTTTGCTTAACATTTGTATTGACTTTCCGCCTTTTTTTAGGCTCTTGTGTAGAAAAACACGCTTATCGGTTAGCTAGACCTTGTCGGTGTCCCTGTTCAAATCTATAGGATTATATTTCCCGGTGGCTTGCATTATAGTGTGTTCAAATTGATTAATCCCATAATCGCCCCATTCTATTCGTCCCCACTCATCAATATCGTCATCTTCTACGAGATTGTTGTTTTTTTAATCGAGTTCCTCTGTCTCACTTTCACGCTTCGTTGGAGGTTACATAAGCCACTCTACGGAAGGTCCGCCCTAGTAGTGTTTTCAGCGAATCTTGCATCGTTTTTCCTTGTGCCTTTGCTGCTCTTGATATTGACAGGAACCTCTTGGGTGATAAACTTTCTATTATTGCCCCTGTTAACTTTCTTTCTCCTCTCCTTCCTCCTTACCTTCGTTGTTGAATACATTGTTATTGCTGGGATATTCCATGGATTAGAAATGGTCCAAAAGGAAAGGAAACTTGGCTTGATGTTAATCCTTGTTCCAGTTGTTTTTCTGAGTAACTTCCTCACCCTTCTACTGGGTATAATACCTTCTCCAATTCGTTTGTATTGGGTTCATCTAAGTTGCATCTTGCGTTTCTAGCCGCCTGCGCCTTCGTAGCGGTTGCGTCCTCTTCTCCATACAACACGTGACAGAACCCATAGAATAGCAAGCCAGGTTGCACCGAGAAGAAAAACGGGTATCAACTGATCTGGAGTGTAGAATCCCTGAAGAATGACAACGGGAATGAAGTAGGAGTACTGGAAGGGGAGCAGACTGAGAACTAACTGGGCGATGGGAGGGAAGAATGTCAGTGGAATGAGACCGCCTCCTGCTATCAGAGTTGCCAGTGCCACGAGCTGCCTAAGCCACCACTGTCGTCCCACCCAGAAGGTAGCTAAAGCTAGGGTGAAATAGAGTAGGAATGTAATGGCATGGGCTACGAGCATCAATGGGAGAAACAAGGCAACATTCACCAGGAGAGGAACAGGCAAACCAAGCAGAAAGATACCAACGAGGTACGTTACACCTCCAAAGCAAAGGAAAAGTAGTCCACGGGGAAGATCAACAAAAAACGTGTGACCCATATAATCCACTGGCTTACCCAAATACGTTACGAGGATTCCATCGTCTATGTCTCGTTCGATTTGGCGGCTTAGGGAACCTGGAGGGAGCACCTTCTGTAGCATTATACTCACAAAGAGGTAGCTAACTAGCTGGAAAAGCGAGAAGCTACCAATAACCACGGTTCCGTTGAGCAGCCAGGACTGCCAGTACACGATTGAGTAGATGAAGAACAATGCTACAAGCTCTACAGGAAAGTTGACGAAGTGTATCAAGAAATTTATCGTGTACTCGCGTGTATTTCTGAAGGAAATGGCGGCGATAGCCCAGTAAGTCCTTAATCGTGCACGCTGTCGCATTCTCTGCTAGCCTCCCACTGGATTGTATCTCCTTAACCCAAGACCAAAAATGAAACGAAAGAACAGCAGCCAACCTAAGAATAAGCAAGCAGCGATTCCCAAGTAGAACAGTCCTGATGATAATGGCAGTTGTCCCAACATCAACATCACAGGGACCGTGGCGATGTAGATGACTGGGAGTATGAAGGTCAGAATCTGCTGAACAGTCTGTGGCATTGTATCTATAGGCATTCTGGCGAACTTGACCTCGATTGCGTCTGCAACCTCTAGCAGAGCATGGTTACGTCCAATCCAGAAGGCAAGACAGGCAAGCCCAGCCCAGAGCGCATAAAGGGCCCCCTGACCAGTTACAAGAGTTAGGAGTCCCAGAAGCAAACCAGGAATGCTAATTGTGAGACCAAATGTTATACTGGAAAGCCCAACCATTGCTCCGCCAATGGCTACTTGAATCAGACCTCCAAACCAGAAGTTTTCTGCCAGAATCATGAAAAATGGGCTAACTGGACGTATGAGGAACTTTTCAAGCCCCACTTCGGTAACATATTCAGGAACCATCCAAGTCCCCATCCAGAAGAAAGCTCCAAAACCCCAGGCAATCTCTGTCATGCCTATTAGTACTGTCAGTTCGCCGCGTCCCCACACCGCGATTCCAGCACCTGTAAGAACTGGGACCTGGGATGTAATGACATTCCAGAACACGACATAGGCTGCGAGGTTAACAACTGAGCTGAAGATGGAACCCCAGAGCATTGCTTTGTTCTCAGCCATACTCAAAACTGAGAGCTTGAAATAGGTTGATAGTAGTCGCAGTTGACGTGAGAGGTCACGGAGCCCCATTAAGTGGTAGCCTCCTTGGGTTGGGTTTGTGATTGGAACTCGTCTTCGCCGAAGATTCCTCGGATTATGTCTTCTAGATTGGGTTCTTTCACTTCGATGTCTTCAATGGTAACGACCTCGAGGATGAGCTTTAGAATCGTGGGTACTGCTAGCTGGTCTTGGTTTATCGTGAGTTCAAATTGACCGTTGGTGACCTTCAGGTCAGTGACACCGTGGGTGTCGCGGAGCTGTCGCCTCCAATCTCTGGTTTTTGTTTTTCGGTATATGACCCGGATTTGCCTTTCGTTATGCCAGCGCCGTTTTAACTGGTTCTTTGATCCGTCAAACTTGATGTGACCTTTTGAGATTAAGATAATGCGGTCAGTGAGTTCCTCCACATCTCGCATGCTGTGGCTGCACAGTAACACCGTGACATTCTCGTCGCGGTTGATACGCCTCACGAAGTCACGTATTCGCTTCTTTGCGACAACATCAAGACCGACGGTCGGTTCGTCAAGGAATATTATTTCAGGCTTGTGTAGGAGGGCGGCGATGATTTCACAGCGCATCCTCTCTCCCAGAGAGAGTCGTCGTGGGGCAGTGGCTAGGTGGCGACGGATTTCTAGGATTTCAGAAAATTCTTGGAGCCTGCTTTCGAAATCTGACTTGGGCACGTTGTACATTTTCTGGTACAGTTTTAGACTTTCAATAACTGGGACGTGTCGCCATAGAAGAGTACGTTGTCCGAATACAACACCGTAGCGCATTGCGCATTGGGTTCGATTACGATAGGGATCCATTCCGAAGAGCCGCGCTTCGCCGGAGGTTGGACAGAGGATTCCGCTGAGGAGCTTAACGGTGGTTGATTTTCCTGCACCGTTTGGGCCCAGGAGGGCTACACACTCGCCTGATTGGATGCTGAAGCTGACGCCGTCCACTGCTCGGATTGTTCGCTTCTCGCGTTTGAGGAAGCCGTAGAGGCGGCGTGCTCTTCCCTTGCGTGGCTTCACCAGGGGTTTAGTGAAGATTCGGACGATGTTGTCCACCTCTGCGATTGGCTCGTTTTGCAGTGGCAAGATTATAGGTCTCCGGTAATTTGTGGGAACATCAACAAAACTATAAAAGTATTACTAAAAGAATAACGGAAATGTTAACCTATTGTGGGCTACCCCGATGAAAGAAGGCTAGCACAACACACTACATTCATTATCATTTCACTCACAATGATAACCTCTGATCCTATACAATCACTAACCCCAAAGTCCACAGGTCAGCGGAACAGGCTAATCTAATCCAACTTAAAAACAATCATCAAGATAGCCTCAGCAAGAAATCACTGGATACCTCCTCAAAAACCTTATGGCTAGAATTCAATAATAAGAAAGAGGTGGTAGGCGAGTTGTGTCTAACCCTGATGTCTTTCAACTCGCATCAAGGAATAGCTGGGACTAAAACAGTGTTGGAGAGCAGCTAGTGAAAAATCCGGGATCAAAGTGTGGGTGAAAGTGTCTCTTCGACCAATGATTCCGGTAATCCTATTGTAGCGCAGCCTCTTTCTGATACTCAACAACTCGCCCACCTACGGGCTTTGATACGCACCATTCACCTTACAATGAAGAGTGCACTTGTTTTTTCTTATGGTGGATAAAAAGGGTATTATTTCGGCACATCAACTGGTGCCTAAATCGAAGCCTTTATCCTCTATTCGTTATGGGCAACGAAGCTGTCCGCTTAGGGGTTCATTTCATAAGCGTCTTTTTGGGCATGTACTGTTTTCCAGACCCTTTGATACCGTTTCTCGTCAACAGAGGGTTTCCTAATCATCTGCTGGCAGAACTCCATCTGCTTAGGAGTACTACTTGGTTTATTGTGGAGCTGCAAGGCGAAGGCTGAGTAGTCTCGCACCATGAAATCAAAAATCTGGTCAATGGTTGCATCATCTAACTTGTAGATTTTAGCATTCTCCAGTATAAGCTGCCCGTAAACCACCAAAGCGAACAAGTCACTCACGGTCATGGCAAAATCGGTGTTCTCGCGCTGAGCCTTATCTGGAGTCGCCTGACCCAACAAATCCTTGAAAGCTGCAACCTGCTCCTTGAAGATTCTTACATTGGGAAGATCGTAGCTATCAAAGGCAGCTGAATAATCGTGGAACTGAACCTTTCCCAGCCCTCGCGTCGGCCCCTGCTGGAAGAGGAAATCATCATTCTGTGCTACATCCATCTTTGGAACTGCAGGGAATTTTCCAGGATTGAAGAAGTAGTTCAATATGAACTTGGCAACCAGAGCAAGATTCACGTGAACCGTACCCTCCAACTTGGGCAAAGCCCGAATATCCCGAGCTGCCATCTCAAAATACATGTCCTTCTCAAAACCCTTAGCAGCAATCACATCCCAGAGAAGGTTGATGACCTCCTCGCCCTGCAGTGTCACCTTCATCTTGACCAATGTATTATACAGGAGATACCGTCGATCCTCAAGGGAGGCAACACGCATGTAATCAGCCGCCCGCAAAGCGAACAACTTCATGGCCACTAATCTTGTGTAAGCGTCAACGAACATCCGCTGTACGTGGGCGAAATCAGTCACGTACATACCGTAAAGGCGCCGGTTAGCCGCATGATTAATGGCCTCGTAAAAGGCATGCGTGCATATGCCGATGGAAGCCCAACCCAAGTTAAATTTACCAACATTAACCGTATTAAGACAACAATCCCAAGCCTCCCGGCCCTGAGCTAGAACATCAGCCTCAGAGACTGGGTAATCTTTCAACGCATACTCGCCAACATAGTTCTGACTATTACAAACATTCTGAACACAATCGTAACCCCTGTTACGATAGTCAGCAACAAAAAACACATAATCGCCGCTATCAGCCATCTTCCCGAAAGTCGACACCATCGGAGCCACGTTAGCGTTGCCGATATAATACTTCGAACCGTTGGCAACATAGGCTCCATCACCTTTTGGTGTGAGAGTCATTTCAGTCGAGTAAATGTCAGCACCGTGAGCACGCTCTGATAAACCAAGGGCGAACACGCTCCCCTCCTTTAGCAGCTTTGCAGCCTTGCGTTTAGCTTCCTCGTTATTGCTCATCCAGATAGGTCCTAATCCTAGGATTGAAACCTGCCAAGTATACCAGTAAGCCAATCCGTAGAAGGCTAGGATTTCATTGAATCCACAGTTTCGCCAAGTGTCCCAGCGGGTTTTGCCATCCCCGTATTCACTCGGTGTGAGGAGTGTTGCGAAGATGCCTTCGGTTTTTTGGAATTCAATGAAATCGGTGTAGAAGGTCCGAGCGTGGTCGTCTGCTTTCAGTTGTTGTTTCCCACGTTTCTCGAACCACTCAATGGTCTTCAGCATGATTTCTCGGGATCGTTTGTCAGGATACAAGTGTGTGTATTCACGGGGGTTTAGGAGAATCATCTAGTCACCTCAGTGGTCTAGCCTCTCAGTTATCCTCAGAAATAAGTCTAGGGGTAACAGTTCCCTACAAGTAATCGGGGAGCTAATTAGGTTGTTGGTTCTTCCTAGGGTTTCTAAGGAACTACTAGCTACTCTAGTAACCCTTTTATTTCGTTACGGCTGTTAATTCTTAGGGAGGTTTATTATGACTGAAAAACATCTCTATGCACCAATAGCAATACTTGATCAAAGACTCCTAGGCCTAGTCCCCAAAGGCGACACAATCACCTATACTTCACGAGCCACTATCTGGAAAACCGGGTTTGGCGGCGACAAGAAGTACGGCCACCTAATCCTCACAGAAAATGGCATTGCCTTCCGGGCGAGCAAGGGAGGATACCGCGGAGGATTTGTTTCCATGGCGAAGGGTGCCATGGAAGGGTATATTCCATACGGACTAATCTACGAGTTTCACAACAAGGGGCGTACTGTACGCATCAAACAAAGGCTTGCCGAGAATCCTGAGGACAAGCGTGGCTGGAAATTCCACATCGAACGTTGCAAGGAAGCAAAGGAGAGCAAGGATTCCTGGAAGGCTCGAGAGAAACTGTTCGGCGACTTCTTCGAACAACTCTACCGGGATGCAATAGGAAAATAACTCACAAAACCTGTCACACTAGCGAAACTCGCGTCCTTCTAGGACAGGACCTGATATTCGATTGAATCTACAGGGTGGGCAGTTCAACCAAGCTTGTACTCTTTACCAAGCTCTAGAACCTGGACATAGATGTCAGTGGCAGCCTCTAATCTCCGCCGGAAGACCTCTGGATTTGTGTCCCAAGTGTGCATGGGAATTACGATTCTCGGTTTGATTACAAGAGCAGCTTCTGCTCCATCAACGTCATCCATCGTATATGTACCGCCAGTAGGCAGCAGTGCAACATCTACCTTGCCAAGCTTCTCCATCTCTGGGATGAAACCAGTATCGCCGGCGTGATAGATTGTCTGTCCCTCTGCTGTCACTAGGTAGCCGACACCATATCCCTTGGGGTGGAAGGGTTTCCCAGGTGAGCGGAATCGCTTGACGTTGTAAGCCTCCACGGCTTTTATGCGGATTCCATCAACATCGGTCTCCTCACCAGCTGCAAGGGATTTTACTACCCCGCCAATCTTATCAACACAATCAGCGGGTGCGATAACAACGGTTTTCTCCTGGCGTACCTGCGCGATTTTCTCTGGGTCACAGTGATCAAAGTGGGAGTGTGTAACAAGAACCAAATCGGCAGGTTCCTCTGGCTCTGCGCTCTTCTGAAGGTCGATGTAAATGACCTTTCCCAGAGCCTTAATCTGAAAAGAAGCATGTCCGAGCCATTTGATGATTACAGTCATTTCTTACCATCTCTTTTTGCTGGGTCTAGTTTGAGGTTACTTCATCACATTGGTTCTATGGCAACGACAGCAGTAACCTTTCTTACCCTTTTTCTGTTCAATTCGACATTTAGTGCATTCAGTATGTTTGCAGTAACTGCATCTACGGGCCATGAAAAGTCACACCTTATCGAAAGTGTTCTCCTAGATTGATTATATATCTTGCTCAAACCAGTGTAAATTAATTAGCTCTTAGTGTGTTTCCTCGGTTTCTTCTTGAAACCAAGCCGATGGCACTGGCAGCAGAAACCAGTTCCTCCCTTAACTTCTCCCGCTCGGCAATGATTACAACGGGTGTGACCA
>JAEOSX010000166.1 GCA_016840135.1 Candidatus Hermodarchaeota archaeon
AGTTCTCGGGCGCTCTTTAACAGTGAACCCTCAATGATGTCATGGTGTCTTTTGCCCTTGATTTTAAAGAATTCTTTATGAAGATTAACTGTGATAGCTGGAATGCGGGCATTACCTAAGAGATGGCACTGGTAGAGTACGTCTGCGATGGCTTCTGGTAGTCCGATGTCCACGCTTTCTGTTTTTCCCAACCGGATATTTGGAAGAAAGTCACTGAACACAACGACTAAGGGTACAACACCGGGATTCCGCCTTTTTTCTCGTTTTAGAGTTTCTAAGGCTTTCTGTAATCCTGCTGCAAGGGGAGTGTAGCCTGACAAGCGTAGCGCCATTAGTTTAGCTAGAAGACGAGTCCAGTTAGCAGTTGGCGCTTGAACTTCAGCAGCACCCCAGTCTTTGAGCACGATTAACCCAACACGATCCCTTGTACCCTCAAGACAGGCCTTGAAGGAGAGAATAGAACTCTGTAGTTTATCGAGGCTCTTCAGCATTGAGATACTTAGATCGAGTACAAAGACGATTGTTAGTGGTGTTTTTGCTCTGTAGCGCTTCTCTCTGACATCCTGTGGGCGAATTTGTACAGTAAGTGATTTTTGCCGGGTTCGAGTGCTATGAGGGGCTGCAGCAGTAATTGAGGCAGGTATGTGAATGCTTCGAGGAGGACCATGGGGAATACCTGCGCCTTGGAGTGCGCCTCCCTCTGCTTGGTGTGATCGGGCTGAACCTGTTCGTCGCCACACCTGGCGGATAGCCCATTTGGGTGCTCGAGGGCGAGCGAAAAAGGGCGAGTCTAGGAGGTCTTGTGGCTGGAATAGTGGTTTTCCTTCATCGAGACGAATCAGGGAGGGTAGCTTTGTGCGGGCAGCTTCTGAACTAGTGATGGTCAAGGGGGATTTGGTTTTGGAAGAGGGTGGGGCAGCTGCGGTTGTTGGTGATGATTGTGAGGAACCCCTATGGGTAGCGCGTCTAAACTTTCCTTTTCCGCCAGGAGGACTGTCTCCTCCTGCGGTGGTTGGCATTATGAAACCTGGGCTTCGAGCGTGCCGAAGCACTCTTTCGAAGATTCCTAGTAGACCAGCTGCCATCAACCCCCCCAGTATAACAGTAACTGGAAATAAGAAGGGGAGGAACATCGACAATAATATGCTAAAGGCAGCAGCCAAGACGATATAGAAGCAGACAAATCCAGTCCATGATATTCGCCCTCCGGGTCTACGTCTTGGTGACCGCCCTTGGTAGCGTTCACCTTGTTCTTGGTCTTTTTCTTTTACTGAGTGGAATTGTTTGAGCTTGCTTAGGAGGCTGCTGCGTTCCTCCTTCAGACGCTCTGCTTGGACCCGACCTCTCGGGTCTTCAGATTTCACTTTTTTTCGTGCTTCAGTTAAGGCGGAAATGATGCTTTCTCTGGTGGGTGGTTCTAGTATTCCTCGCTGGCGAGTTCGGTGGCTGAGAGCAAGAGGTGATACAACTTGTACATCTTCAATGGTTACTTCTGTGCGCCCGTCTAGTGCAGCATAGGCCATGGCAGCCTTTGCGATGACGATGTCGGGTCTTACTCCATCGACGAGTAGTTTGGAGCACATGTAAGCGATGACCTGCATTATATTGTCTGGAACCTTCACTTGTGGTATTCGCTTTCTTGCTTCGACGATTTCTCCACGGAGTTCAGCCTCTTGTTCTTTGTATTGTGTGCGAAGTTCTTCAGGATCTCTGTCGAAGTCAAGGTTTAGTTTGATGATGTCAATTCTTTCCTCTACTGAGAAAGGGCGTTCGATGGAGACGCTTAAGGGAAACCTGTCTAGCAGTTGGGGTCTTAGCTCACCCTCCTCAGGGTTCATTGACCCAAGGAAAATGAATTGGGCAGGATGGCTGACGGAGATGCCTTCTCTCTCAACTACATTGATCCCTGTGGCGGCTGCATCGAGAAGTGCATCTACTAGATGATCAGGTAGGAGATTGATCTCGTCTATGTAGAGGATCATCTGGTTGGCTGACGCCATGATTCCGGGTTTGAGGGCGGCGATTCCTTCTCGGATTGCTCGTTCCACGTCCAGGCTTCCCACGACCCGATCTTCAGTGGCGCTTAAGGGGAGGTCAATGACGCGCATCCGTCGCCTCTCTTTTAGTAGCTTGCCCCTTTTCTGGAGCTTCTCTTTGCAGGCAATGCAGAGATTCGTTGGATCCTCAGGATTGCATCGGAAGGTGCATCCCTTGACCACAGGAATCTCAGGGAGTAGCGCAGCAAGTGCTCGGACAATCGTGGTCTTTCCTGTTCCCTTTGGTCCTGTTATGAGGAGCCCGCCAATTCGAGGGTTAACGGCATTGAGGAGGAGGGCCAGTTTGAGGGGTTCATGGTTTACGATGGCAGAAAAGGGAAGAACTACACGTTCTAGAGGAGGTTTCGATGACGTCACGTGACTAACCACACTTTCTGGCTTTGTTCCTTGGCTGCATTTAGCCTTTTGGGAACTGGCATTAACATCAGTTGTCCTTGGGTGCTGTCAAGTGTTCAAACACTTGTTTGAAGATACTAAAAGAAGTGGGGTCG
>JAEOSX010000167.1 GCA_016840135.1 Candidatus Hermodarchaeota archaeon
CCATACTGTTTCTCTACTTCTTCTACCTCGTCCTGAGGTACAACATCATGCTCTGGCACGATTACGTGCATAAAGAGGTCGATTGAGAGAAACCTGCGATGAAGCATTTCTACATTCTTCTCCTTTGCTTCGCGCCGAGCGGCGTAAGTATATCGTTCGCCGCCGATGAGGACCGCTCTATTATACTCGCCGTCCTCCTGCGCCTTCACCAGATTTCGTAGGATTTCGACTCCAATGACATCCTTTCCAAGAAAGACTCTGAGCAGCAGCGTCTCCTTCGATTTCGGTTTAGTCGATTTCGAATAGATATCAAGATAGTCCTCGTGCTCCTCGCCTTCACCGGTCTTCTCGAATCCCCGTCTTTCAAGCAGTTTCTCCACGAACTTCATTTCTCTTTCTGATAATTCCAAGTGATCACCCAATACTTACAGAAAAGAATGTGTTACCCGCAACCTCGTTTCGTGCTGGAAGCCGCTTATAAACATTACGTCAATTTCATCATTGTATTACTTTCGGTGAACCAAGCAAGTCGTCTCTGATGTTATTAGGGTCAATATATCTGCGAAGTATCTCGAGTTCGTTCTCCGATGGTTCACGCGTTATTGCTTGGCGTCTTGGCGTTCGGAAAAGAAAGCCCGTTTGTGACTTTACAGTGTCTAAATCTATTTCTGGGTGAATTGATTCTAGGTGGAAGTGCTTGGTTGTTCTGCTAAATTTGAAGACACAGAGATCAGTAACAAGCACGTCTGGTCCTCCATGACGCTGCCCTTTCAAATCTGAAATCCATCCGGGGCTTGTAGTGAATGGTAGTTGTTCTACAAGACATCGCTGACTATGACGTGATCTCCAAGAAATGACTCGTTTGAAGCTTCGAATCATCAACGGCCCCCCTGCCCCTCCTGGTAAGCGAACCTTCGGGCGAGAAAAATCATTTCCAATAACACTCATATTCAAGCTGCCAAACTTGTCAATTTGTACGCCACCAAGAAAAGCAACATCCATTCTACCACGGTTCGCTAGATCAAAGATTTCCGGAAAGGTAATCGCGTTGGCGCATCGATCAAAAAGATGAGGGCTCCCAGTAGAGTATGGCAATCGAAAAGGCTGCGGGTCTACCGTGCCTAGAATCGTGAAATAGAGGAGGTTCGGAGCATGTGTAGCTTTTGCCAGAAAAGTAGCCATCATCTGGACAGGGCTTGCTACACCTGTAAAGACTCGCTCACCATCTCTAAGTTGGCTGGACAGGGTTGAAATTATTAGTTCAGGAAAACTGTAACGCATCTTAATCAAGACCCCCTAATCCACTCTCGAGGCTGACCAATTTTATCTATGAACGCCTCGTGATCGGTGCAACCAAATATGTATTCATCGAGGTACTGTGCGAACCCCTCAGCGGTTTTTGCAGATTCCTGATACACTGCGATGTGATTATCATCCACTTCATAGCGCTTATTCAGAGCTGTGGGTGCTGCACCAAAGGGAACCTTAACCACCGCGTCAACAAGGAAGTGAGGAATCGTAATTCGACTGGAACCCAATTTACCTGCTTCTACTACCTCCTCTACAGTCACCAAAACTCTCTGACAAGCTTGAGCCGTAGTCAAAGTGAACATAGGCCAAGGCTCATCTAAAACAACATTCCCATGCTCATCAGCTGTATGAGCATGAAGAAGGAGAACATCTGGCTGGAGTGCAGGTACAATAACAGTCATTTCATCAGGATTGTATGGGGAAGACATTATTCTGTAATCATCCCTAACATTGAGGAGGTCAGACCCTCGGAAATCTGGAATCGGTATGAAAGGGATTCCATAAGCACCCGCCCGTAAAGCCATACAAACGGCGTAGCCCATACTCTCCTTTGCCCTTATTCTACCAGCCTCCACTGCCGAGCGGAAACGCCGCATAGCTTGAAAACCCTTGTTTGTCATGAAACCAAGAAAATAAAATTCGACCTCCTCTACACAACCGGCTCCAATCAACTGGTCAATAGCTAATCCATTAGGAGCGGAGACCAACCGGAGTCCACGACGCCGTGCTCGAATTATCTCGTGCACTGCAGCCATCGGCAACCTGTTAGCTAATATTCCCTCACAGTAGACCTGACTTCCGTCTGGGACTAGCTGCTGAATAACTTGATTTAATGATGTCTCTTTTCCCGAATCAGGCATAGATTGTCTTACTCCAGAGGGTTTAGTGAAACCGCTGTCTGAAAAGGCTAGCGTCTGTTTTCTGGGAGGTGTTTTTTGGGTTGTAGTGGTGGTTCCTAGGTTTCAAAGGGCAAGCGGATTGTCACCCAACCTTTTCTGACTAGCCAGATTAGTCCCAAAAGAAACGCGCTTAGGGCTATGAGGACCTCTAAAACCCACACTGGCATGGGTATACCGAATAGGGTGATTGTTGGCTGTGGATTAAACAGAGTCGCATTCATACCCATGATATTAGTCACTGTTGTGACAAACGCTGTAAGAACCGTGATTGATGTAAGCATTAGGATGACCTTGTTCAACCGATTTGAAAGGAGGACACTGTGCAACGAAACAAGGTCTGACATTGCTCGGGATTGGTACTCCAATGTTTGTTGTTGGCGTTCCAATTCTGTTTGGGATATTTGGATGAGGGAGATTAAGCGGTGGTCTGAAAGGTCAAGGTACCGCGGAACATGTTGAAGCATCAAATCCACAACCCCTCGCTGATCAAGGAGGTGGTTGTACGCATCATTTAGTGATCTTCTCACTGCTGTGATTTCTTCCAATAGTTCACTGATATCTACTTCAACAAAGCGTCCTGAGAGTTCTGTAGACTTCGTAACAATGCTCTGAATCGCCTTAGAGTTGAGTTCAACTATTTCACCTAAGACCCGCACACACACCATCGATGTTGTCACTTGACGCCCTGTCCTAGTGAAATTACGTATCGTTTCCTCTACTTCATTTATTGATTCCAGTGGAAGATCGCCACCAATTGTGACTACGATTCGTTCGCCTAAGAGAATCAGATAGGGCTTGTAAAGAATAGCTGGCTCTGAGATCATTATTGGTACGTGAAGCGCAGAGAAATTGTAGAATCTGTGGTATTTCGTTGAACCACGGGGATGGTGCTGCATTACGGCAGTCAGGCTCTTGACATCTATGCTCTTTGATGTGACCGCTGAGAGGTATTGGCAGAGCGAAGTTAGCGCGTCTACACTATCGTCAATTACTGTTATCCATAGGAAATCCGGTTGAGTGGAGTATTCCGCTAACTCCTCCAGCCGAGCGATCTTTTGACACTCACCATGATCGATAATGAAAATACGTATAATTCATCAACTCCTACTTTTAGGTAACATCTGGAATGGTTGGCAGCACCCTTTGTTTTTTCTCATATCTTTCCAATGATTTCTCTAGCATGTGCTCCCCTCACTAGATTCTCATTCTTGGCATAATCATTCAAAATACTTTCGGGTCGCAATTTTCAACTCTTGTAGAACAGTTTGCCTACGGTTCTTCCTTAAAGCAGTATTGGATTTCTTGGAACTTGTCAATGAGAGTGTGCACTCGTGATTTCACCTTTCTCGGAGATTGCTGGTCAACAAGGATTGCCTGAATTAGCTCGGCGACTTCCATCATTTCAGGTTCTTTCATACCTAATCGAGTGAGTTCTTGGGAGCCAAGTCGGACACCTACATCTGCGATGATATCAGCCGCCTCCAACCGGTCTCGGATACACAGCCCCTCTTCGACACTATCCACATGAAGCAGCACTTGGTGAGATTCTGTGAATCCCCTCTCTGCCCCAACAACCCGTATTCCACGGTCGTGTAACGATTTAGCTAGTGTCTGAGCATTTAAAACAACTTGACGAGCATAATCACTGCCAAACTGGAGTAACTCCGCCAGAGCAACTCCCAGACCTGCAACACGATTCATATGAAAATTGTCAACCAGTACTGGCGGTGCTCGTAGCATCAAATCGATTTGCTCTGCGAGTTCCATGTTCTCTCGTACTAACACAATTCCCCCTTGCGGTCCAAAGAGAGTTTTATGAGTGCTTCCCAGTAGGATTTCAGCTCCTTCCTCAAAGGGGTCCTGGAACTGGCGCCCAGCAATAAGCCCCAATACATGTGAGCCATCATAAACTGAAACAGCCCCCGCTTTACGTGCTGCTTTTGCTACCACTCGTGTGGGGTGTGGAAAAGGAAACAAGCTGGCACCAAGAACTACTACACGTGGCTTCACCCTCTCAACAAGCTCCGCAGCACCTTCTTCATCCATTGAATAGCGATCCTGGTGATAAGGGAAGTAATGAAGGTCCATTGGGAAACGAGCTTGTAGATTTAGAGGGTATCCTCCGTTTTCAGTGCTAGAAACAATCACACTGTCACCTGGCTCTAAAAGACCCATCAGCGCCGCCATTAGGGACATGTGACCGGATAATGCTCGAACATTAGCATATTTAGCGTCAAAGAGTTGTTTCGCTGCCTCTACTGTTAATTGCTCGATTTGTTCAGTAAACTTCTGTCCACCGTACCACGGCTCGTCCCAGTAGTAGCGGTGACCGAAATCAGAGGCAAGCATCCTACGTACTAATGGGCTGGTCACGTTTTCGGAAGGAATTAGGTTTAAACAGCGGCGGCGCCATTTCTCATGTGTGGTGAGGACTTCACGAAGCTTTCGGGAAAATTTTATACCCAACAAATTAACCACCATTAGAATGTGTTTTTTAACTCCTTGCGAAGGCTTTTCTACTTTACGAGTTAGCTTGCCATTCAGAAGAAGTGGAAAAAATGAAAGGCAACCAGCCGGACTCAACAGAGCCCTCTAATCAACAGAGGGTTCGGCTGGCGGCACTCTGGTCGAGTTGGCAGATTGGCGGCAACCTGGTTTGGTCTTGTACTGGTGTTCTTGCAGCTACTCTCGGGGCCACTGGTATTGAACAGTCCCTAGTGACTGGAACGCGAACCCTCGGGAACGCTTCACTTCAGGGTTTATGGGGGAGTCTCTCCGATCGCTTTGGTCGACGCCCGTTCCTCTTTATTGGCTTGCTAGCAGTGGGGATGACTGCTGCACTTATGCCTCTTGCTAGAACAGCGCTTGAATTAATACTCCTTCTTCTCGTACCCACAATTGTAGGTAGTGCAGCAATTCCAGCTTGGAACGGGTTATTAGGCGATATTACGACTCTGGAACGACGAGGCAGATTCATCGGCGTCATAACAGCGATTGGAACAGTTGCTTCAGCAGTGGCTCTCTTTGTAGTAGGATATTACACAGTTTCTCTCGGCTTAACAGGTGCAAGTCAATACTACATCCCACTCTACACCTCTGCAGTAATCACGATTATCGCCTTGGTATGTGTACTCTGTTTAAGAGAGACTATGCAACGTACAAAACGTAGTGTCTTTAATTTTCGTGCAGCAGTTAAGGGTACACCTCATTTTCTCCCCTTTCTCTTAATCAACGCAATCTTCTTTTGTGCGATGGGTTCAGCTTGGCCGCTCTTCCCTAAAATCACCGTTCTTTACGCAAATGTTTTCCAGGTACTGCTTCTGACCGCTCTCTTCAGTCTTTGCTCTGGCGTAACACAGATACTGGGCGGCACACTTATTGACCGTTTGGGGCGCAAAGGAATCCTCTTCATCAGTCGGTTCCTCATATTCCTTGCCCCCCTATCTCATGCGATGGCTGCCATCACGGACAATATCTGGTTCCTTGTCCCAAGCCAAGTTTTTGGGGGTGGCCTAACAGGTCTTTTCATCGTTTCTTCAACAGCTTGGTTGCTGGATTCATCGCCAGTGAAGGACCGCGGCAGCATTACAGCATTATTTAATCTGGTTACAGGAATTACAAGCTTTGTTGGCGCCATAATCGCTGGATTTGTTTTTGACTGGCTTGCGCTTTTTTGGGACGTTAAATCTGTGTTGATAATGATGATGCTCACGATTGTCGTTATCCGCGTTATTACTTCCACAGGGTATATCGCCGTAAACGAAACACTTCCAAGTCAATCTAAAATTCCCTGGTACGCGAAAGGACTCAGCGTGAAGACTGACTATGCAAAGCCTTAGCAAGACGTGTGTAAAAGGAAGCTACTTTCGGAATACTCTCCAGTAAGACGAACTCGTTGGGACCATGGATATTGTTTCCAATAGGACCGAAGTCGATCGCTTCTACAGGTCGGTCAGTGAAATGTCGGTTATCAGATGCTCCACCCATTTCGATGAGAGCACTATCAAGACTTAACTGGTTAGCGATGTCTTGTGCGGTCTTTACTATTCGTGTTGATGACGCCGTGTTCATGTAGCCCTTGCCCATATGAACTATTAGCTTATAGTCGATACCTGCTAGGTGCTCCTTGAGAACAGCATCAAGGGCGTTTTCCTCGGCGGCAGCATCTGTAGTCATTGCTCGTCCATCGAAATAAACCTCCCAAGCATCTTGTTTGGAATGTAGTAGATTTGGACAGAGCGTAATACCATAATCGCTGGAGTGAGAAGGAAAGTGGACACGCGAGAGGGGAAGTAGCACTTGTAATAGACGTGTCAGGTTCGTATCACATACAAACTCTTCAGAATTGGAGATCTGTTGATGGGGGTCGACGCAGAGAAGTTCAACCCAGTCAGGGACTACGTTGCTCTTCAGAAAACCTCCATTAGCCTCTCTTACATGAAGATGTGGATTGAGCCGGAGAAAGTTGGAGGCTGCTAGCATAGCATGGCGATCAACTCCTGATGAGAAGTAGGCTGAGTGTCTAGTCTCTCTTCCTAGAAACTCTGTAACGAAACGGTGTCGCACTGCTGTTCCTTGGATTAGTTTGGGTTCTTTGGGTACGGTGATGGTGAAGCCGCATGTGTTCCTTCGCCTAGTAATAAGCTTCATACCCAGACCATCCGCTGTTACCAAGTAGTCGGGGAAACTATCTATCTGCTCAAGCCGTTGCCGTACTGCTGCTGCTCCGTTATTACCACCCAGTTCCTCATCACCAGTCATCGCAAACACAAAAGTCCCTGATGGCGCTTGTGCTGCAAGAGTTCTAGCTGTTAGGAGTAGCGCAACAACATTCCCTTTATCATCAGCAGCTCCTCGCCCGTACCCAAGACCTTTCCTGATGGTCAACTCGAATGGGTCGCTTTTCCACCCGGGGCCTGTTGGAACCACATCAAAATGAGCGATAAAACATGTGACAGGGCGGCCTTTTCCCAAAACACCAAGCACAGAGAAGTAGCCATTCTGTTCAATAATCTCTGTAACAAGACCTGATTTGCTGAGGTGATTTAATAGATAATCTGGGCAATCACGTGAAGGACGCTGTCCTTGAATGCGGTCATTGACAGTATCAATTGCAATAATGTCTCGAAGTAGATTGATATGGTCCATTTCGCTCAATCCGATTATTGGTTTCTAGTGGTGATCATGCAGCCATCCTTTGTAACGATGACCGTGTGTTCAACCTGAGCTACGAAGTGTCCGTCGTGCAATCCAAGAACTGCATAACCGTGGATGCACCGTTCTTCTTGCAGAGATGTTAGAGTATCATTAATTTCTACTGGTGGAACAAGTTCAGCTAACCAACGCGAAGCGAAAGGAAGTTGGGAATACTTCAATTTCATTTGACTGAAAAGACGGCGCAGCATTGGATTCCTAGGATTCTTACGTTGAGCAAAACCGAAAATTAGTGCTTCTCCAATATTAGATATTCGTGGATTAGGGCTGTAAGTAGTGAAGGGCTCGATAGCTATCACCATATCTTCCTTTAGTCTCGGGGAAAGAACCCGCTCTGAGGCAGGAGCAATAGCGGGAACGGATATTCCCGAGTGAAGATTGAATCGTTCAATTGAATGCCCTGTCAGGTTCTCAATGGGTCGTACGTCGAAGCTACGAATAGCCTTGTTGATTTCCTTGGAAACCTCCCACACTCTAACTCCTGATTGTATTCTTGCGATTGCAGCATTCAGACCCGCTTCTGCAGCCTCTAAAAGCCGCTCCATTTCTGCATCGCCACCTATAATAACGGTACGGGCAGTATCAGCAATATAACCATCAACATGTGCACCTAGGTCTATCTTGACCAATGCTTTCTCTGGAACAACCGTTAAATCTCCGTAGCCTGGTGTGTAGTGAGCGGCGTGGTGGTTCACAGAGATGTTTATTGGAAAGGCGGGGCGTCCTCCAAGTTCAATTATGTGCTGTTCGCCTACTTCTGCAATCTTTAGCAGTGGTACGCCTGCTTTCACTTGATGACATGTGTATTTGAGGGATTGGGCGGCAATTCGACCCGCTTTGAGTAATCTCTCTTCTTTCCTTGGATCCATCGTCGAATTATGCATCTTCAAACCTCTTTGGTCCTTAGCGTCTGTTAACACGTTAGTGTAAACTAGATTGAGCCCATTTGAGGAGACTAAATGCTTTCTTATAGCTATATTATATTAGTAGGTTCAAATAAAAAATGGGTCAAGATTTGAGTGCTTTTGTAGTCTAGGGCGAATATGGAATAAAAATATAGGAAGGTTAACAATGGCGGAATCTCTTGAAGAGTTACGGAAATCGGTTTCACTGTTAAAGGAGGTCGGCATGAAGACTCGAAATATTCTTGGAACTCTCCCTGCAGAAGTGGACACACTCCTTGATGACATTGAGCGAGAACTAGTCTCCTTAGAGGAATTCAATCGTGAAGCGAAGACCACTTGGGCTCTACATCCTCGTAAGCGGCGTCTTGAGAAGCAAATCAAATCAGGAACCCCCAAAATTAATGAGCGCATATCACAAGCAGTACATCTACACGCTGAACCTCTCCGTCTTCATTTTGAAGAACTACTAAAATTACAGGATGAAATTCTGACGTTCGATGTCAAGCAAGGACGCAAATTATCATCACTCGCCTTCCCCTCAACTGAAGGTGAGGGGGCACAAATCTTGCCAGATCTTGCACGTTTCGTGTCGAATTTTGAAACTGCTTATGTGGCAATTCGCGAAGCCATGATCAGGCAAGTGGCTGAGTTATTGGAGCAAAACCGGGCGCTCATCAAGACCTATGACCGGTTCGTTGGTATAGATAAAAGCGATGTTCCAATCAGCGCTGAGCGTGAATCCGTTGCAGGGTTTAACATCACAGAGCTACTCAAAGTCCGAAAACTATTACGTGAAGAGCATGACTACTTGACCAGCCGACGTGGTGAAATCGTTAAGACTATGCAGCTCAAACTACGAAGTAGTATCGAATCAACGCTCTCCCTTTTAGAAACCGCCCGAAGTCTCAAATTGAAGGTATCTACTACCATCTCAACGCAATTGAAAGGGCTCCTGAAAAACATCACTAAAGACATTAATCTAACTAACCTGCTTGGGCTAGTCCAACAATATGATGGTCAACTAGCCAAGGCCTCCAGCGAGGTACGCCGTCAACTTCTTGGATTCGAACACGATTTAAACGGTATTCTAGCTAGTGGAGGTATTTCGCTTGATGTGTCTTTTCTCCCATCACAACCTGAATTGTCTCAAGATGATAATTTAGCTTCACTCATCACTCGGTATGAACGCCTCCAAACTCATCAAACTAACATAGAGACTGCCCTCCGCCGAGAAACTATGCGGATACTAGACGATCTTGAACGGGTCGTCAAGGGCAAAGAGTTCTCTGTCACTCCGGAGCTTGCTCAGTCCGTGAAAAGAGCGAAACAGAAGGCTAGGCGGGAGAAGCTCAAATCTCTTGTCGTTACCTATTCCGAGGTATCAACTTGGTACAGAGATGAACATGGAAAGCTGCTGAGCGAAATTCAAGTGCTTGAGGATTTGCTCTCACGGGTTTCAGATGCTGCTGATACTCTGCTTGATAAAACTGCTCTGGGTTCTGAATTACCACCTATCCGGAGTGTGGATCTTTCATTCTCAGAGATGGTTAAAGCCTATGTAAAGCTGCAGAAATATGTTCAGAGGCGTATAGATCTTTTCCGCAAAGCTTGGGAACGCGAACTCAATGCACTACTGGCTGAAATCCAGATAATCAAACCAGCGTACCGTGAATCTTTCAAGGCAATGGAAGACTTCCTTCAAACCACAATAGCCAAACTACGCCCAAGCACTACCTTTGAAGAAATCGAAGTTATAGCCCGTGAAGTGAGAGGTGATGCACTCTACAAGGCTCAAGATTCAATTGAGCAGTTAAAATACCGCCTTGACCTCAAACTCCGTCTTACTCTATCAAGGCTCACAAAACTCAATCTGACCATCCCTCCAGAGATACAAGAAGCCATCCAAGAACTTGCGGCTATTACTCCTGCAAGTGAAACATATGAGGAGGCCATTCGCAAGGCACAAAGTATTGTTGAACTTTTTGAGCTACGTATCGTTGGTCACCTTAACCAAATTCTCAAAGAGGAAGTCCGAGCGGTCTCGGATTTGATAGCTGTCTCTAATACTTTGGGTATCAATACCAAGATTTATGCCAAGAAGCTCATTCAATTGCAAGAAAAGCTTCCTGCAACTATTTCCGATATCGCTGACCGTTTTGACGAACTTCAGTTACTTATCACTTCGCCTAAATTCCTATCTCAGATTCGTAATAAAGGTGACGAGTTATGGCGTACCCTCAGTGAAGCTACTACACTTCTTGAGCGCTATGGATCGGTAAAAATTGTGGAAAATCTTCGGAGTTTGCTAGCAAAAGTACCTGAACAACTGGGTACCGATTCCATTCATTCCATACTTGAGATTTGTTTAGCGTTAATTGAAGCGCAAGACAGTGTCCTAGACATAATCCGCAATCTAGAACGGAAAACCCATACGGCATTTGAAGAGTCATTAGAGACTAGTACGGAATACTATTCAACGATTCAACGTGTTTTCCAAACACGGTCGAAAGAGTTCAGCGAAATCATTTTTCCACTAGATGCCTTGGAGGAACTCCGTCAGCGATTCTCCAATGCCGATTCACTCTCAGAAGCTATAGACATATTCAGCTCAATTCGTCGTATGGAGGCACAATGGATGGAAAAAACGCTCGAGATTGACAAGTGGCATAAAGCCCTTAGGGTTTTTCTCGCAGATTACAACCCCTCAGCGTCAAAAACCGAACGCAACCGACAGTTAGATGAAATTGAACGCCGAATTCAGGAAACCTATTCCCGTGAGGATACAGCAAGTTACCTCGCATGGGCTGCCCGTGAACTAGCAGCAGTTATGGAGAAACGGAGGAGTAGTTAATTTATGAATGAAGAAATCGATGAACCAAGCCGCGCTGCAGAAGTGTTCGCAATTGGAATCGGTGAGTGCGGTAGCAACCTTGTAGGCGCCTATCTTAAGCAGGCCCGTGAGCAGCGGTTGCCTCCAAGAATTCGCGGCTATCTCTGTTTGAATACCAACCGCACCGACATCCAGAAACTACGCCAAAAGTATGGTATTCCCAAAGAGAACACTCTGCTTTACGGTGAATCTGAAATTGGATGTGGGGGGAATTTTACCGATGGCTACTACTACGCCATCAAATCCAAGGAAATCATCATCGAGCAGCTCAAAGAGTTAGGCTATGAGGGAGTCTCGGGTTTTGTCATTTTCACGAGTACTGGTGGTGGTACTGGATGTGGTGGCACACCAGCTCTAATCGAGATTCTCAAAGAACGTTTCCAAGAACAAGAAAAACGCCGTGTATTTACGTACGTCTTCGGTATTCTACCCTTTAAGGACCAGTCTTCCGAGGCAGTAAATACCGTGTGGGCGCTATCAACGTTATTACGAGCGCAGTTAGAAGACAGAGGTGCCGACCTTGTATGTTTACTGAGTAACCGCGCAATGCTTCGTCGTGTTCTTGCTTGGCGTAAAGGTGAGGTTTCCGACTTTCTTCAACGCCAACTTTCCATAGATTTTGCCAAAATTACAGATGTCGAATCTCTAGTACCATCCACGACCGATGGAGCTGATGCGGTATCTAAAGCGCAAGAGTCTGCATTTGTTGAACTCGTCAACCCTCTGGCATTAAGGTTTGTTGAACAAATGCTGAGCCCCGGTGTAGTGGAGCCGGGTAAAGATGTCTTTCCTACTTCTGATCTTGCCGATTATGCCCGAAAATTAGACCCAATAGTAGTCCCCTGCTTATACTCCGATGTAGGGTTAATCCCATCTGCAGGGAACATTCCACAGCAGCTTCGTAATATGGTAAAATATGCGGTAGAACACTGTAGCTTTGCTGAAGTCGATAAAGATACTACCGCCTCCTCAATCTACTACACCTTTTCAGGAGCCCGCGAGTTCATACGTGCTGAGTACGACCCACACATCAAGGAGGCTCTTCGTCCCTACTTGGCTCCTGGTGCTGCTGTTACCCCTTGCTTTGTTTCTTATGAGGATAGTGACGCAAATCCTATTGACTTTGTGGTTCTATTGGGACTACCGAAAATCCCAGAAATAAAAGACATAATCACGTCCGCAACTCAACTTGTGGATCTCCATGCAGGTCCTTCACCTTTACGTCGTGGCTGGTTCAGGAAATCGAAAGGATCTAGTGAAGAAGAGCTACGAACAGCAATTCAGGATGTAGCAGAGTTATTTGGCTTACTACAGTTGTAGTGATAAGAGTTGGGGTGGACGGGTCTGTGATTACCTCTGAAGAACTGCTTGAACAGATTCTGATTCTTGTGACTGTTAACTCCACTCTCATTGAAGCGCTTCTTACTATCGAAGCAGGAGGTGCGATGGAACAGAAGCAGATTAAGCAATTAACAGATGGAGTGCGTGCTGTCAAGCATTCAGTCAAACAGGCTCTTGCCCCCTCTGCTCAAGCTGATTCTGCTGCTAGTTCTTCATTTGTTAATAATGCAGTTCAAGTAATCTTGAAGCATTTGGCGCGTATCGAAAAGGCGTTAGTAAAATTAGGAAAAAGCAGCCCAGTCTTAGTGTGGCCAAGCGATGCAGCCGAAGGGGTATCGTCGGTAACTGGAAAAAGTTCGGGTCGAGAATCGACCTCTGATTTGACAGGTTTGGCTGGTAAACCTTTCCAGCGCCGTCTTTCTGTCTCTGACCCTGATAAGCGGCTCCCAACAATAGAACAACTCCTTGACAAATACTCCAGCACTTGTCATTTGCTTCTTCCAACTTACTGGTTTGAAGCCTGTAAGGAACTCTTCCGTTATAGCGAGCCACTGGAAATCATCACCCTAGTCACAAGAATATCGGGTGAAGTATTCTATAATTTGATTCGTAGTCTCCTGTCGGAGGCGCCTGGTTCTCGATTGCTCCAAGAACTTCTACGAAAATCGGGGACTATATTACTTCTTACAAGCGCAGAACACAGACACATCATTAGCAGCACTCAAGATTTCTATAACCGACTTGCTAAATCTTTTCACTCTAAATCCATATCTGGTGTTATTTCTGAAGCTAAACGTGTCTTCGAATCATTTGACTGGGGACCTGCCACCATAGAGAAACGCGTTGTAGGGCTTTTCCATCGGAGCGCCAAGGGGCTTTTGGAAAAATCTACTAAAACGAAGGCTTCACTACAACAAAGGATAGTATGCGCCGAATTATGCCGCCTAATTTGCGATCTTTCTGCTACTATCTACAAGCTTCCTCGTATCCATGAAATTCTAGTTCAGATGAAGGACTAGTCAACGATAGATACGCTTCACTAGTCGTGCTGTATCTCTCTCTACATCATATTCTATTAGGCCTGCTCGTGCTAAGTCCCCAAGAGCCTTCCGGATTGCTGCAGCTTCATGGCCAGCTGCTTTGACGATTTCGGTTCGGCTCATCTCCGCCTTTTGACCGTGTAGCATAAACAGTGCCTTAGCGTGTGGTTGTGCTCCAAAGACCTCTTCAAGAAGTGAAAGGTACAAAGCAAGTAATTCCTGAACTGGGATTTCTATACCCTCATCCACCGATACAAGTTCTCTGTAGGTTTCAGACATCTTCTCTAGCTGCTCTCGGATACCATCAAGCTCCTCTTGGAGGGCTTTGTTCTTACTTCTCAGCTCATCAACACTTGACGTTTCTCCTTTAAGCTCACTAATCGCGGTCTTCTGCTGTTCTACACTTGCCTTCAATTGCTCTATAGTTGCATCCTTGGCTTGAAGCTCAGAAACAATATCTTTTATGATGTTCTTTAGATTAGTAGCGAGGGCTGAAGCCTCTGCAGTGTAATCTCGGCTAGCCATTTAGTTCACCTTCTCTATCATATTTAGTAACATCTCCTATTTTAGCATAGAGAATGAATGCTGAGAATCAAAACTAACTGCGGCTTTTCGAATCAGGGCTCCGAATTTGGGGTGGTTTTGGTGGAGCTACAATGGATTCCTGAGTGAAATCAAAGACCGTCTCCTCCTCGCTTCCGAATTTAAGCCGAAGCTTCTGGTCATCATTTATCGTGCCTATGTCAGAAGATGCGAATCCGTGTTCTCGAAACAATGCCAATACCGTTTCTGTGTTTTCAGGTATTGTTGTCACAACAAAACCGGTAGAGATGTACATCTTTAACCAGTCCTTGAGTTCAATTTCTTGGGGATGGAGAATCGCTGCCAAATCGATTACAGCACCTTTTCGGGCATACTCGAGAAGCAACAGTGATGTGCCTATGATGCCACCATTACTGAGATCCTTTGAGGCATTTAGAAGCCCCTGCTGCCCAAATTTCCTCATTACTTCGTACCGATGTAGCAGTTCCTCCGATCCCTTTTGTGTTGTTGTATCCCAGCCCAGAGGATAATTCGGTGAAACTCGTCCCTCAAAATCGGCTGCTAGAATCAGGCTATCTCCTATTTGGGCGCCACCTGCACTGATGTAAGCATCACGGCTAACAACTCCACAGATTGATGCACTCACCGCATTGGCCATAGCATCGGGTGTTGTGTGACCTCGTACAACTTCCACACGGAATTTTCTGCCTGCCTCGCAGATGCCTCGCATGAACTGGGCCCCCACCTCCATCTTGGAGAAAGCTACATTCACCATCGCCGCTATTGGTCGCCCTCCAGTGGCGTAAATGTCATTCACGTTCACTAGGATTGACGCATATCCTGCAACATAGGGGTTTGATGCTGCCAGCTCTGGTACAATCGCGTCAGTAGTAAGTAAGACAATGTTGTCGCCGCCCAAATCGATTGCTGCCGCATCCTCCCCAATTCCAGAAAGAACGTGGGGACACTGGAAGCCCTCTTTGCGTAGAATCTTCACAAGTTTGCCTATGGGCTGCTTCCTGCGCAGCCCCCAGTAATCGCGTACTTCTGCCACGAGCTTCTCCAATCTACCTGTCATTGAATATTCTGCTCCGTTGAAGGAAATGGAGCAAATCCTAGCGGTAAAGTTTTACGCTTCCCACTAGGTTCTGCTGCTCGCGCTATTTTCGCTTCTTCCTGATTAGCCAACTATCGTGAATCCATCAAAGACCAAGCTCGGAATTGTGACACCCCAAGGCGTTCTTTCGATGTCGCTTCCCACTTCGCGTAGCTGCTCGAAACCCTTGTAGAAGCTGCCTGAAACAGAGACAGGTTGAATCGCTCCTCTCTTTTCACCATCCTCGATAAGGAAGACGCATGTGGCTACTGCTGAAAACTCCCCTGTGGCGACGTCGCTATGAAAGATACCGGCTGGCATGTCTACAATCATCACAGCCTTTCCGTCTATTGAAGAGATTAGTTCCTCCTGACTCTTACTGCCTTGTACAACTTCAAGAGAAGTCGGGGTGATTCCAGGTGATGATTCAAAGGGTAGGGTAGCTCCAAAGGGTCCCCCGCCTCGCGAGCAATTACCTGTAGAATCGGTTTCGTATACTCTCGAATAGTAACTATCAAACAGGAAGCTCTTCAATTTACCTTTCTGGATTATAGGGGTTTTCCCTTGGGGATGACCTTCATGGTCAACTGCTTGTGTTCCAAGGCTCGCCGGATTCTGGCCATCATCTAGAACTGTGAATCCTGAATCAGCTATTTTGTCTCCCAGCCGTTCTGCGATTGGAGAGACCCCTTCTACAACAGCTCTTCCGCTCGCTGATTGAGCCAAACTTGCCAATATGTAGGAGGTGGCTGCCTTGGGTATCCAAAGGGTAGGCATCTCCGCAGTTACGTCTAGCTTCTTTGCGCCTAGAAGGCTAACCGCTTCTTTGGTAGCTTGTTCACCCAATCCTTCAATGTTGAATACTCGTTCTCTTGTAACATCGTACGTGTAGGCTCCTCGCCGCTCATCACCTTTTCTCGCCATGGCATACACTTGGCAAAAATTATCAGCTGAAGTAGAAGCTCTCTGTACTCCTCGCGAATTCCCAATGGCAAAACCGCCCCAATCAACACCACACTCAGCTTGAGCCATGATTTTCTCGCCGGCGCTTCTAGCGTCCTCTGCCAGCTGCTTTGCAGCACTAACTAAATCCTCAGTGCTTATGCCCAAGATTTCTGTAGCGAATGCTCCCTCGCGACCTTGTCGTTTGGGATCGAGGAATCCTTGAAAACGTTCATCCTTGACGGACACAGCCTTCAAGCTAGAAACAGCTTCCCTAACACTGAGTTTAATCCGATCCACTGAAATTCCACTACTGGAGGAAAAGCTTACGCACTGGTCTTTCGCCACACGTACAGCGGTTCCTGCCACAATACCATCGTTTGCCTTCACCTTTCCTTGGCTAATGTCGACGCTGGATCGGTGCCGATACAAAAGGTAAATTTCGAATTCAGCAGCACTATCCAGTGAACGGGCAAACTTGAGGCCCGAATCCACCTCAGCTAGTAACGTATCCTTGATTTTTTCATATTCCATCACAAACACCTCACACTAGGTTATGCTTTTCCTCCAAAGCGTACATCTCTGACCACCATTTTGGGACCACCTAGACCACAGGGCAAGGGGTACTGCCCGTCCTTTCCGCATCCCCCAAAATATCCGCCAGTTAACAACAGGTCCTTTGTACAGCCTTCCACCTTGTTGAGAAATTGCAGAATGTTTCCTGACAGGGAGACTTCTCGGAGCGGATGTTGGATTTCACCTTTCTCCACCCAGTAACCTCGGATTGCCTTGAATAAGAAGCTGCCATCACCCTCCACTTGGCCACCCGCAGTTTGGATTGCGTAAACTCCTGTTCCAAGGTTTTCAAGTGCCTCTTCTTCTGTCAAGTCACCTGGTCTGAAATAGGTGTTAGTCATTCGCGGAATAGGCACGAAGGCATAGTGTACCGCCCGGCAGTTACCAGAGGGTTCCGCCTTAAGGTGCTTGGCAGTCCCTCTGCTATGCAAGTACTGTTTGAGTATCCCTTTATCGAGAACCACCGTTTCGCTAGCTGGTGTACCCTGATCATCGTAGGGAATCCACAAACCACCATACTTGGCAATGTCGGGTTTTCCTTCATCAATAATGGTCGTGTGTTCTGTTCCAAGGCGTTCCCCGATTTTACCAGTGATTGGAGACATGCCTATCACGATGAAATCCGCTTCGCTCAAGTGGCCAAAGGATTCGTGTGCTAATACTCCTGCTAGCCTGTTTTCTACCAGAGCTCGGAATTCACCTGCGGGACAGGCTTTTGCCTTGAGCTGTTCAGTAGCGTTTGCGCCAGTGGCTCTACCAACGTCTTCAGGAGTTGAACCCTTTGTGCTAAATAACTCCATTCCTCGGCAGCCACCTGCTCGCTCAACACCATTCACGAGATCACCGCTTTTCGTCTTGGAGGTAACGCGACAATAGAGATCAATAACTAGAAACTCCCAGTCAAGAGTTGCTCCGTCGCTGTTCGTGAAGAGCTTCTGACCAAACAGCTCGCCATACCAAGTCATCACGGTTTGAATTTCCTTTCCTGTTTCGCGAGCAGCCTCGAGAGCCCGGTTCACTAGTTCGGTCTTGTATTCGAGGTCTTTGGTTCTTGGGTGAATCTTTACCCTGAAGGTGTCAGAGGCTTTGCTCTTGATTGCTGGTCTTTGGTCAAAATCTAATTTCAACGAGGCAGCTGGTGCTGCGGCTTTCGCCATCTTAAAGGCACGCTTAGCTGCCTCATCCAAGTCTCTTTTAGCGGTACTAGCAGTAAAAGAATATCCTGACACACCATCGTGGTAACAGGTTATGCCAACGCCTGCTCGGGAACGCAGGATGATGTCTTTCCATACATCGTTTGTTCTGTTCAGCGTCCGTAAGGTGAGATTATCGTACCTCGCCTCAACGAACTGAGCGCCTAGCTTTTCGCTAGAGGCTACGCAAGCTTGTAATTTATCTATCATTAACTAGAAAGCACCTCAATACTGTCCTAGTATCGAGTCAGGAAGGAAGTTATTCCTTATAAATCGGACACACAATTTGTTACTATCCGCTAGGATAGTAGCTCAGCGGAGGTGTCTCCCTTGATTTTGATTTGCTGGGGAGGGGTTACTGCTTTGTGATTCTGAGGATGTGTTCCCAGTCTTCGTCTGTGCGTCGCTGGAACTCCTTGAGCAGATCGTCTCGCCGTTTTGGTCGAAAGAGGTGACGGAACCTACCTTGGGGTTCTAACCATTCTTCGATGGGCTTCTTCCGTTCTGGCTTTTTCTGGATAACTTTGGATGCCGTTGACAAGGAGTAGGACCGTGTTTCACCATCGTATTCCCAGAGTGGATGATAACATGTCTCAACTGCTAGCTTCGACATTTGCATCCCTAGCTCCTCTTTGTATCTCCAGCTCCGATGACATGGTGCTTTCACATGAATAACTGCTGGACCTTCAGCCTCCATTCCTTTCCGAACTTTTTGCATGAAATCTTTCCAATGATAAATTGACGCTGTTGCAGCAAAAGCTGGGTTATGCGCTGCGTATATCAACGCAATGGGCTTCCGCCAAACTGGTTTTCCGGGTTCCGCTTTTCCAACCTCACTGGTCGTACTCCAAGCATACATCGGAGTCGCCCCCGAACGCTGGATACCAGTATTCGAGTAGCTTCCGTTGTCGTAAATCACGTATAGGAAGTTGTGGCGACGTTCGATTGCACCGCTGGCAGCTTGGACCCCTATGTCGAATCCGCTCCCGTCACCGCTGAAGACAAGGAGGTCAGGCATCTCCTTTTCGAGTCCTCGGCGAATCCGGGCCTTATAAGCTGCTTCGATTCCAGAAGCATTAGCGGGGGCGTTTTCAAAGAGAGAATGCATCCAGGGAACACGCCAAGCAGTGAATGGGTAAATAGTTGAAGCGACTTCAAGACAACCAGTTGCATTGGAAATAATCGTGTTCTCTGGTCGGGGGAGAGCATGCATGACTAGTCGTGCTACAGTGCCCGCGGGGCAACCCGCGCAGAGACGTTGACCGCTTGTAAAGTACTCCTCCTGCCTTGCGATTTCTTTTATCTTGGGACGCCATTTTATTTTTGCAGTTGTCATTTTCCTTTCCTCCTATTCACGGTGACTAATGTATTTGACCGGTCGAGGTGGCAACTCGCCGGTCTGCTTAACTTTGAAGAGCTCCTTGTAGATGGTTTCGAAGTAATCAGGGTGAAGGTCACGTCCTCCTAAACCTCCATAGTATCCTAGTACTGCTGGTCGTTTGTCTCGATCGTAGAGGGCGCTGCGCACCTCATTGAAGAGGGGTCCACCAAGGCTACCAATCGAGTGGGTCCTCTCGAAGACACCAACCGCTGGTACTCCTTCTAGGATTTCAGCTACCTTTTCAGAGGGGAAGGGGCGGAAGGTTCGAACCTTCAACAATCCAACCTTCTTGCCCTTTGCTCGTAGCTGACGGGCAACATAGCGAACAGTGCCAGCAGTGCTACCAGTGGTAACAATGACAGCGTCTGCGTCATCTACCTCAAAGGATTGAATAAATCCATCACCATATTTTCTACCTGACAGCTTTGCCCATTCATCATTTATCGATGAAATCACAGGACGTGCTCGTTCCATAGCTTCATGGTGTTGAATCCTTGTCTCCAAATAATAGTCAAAGAGCGCCAAGGGGCCGATTGTGATTGGCGTCTTAGGGTCAAGTTTCAGGGGTATCTTCTGCCCCCCTACTTCGATCTCCATTGGTACTCGAGTTCCTACAAATTTGTGTGCCACTTTATCCTCTAGCAAGTACACGTTTTCCAGAGTATGTGTTAACACAAAGCCATCGAGCATGACCATGACTGGAAGCTGCACATCAGCGTGTTCTGCAATCCTGAATGCCTGCAAGGTAGTGTCATATGCCTCTTGTGCGTTCTCACAGTAGAGCATAATCCAGCCAGTATCTCTTTGAGCGAGGGAAACTGTTTGGTCACAGTGAATATTGATTGGTCCACTGGGTGACCTGTCAGCAACTGCTAAAACAATTGGCATACGTATCGATGATGCGAGGAATATTACCTCGTTCATAAGTTCAATACCGTTAGCTGCACTTGCTGTAAAGGTTCGCGCCCCAGCTGCTGCTGCACCAACACAGGCGCTCATTGCACTGTGCTCTGATTCAACCCGAACGAACTCGGTGTGCACTTCGCCCTCAGCCACGAACTCGGCATATTTCTCGACGATAATCGTCTGCGGAGTTATAGGGTAAACAGCACAGACATCTACAAGGGCTTGTTTGGCAGCGTAGGCGACAGCTTCATCGCCATTGATTCCCATCAGGGTTTGTTTACCTACTACCATTCTACTCATTCCTCCGTCTCCATTTTGATGCATTCAACGGGGCATTCTTGAGCACAGATGCCACAGCCTTTACAATAGTCAAGGTCGAAGGTGAGGTCTTCACCGTCCCAGTGAATTGCTCCGTCGGGACAGAAGACCCAACAAATCAGGCACCTTGTGCATTTCTCAGTGTCTCGGATTGGTCGTTTGCTTCGCCAGTCACCTGTTTTGTAATCGGTTGCAGGTTTCCAGGCAACTGCTGCAGCAGGGATTTCCTTGTAGCTAGGTTTTTGTTTAGCCATATTTTTGCACCTGATCAAATGCTTGTTTGATTAGAGTAACGTTTTTTTCGCCGACTCGTTCACCAAATTGATTCTTTACTTCGGTGTACAAACTGCTAAGTTTTATGATGTCTGTTGCGCGAATCAATGCACCAAGCATAGCAGTGTTTGAGATGGGCCTTCCTAAAGTCTTCATCGCTAGATCCGTCGCAGGAATGGTCCACACCTGCCCTTTAAAACCGAGTTGCTTAACAACAGCTGCTCCATCTTCCCGAGTATTCACAAAGAGGACAGTTTCCTTCGATACTCCATCCATGATCGAGTCGGGGACTTGAAGAAGTAGCGAAGGGTCCAGTACCAACACGTAATCAGGTTCATAGACCTTAGAGTGGAGCTCGATTTCGTTATCGCTAATTCGGGCGAAGGATTCAACAGGCGCGCCGCTCCGCTCTGGGCCAAAGAAGGGAAAGGATTGAGCATATTTTCCTTCTACAATTGCTGCACGCGCCAATAAAATCGACGCACTCCAAGCACCTTGGCCGCCTCGGCCATGGAACCGAAAGTCTCTGATTTTCATTTCACGTTTCTCCATTAGCTAAAGGGGTTTTCTTAGTTTCGTTTAAGACTAGGGCAAGAAACTACTGATTTACTGATGTTTATTAAAGTCTCTCCTTAATCAAACTCCTATAATTCTTCATTCTGACCTTGATTCTTGGCTCTAAAAGTTGTTCAAAGGAGCGAAAGGTTTAGAAGTTTCAAGCGTCTTGGTCAATTCTATTATACATGGTATTGAATAGTCTTTACCAGTGCTCTATCTCTAATCATTCATAATTGTGGTGTCTCTCATGACTTACTTGAAGTACCAGGATCGGTTCGAAGAAATTGAAGCTTTAGGGAATGTGAGCATGGGGCGCTTCATGCTCAGAGAAGTCTTAACCAAGATGGCTGGTACATGCAAGCAGTGCATGAGAGACAGGATGCGATGTACACTTCGTCCCCTCTGCCCTGATCGCATCTTTCTCAATATTCTCATAGCTTTGGGGGCTGCTACCTCCGATTTACCTGCTTTTTGTTATCAAGTTCATATCCGGAATCTAAAAGCATATTTTCAGTCAGGAGCGGTGAGAACGCATCCCCTTGAACCTAGGTATCCCCTTAGATACTTCCAAAGCCTTATTCGAAAATCGGGTGAGGCTGAAATGAAAATAGAATCCTTTGCAGCTTATCTTGAGAAAGAAACCGGTTCACTAGTTCACTCTTATACCCTAGAGAATGTTTGGTATTTCGGAGTTGGGAGGGGTATATTCATTGTCAACCTTGAACACCAACTAGTGAGCTTGGATCCCGATGGAGATACAGTTCTACGCCCTGCTCTTGAACCTCTGATTACTTTCCTAGTCCAAATGCACGGAGTCAGTGCAGAAATCCTGAAAGATATGGATGGTACTTGGTATCTGCGCTTTACATGTCCTCCAATGAGAGCAGCATTGGTGGCAAAGGCAGTGAACCATCGGATACAGACATTGCAAGCAGACTGGGCCTATGTCAATCTACGCAGCACAAAACAAGAAACACAAATACTGATTGGTCTCGACCCTGCTCCAAATAAAGTGACAAGATTACGCACACTACGTGAAACCATCCACCTTCTCGCCGATATAGCAAAAGCCGCATCCTAGGACTGGGAATCCTTTAATTCGCCTTATAGAATGTGTACTATTAACACGGGGTTTCTAGTCATTTTCTTACTCATGAATCTTCTTTTCTGACGCGGTTGGCAAGTCGCTTACTCCATTTGTCAATACCGCGTTTAGCGGATTTTTGTATGGACTTTGCTAAATCAATCATCAGTGTTAAGACAAGGTAAAGAACAATACAAACTGCTAACAGCTCAAAGAAGGGTTGTAGTGCAGCTATTGGAAAAGTCAGAGGGTCAAGTGCGGGTCTTATCAAAACGAAGATGACAAGTACGAAGAGTATGTAGATGATGTCTAGCGGAATTCGGCGGATTGTGGCACGGTCCCTAGACTTCATTCCTGGAAACCTGCTAACAACAAAGTCGACTAGGGCATTGGCGAACTTGGCAAATTGTAAAACAGCCTCAACCCCAAAGAAGATAATGACAAGCAAGACTCCTAACTGCAATAAATTGTAACCAGAAATCACAACAGGCAGAGGCCAAAAAATAAGGCTTACCGAAAGTAACGGATAGAGATCCAATACCAAAAATATAGGCGTTACGAAGAAATAGAATAATGTTACAAAGACCGTGACAAGTACATTGAGGAGAAACTTCGGTAGTGACTCCGCGATTTCACGGGCAACATCACTTCGCTCCGTTTTTTCTGCATGTTCTTCTGCTTCGATTTCCTCTGGGGTTTCTTCTTCTCCAGTCATCACGGACATCTCGTTTAACGATTTGGTAAATTTAGTATGGCTTATTGTTAGACAGGTCTAAAGCTATAAGCCTAGCTACTGTTTATGATGATGTTAGCTTGTTTTATCCTTTTCTTTTATTTTCCCTGAGTCAAGATCGACGACGAGTTTTCGGGCCCCAGATGATGTTGGGATGCTAATAATTAACTCGTTTTCCAGTTGCTCGACCTCCACCCATCGTATCCACTTTCCAGTCTCTTCTTCAAAGACATAAGTCTCCGCTCCTTTTACTGTCTTCAGGAATTCCCTCAACTCATGAGCGGAATGAAATGTGTACTCACCTGCAGCACTGACTGCCTTATAGGGTTTTAATGCCGTGATTTCCACTAAGCATTCTACGCCCCGTGCAGGGTAGCTCATATCATTTATTATTATGAGCTGGTTTTTTGATGCGTACTCTAAAGTGCAGGTAACCTGCAGTCTCCCCTCCTCACCAAATCCGGTTTTTCCTGCAAGGTTGCGGCAGATAGCTAAAAGGTGTGCTGCCTCCACATCTCCATAATAGAGCCATAGGCTCGCAGTTGTTTCTATATCCATCTTCCTTTCTCCCCATGTCACAACTGCTCTTCCTCTTGGTTGGTCGAAGCCGTCTTTTAATAATTCGCTCAAAGTTTTAAAAAAGGTTGAACTTGTTTTTCCCTCGTTTAACCTTATATTAACAGTGGCTGAGACTATTTTTCCCTTGGCTGCATCGGCTCCGCGTACAATTTCCCATGCTTTCTGCTCTGTCATGTACTGTTTCAATCTGATACGACCTCAAACTTTGCTCCCACCTATACAAAAGCGCCTATACAAAAGTTACGGAACGTTCTTGGATTCAATCAAATGACATACTCATATTCAAGGTAAACACTTTAAGTCGAAAAGGTGGGAGAGGTGAATCAAGCATCCTTTCTCTACAGTAGTGTGTGAATATTGGCATCAAGAATTAGTAGTCTCATTCGACTAGTGCGCGGCTTAGGGCGGTCAGGTCGGGTAGCTCTGCTAATTGATGGACCTAATGTTCTCCGGCGACAGTTTGAGATTCGTCTTGATGACCTAAAAGGCATAGTCGAAGAACTGGGGAAGATAGGCATTGCAAAGGTTTACTTGGATGAACATGCTTCTCGTAAACTTCTTGAAGCAATATCAAATAGTGGGTTCACTTCAGTGGTAACTCCTCATGACGTGCATGTCTGTATGGTCGTTGATGCTATGGATCTTATACTTGGGTCTACGACAAATTTACTAGCAGTATTTAGTCGTCACGCTCGAACTGCCCCTATTCTTCGGCGGGCCCGAGAACATGGAATCAACACTCTTGCCATTGGATTCGAACCTGGATTCAGTGTGGCAGTTCAAAACGCTGCAGATAATGTCCTTCGACTTGATTTACCCATTTCACAACAACTTGCAAAGTTGAAAGATAGAAAAAGGAAAGAGAAACGGAGAGAGGAGGCAATCGAGAGCGAAACCTAAACGCTCAAGCTGATATTAACGGTCGTAGCTAGTAGCGGAAATCACATATGCTCACGAATTTGCTCCTTTGTTAGGCTTCTAAACTCGCGCTTATCCGTCTCCGCAACTGAGATTTCCATCGCTGTTTCATCTAGTTTGTCTTCTACAACCTTTCGTAGTGTGTCGATGCAGAGCTTCACTGCCTCAGGGAAAAGCTTGATTGTTGGTTTGTACTCCTTTGATAGATAATCACGGGCTGCTTCGGAGTTAAACCCAATCGCGGTGGCGCGCCAGCTCCAGTAGGATCCAGAGGGGTCTGTAGTGAAGACTTGGGGTCCCTGAGCATCCGCACCAGCAATTAGTAATGACACACCAAAAGGTCGTATCCCACCAACTTGCGTGTAATTCTGTTTAAGGTCGCACACCTTCTTGGTTAGAACTTCAACGTCGATTGGTTCACCATATGTTATCCGGTTTATCTGACACTGAACACGCGAGAAATCAACCAGAACTCGAGCATCAGCGTGGAGACCAGCAATAGCTGCTCCTATATGTTTGTCAATAACGTAAATCTTCTGAATCTGTTCAAGGTCCATTAGTGGCGACGTCGCTTCCTTATGAACAATGAGCGCAACACCATCAGTGGCTTTTACCCCGATTGCTGTTTTCCCACGACGCACTGCCTCAAGGGCATACTCCACTTGGTATAGTCGACCTTCTGGGCTAAAGATTGTAATAGCTCGGTCGTAAGCAACGCTTCGTTCCATCAATATTTTCTCAACCCCGAGTTCTTCCACGTTCAATTCTCCCACTCTTAAAAGTTTGCCTATATCGCTACTATGCAAACGGAAGGCTTATACTGTGATTCAATGTAGCCTCCTCACATTAGATGTGGTTGACTATGACAAGAATACCAGTCATTATTATGGGAGCTGCTGGTAGAGACTATCACAACTTCAACGTCTTTTTTAGAGACAACAAGCTATACGATGTGGTCGCATTCACAGCGACCCAAATTCCTGGAATAGAAGGACGAATCTACCCACCCGCCCTTTCTGGAAAGCTCTACCCAAAGGGCATCCCGATTCTCCCCGAGGAACAACTAACAGAGCTAATAAAGAAGCACAAAGTTGAACAAGTCATCCTAGCCTACAGCGACCTATCACACAACTACGTTATGCACAAGGCATCCCTAGTTCACGCAGCAGGCGCAGACTTCAGGCTCATGGGTCCGAGCACAACGATGATCAAGAGCAAGAAGCCCGTGATTTCAATCTGTGCCGTGCGCACTGGTTGCGGAAAAAGCCAAACCAGTCGCCGAGTTGTCCAAATCCTCCGAGACAAAGGACTACGCGTAGTAGTAATCAGGCACCCCATGCCATACGGTGATCTTGCAGAGCAGGCCTGCCAGCGTTTCGAGACGATTGAGGATTTGAAACGACACAAGACTACCATAGAAGAGATGGAGGAATATGAGCCCCACATCGATCGTGGCGCAATCCTCTATGCTGGTGTTGATTACGGCAAAATCCTTGAGGAGGCAGAAAAGGAAGCTGATGTGATTTTGTGGGATGGCGGCAACAACGACTTCCCATTCTATCATTCGGATCTGCTTATGGTAATCGCTGATCCCCATCGACCCGGTCACGAGGTGTCTTATCATCCTGGTGAGACCAATCTTCGTTTAGCTGATGTTGTGATAATTAACAAGATAGCAACCGCAAATCTGGATGATGTTGATCAAGTTCGTGACAATATTGCTCGAGTAAACCCGAACGCCATTGTTGTTGATGCTGTTTCGCCTCTCTTCGTTGATGATCCAAGTGCTATTCGTGGAAAACGCGTACTAGTCGTCGAAGATGGCCCAACTCTTACGCATGGTGATATGCAGTATGGCGCGGGTTGGTTGGCTGCCCGCAAGTTTGGGGCGAGTGAAATTGTTGATCCCCGAAGTGTAGCAGTTGGCAGCATTCGTGAAACCTTCGAAAAATATACTCACCTAAGCGAAATACTACCCGCCATGGGTTATGGAGACGCGCAGGTTAGTGATCTGGAGAAGACGATTAATGCGGTTGACTGTGATGTGGTCGTGATTGGAACTCCCATCAATTTAGAACGCATAGTGAAAATCAGAAAGCCTGCGGTTAGAGTTCGATATGAGCTTCAAGAGATTGGTGTTCCCACGTTAGAAGATATTCTTCGTGATTTCCCTAAGTAGGATACGCTAGATTCGCTCAAGAGGGTGAATTCCTAGTAGCGTAAGAGCGTTCCTTAGCACTTGGCTGCAGGCATCAACTAGGAGTAAGCGTGCTGCTATCAGGTCCTTCGACTCGGCTTTGAGAACTGGGCAGTGGTTATAGAAAGAATTGAATGCCACTGATAACTTGTAGGCGTATTCAGCGAGTTTGAAGAGCTCGATTCGAGTACCCCATTTTTCTCGCTGCATACCTTCAACAATCCCCAAAATGATGTCAGGGAAACGTCCGATTAATTTGACGATTTCAATCTCATGAGATGTACTCAAGACATCTAGATTAGCCGTCTTTGGAGCTGATTGTTTTCTTAGTATAGAGGATGCTCGAGCGTGGGTGTACATCAGATAGGGCGCAGCGTTGCCATCAAAGTTCAGCATCTCGTTCCATCTGAATGTTATTTGTTTCTCCACGGCTACTTTTAGTAGTGAGTAGCGAACTGCTGCTGCACCAATAGATTCGGCTACTTGTCGGTAGAACTTGGGGCTTTCATTAGGATTCCTAGCTTTTACCTCCCGGCGCGCCCGTCGCGTTGCTTCTCGGACAACCGCGTCGGTGCTGAATCCTATCCAAGTGCCTCTCCGTCCTGAGAAACGTTTGCCAGGGAGGGTTACAAACTCGTAAGCTAGATGATAGTAGCCCTCTGACGCGTCTGTATAGCCGAGGGTTTCCAAAACTAGATAAACGGTTCTCTGCGGAAAACTTTGAGGCATCCCAATAACATTGAAAATAACGTTGGCTGGTGTGAAACGACCCGGCTTGCCTTTCTGAGTTGTAGTCCAGAGAGTTTGGTTTTCTCCTCTCTTCCTCCGGAATTGCCTGTACAGGAATGGATCTTTGATGATACCGAATTTCCAGAAATGAAAAGCAACGTCCTTTCCTGTGTAAGTAGCAACACCATTAGATCGAATCAGTATCTTTTCCGTGTCCTTTAGTTGCCTGAACTCCTCATAGGCACTGAGATCTACGATGAGGCATCCCGCTTTTTCGCCTTCTGTTAATCGTTTGATATTGGGGCTTTCAAGAATCTTGTCCAGCGCTTCTGCAAAGAGTCCGGAGTGGGCAATGTCACTTTCCCAGACAAGTAAATCGTGTTGTACATCGAGTCTGGCGGCTGTCTTGTGGTGGGCGCGAAGGCATCGCTCGGACATTGCGCGCACCTCTTTTGCCACCTCATTGGTCCCCTTTTCCATTAGCTGTAGATATCGTTCTACTTGAGCCTTGTCATGTTTTTGATGGGCTTCAACGTAAATTCGTCCTAGTGCTTGATCATATTTTCCTTTTAGCGGCTCTTTTGCTAGGTGTTTGAGCCCCCAATAAACCACCGCTATTTGTAAACCGAGATCATTGATGTAGTCCATCCGGGTTACATCGTACCCCACCATTCCGAGTACACGTGCCATCGTGTCGCCCAATACCGCATTTCGGGCATGACCAATATGCCAGGGATTGTTTGGGTTAACAGCGGGATACTCAACTACAGCACGGATGCCTTGAAAGGTTTCTGATCTGCCGTATTGTTCACCGAGTCGTTGTAGGGTGTCAATAACTAGTTGGCGGTAGGGTTTGATGCTGATATAGAAATTCACATAGGGTCCCTGAGCGACCACCTTCTGAATCAGCGAGAATCGTGAGGTATCAATTTTCGCTAGTTCCTTGGCAATCTCTGCTGGGTTACCTCGTTGCTCCTTCGCTAAAGAAAAAGCTGCAGTGCAACCAAGATCACCGTGCTCGGGCTTTGCAGGTCTTCCTAGAAACCCACCCAAATCTTTACCACTAATCTCATGTAAAGCCCGCACTACTTGCTGTCGAAACTGCTCCCAAGGATTCAACACGGGCTCTGTCATTCTGGTTCCTCAACAAATCGTAATCCTGTCTTTTTCACTATTTCGACGAAGGCGCATTTCATAAAAAATGACGAAATTTACAAAACGAAACGGTTAAAGGATGCGATTATTCTCCTAACATCATTCAGCTGGGCCCGTGGCCGAGTGGTTTAGGCGGCAGCCTTCGGAGCTGCAGATCCGGGGTTCAAGTCCCTGCGGGCCCGCCACAAATCTTTTCCTGTTCTAATTCATTCCTTTGTTTCTAACTTTTAATAGAATGATGAGTATCGGAAGAAAAAGAAGGACGAAGTAATGAGTGGAACCCTTTGGGTTGGAGGCGATTAAGAGTCCTGTTATTACAACGCTGAAAATGATGAAGTTTCTGTTGCTAGGATAGAGTGCAAGTCGAATTAGGAGAATCAACATCAATGCCAGAGTGAAGATTATCATGAGACTTGACATGCTGAGCGCTCCCCCTGTCCATATACTAACTAGGTCCACACCGAACACATTGAACAGAATATTGGGGAGCGAGCCAAAGGTCATGGCAGCAGCTAGGGGCGTGACCGCACTCCAGTCAGTGTAAGTTCTGCTGAGCTGGACAAGAAACATATCCTGTAAGGGCGCGAGAGGTCTTCCTTCCAGAGCCGACCAAAGAAAGAAGAAGCTTGTAACAGTAAGGGCGGGAACTAATCCTCGGAGAACAGATTTCACCTTAGAATGATGATAACATATGGCAAAGATGACAAAGGGAGCGGTGATGAGATAAGTAGCTGCTGCAAGTGAGAACCAGAGCACGCAACGCTGGGCATTCTCAATATGTTCCAAGCCCAGTAGACATAACAACATTACAAGGGGGAAAAGGGTTCCAATCTCAAAGGCAGTAACAAGGGGATTCGCCCATACCAAGAGACCTGCAGTACGGTGTCCCATTTTCACTAAACGGTAGAAAGTAATGAACACAAAGAGGGTTTGGAGTATTACAAAAGAGGGAACCAAATCAGCAAATCCAGCACCATCAAACCTAAATGGAAACAGCAGCACAGGAAGATGAG